>CAYZSE010000034.1:10860-26611 GCA_964481035.1 uncultured Geminicoccaceae bacterium | reverse complement strand
GGGCGGGGGTGCGGGATGGGCGTAGATCAACCTCACCGGGAAACGCGCTAACCGGCGCGGCGTAGCGTCGCCGTCAGCACGCCGGCGCCGATGAGGCAGCTGCCGCCCAGCCGATTGGCCCAGCGCAGCCCGCGACCGTCGCGGAGCCGTTCCTGCAGGCGGCCGGCGAGCAGGACGTAGAGCGTCACGCTCAGCCCGGCGATCATCAAGAAGGTGACGCCGAGGAGGAGGAGCTGCGGCATCACCGGGGCCGACGCCGAGACGAACTGCGGCAAGAAGACGATGAAGAACATGATCCCCTTGGGATTGAGGGCGGTGACAACGAACGCTCGGCGCTGCATCTGCGCCGCCGTCGTCTGTGCGACGTCGATGCAGCCTCGGGGCACGGGCGTCCGCCACGCCTCCAGACCGAGCCAAATCAGGTAGCCGGCGCCCATGAGCTTCAAGAGCGTGAAGAGGTCGGCCGATGCGGCGACGATCGCGCCGACGCCGGCGAGCGACAGGGCCATCGCGATGGCGTCGCCGGCGACGACGCCCAAGACCGCCGGCAGCGCCCGGCGGCTGCCGTGCCGCAGCGCGAAGCCCGTCACGAGAAGGATCGTCGGACCGGGCGTGGCGCAGAGGATGGCCGCCGCGACGGTGTAGGCGAGCCAGATCTCGAAGCTCATCGGCAGTCTTCCGGGGCTGGTGCGGCGAGCATCGCGCGGCGTACCCCCGCAGGAGCCATGCCCGGAGCTCGAAGGCAAGCCGGCCTTGGTGACGGGATTTCGAACCGGATGGCCCGCGTCATCGCCCGCAGGTGCACGGGTCGGCAGGGCGTCCGCCATGGCGGACGCGAGCGGCGAGCCCGCACGCGCACGCCGGCTCGCCGGCGTCATGACCGGTTGATCGGCCACCGCGGCGCCCTACGATGCGACGCGATCCTGGGTGCGAGGCGGGGGCCGCAGTCGTGGAGACGAGCGAGACGGCGGCGGCGCGAGCCGGACGGGCCGGGACGGCGCTGGAGGTCTTCCGCGTCTTCCTCGGGCTGGGGGTCACCTCCTTCGGCGGGCCGGTCGCGCATCTCGGCTATTTCCGCGAGGCCCTCGTCGTCCGCCGGCGATGGCTCGGCGAGGCCGCGTACGCCGACCTCGTGGCGCTCTGCCAGTTCCTGCCGGGCCCGGCCTCGAGCCAGGTCGGCATGGCGATCGGCCTGCAGCGGGCGGGCTATGCCGGCATGCTCGCCGCCTGGACAGCCTTCACCCTGCCGTCGGCGCTGCTCTTGATCGCCTTCGCCTACGGGGTGACGGCCCTGGGCGCCGAGGCCGGCGCCGGCTGGATCCAGGGGCTCAAGGCGGCAGCCGTGGCCGTGGTCGCCCATGCCGTGCTCGGCATGGCCCGCAGCCTCGCCCCGGACCGCGAACGGGCGACCATCGCCACGGCGGCCCTGATCATCGTGCTGCTCGTGCCGAGCGCCTGGGGCCAGATCGCCGTCATCGTCCTCGGCGGGCTCGCCGGCCTCGCCTGGCTCGTCCCGGCGGCGCGCGACGGCGCCAGCCACGAGCGCCTCGCCGTCGCCGTCGGCCGGCGCCCGGCGATCGCTGCGCTGGTCTTGTTCTTCGCCCTGCTCGCGACCCTGCCCCTCGCGGCCGCGGCGAGCGCGAGCGGCGTCGTCGCCATGGTCGACGGCTTCTACCGCGCCGGCGCGCTCGTCTTCGGCGGCGGCCACGTCGTCCTGCCGCTCTTGCAGGCGGAGGTGGTGGGCCCGGGCCTGGTCGAGCGCGAGGCCTTCCTCGCCGGCTACGGCGCTGCCCAGGCCGTGCCGGGGCCGCTGTTCACCTTCGCCGCCTATCTGGGTGCCGTGCACCTCGCCCCGCCGACGGGCGTCGTCGGCGCTCTCGTGGCGCTCGTCGCCATCTTCCTGCCCTCGGCGCTGCTGGTCGTGGGTGCGTTACCTTTCTGGGAGCGGCTACGCGCGGCGCGGCTCGCCCAGCGGGCGATGCTCGGCATCAATGCCGCGGTCGTCGGCCTCCTCGGGGCCGCGCTCTACGATCCGGTCTTCACCGCCGGCATCACCTCGCCCTCGGCCATGGCGATCGCCGCGGCCGCCTTCAACGCGCTCGTCGCCTGGCGCACCCCCGCCTGGGCCGTCGTCGCCGCCGCCGGCCTCGTCGGCCACCTCGCGCTCTGACTGGTTGCTGGTGCACTGATGCAATCGAAGCGAGCAGCTTCGATTGCATCAACGGGCACTAGCGCGTTTCCCGAGATGCTCGACCATCCCGCACCCCCGCACGGCCGCCCATGGCAGCGTAACCTCGTGGGCGGCCGGGCTGGGGTGCGGGATGGGCGAAGATCAACCCTACCGGCAAACGCTTGTCTTACGAAGATCCGGCTCCGCGCGGCACAGTGGGGGTGCCGAGGGCGCGCCACCAACGCGCTCCTCGGCCGACGGGATCGGACCGTGAAAACGCTGGCGTCGAGGCGGCGCTGCGACCCGTCGCGACGGGTCGGCGTTGGCGTCCGCGCGCGCCGCCGCTTTCGCCGCACGGCCCCGACGCCCTAGAAGGACAGTGGACGCCGCTACCGCGAGCCCATGCCGCCGATGTCACCTGTCGCCGCGCTCCTGATCAGCCTGCCGCTGCTCGTGCTCAACTACAAATGGGCACTGGTGGACCCGCACGATCCCGGAGGTGGTCCAGGCTGGAGCGCTGCGCTTCTCAACGCGCTGTGGGTCACGGCGCTGTTCGCGGCGGCGCTCGCCGCTTATGGCGAAGGCTACGCGCGCCTCGCCGCGTTCACGAGTTCGTTCGCCTTCGGCACCGCGATCTCGCCCTCGATCGCCCCGCCCTACGCGCTGACGCGGGCGGAGGAGCCGCATCGGCTCTGGCGTTTCGCCAAGTCGCGGCTGCACGGGATGCGGGTCATCTCGATCAAGATGCTGCTCTTGTTCCCGGTCTCCTGGCTGCTCGACCCGGTCGTCGCCGAGCAACGCTCGTTCTTCGCCTCGGGGCTCATCGCCTTGTTCTTCAGCCTCGTGAAGGCCGCCTATCTGGGCGATCTGTTGCAGGAGCCCGACCTGCGGGCGGCTTACGGCCGCGCCCGCCACCGCCTTCTCGCCGGCACCGTACGCCGCACCTGCGCCTTGGGCTCGCTGGCGCTCCTCGCCTGGCTCGCCGCCATCTACCCGGTCATCGACGCCTTTCCCGAACCCCAACTCGACGACTACGCGATGCTCGCGGCGTTCGCCTTCGGGCTGCTGCTGCGGCCGAGCTGAGCGCGGCTCAATCGCGCTCGGGGCCGTGGCGGTGGCGGACGTGCTCCTCGACGAAGACGTGGCTGTAGAGCTGGGCGAGCCAGCGCTTGCCCTCGGCGGTCCGGTCGAGATGCGCGATGGCATCTTGGATGTAGGGCGACACGCAGGTCCAAAAGAACCGCGGGTAGCCCTCGGCCAGGTCCGCCGGGGTCTCATAGCCGAGCTGGCGCGCCATCCCCGTCTCCTCGAACTCATGGAACAACGCCTTCCACTTGCGCGGGTAGTGCGGGTCGCCGAGCTGACCGATGAGGTCCGCGGCGCGAACGAGGCCGGGCTCGCCCGCCGTGTCGCCGTGGTCGTCGTCGGTGGGGACGGGAAAGCGGGTGAGCTCGATGCCGCGAGCGATGCGCTCGGCGTCGATGGTCTCGAAGGGCTCGAAGCGCCGGCGCACGAAGATCTTGCCGCGGTCGACGTGGTAGGGGGCGAGCGCCGCGTCCGATGCGCCGCGTGGCAGGTCGACGGTCTTGCCCGCCTCGTCGATGACGTAGCGGCCGTCGCCGTCGCCGGCGCAGACGCCGCGGAGGTAGCCGATGTCGTGGACCAGCGTGGCGATGGTGAAGTGCACCCAGTCCTCGGGCGTGGTGTGCTCGGCGATCAGCCGACCGTGCAAGATCGCCTGGCCGACCATGGTGACCAGGATGGTGTGCTCGACGTCGTGGTAGAGTGCATCGCTCGCGGCGACCCGCTCGATCACGACCCGCGCCGAGGTGCGCAGGAGGTCGGCGTATTCGGGGCGCAGCGTGCCGAAGATGTCGGCGTAGTTCTGGGCGAGGCGCGCGCCCACCTCGCGGGCGAGGACACTGGAGACGTGCACGGCCGCAACCTCCATGCGGTGCAGGGCCACCCGAAGAACCTAGCCCGCCCCTCGCCGCGCGCCTACTCGAAAGCGCCGGCGACGTCAGGCCAAGGGCCCGATGCGCGCCCGGTCGGGGCCGCCGGCAGGCTTGACGGGATCGCGGTCTGCGCGCATGTGCACCGCGGCTAACGCAACCCAAACGCGGGCTGTCGTCATGCTGCGACGGGCTCTCCCCTGGACGCTCGGCGTTCTCGTCGGCGCTACGCCGGCCGCCGCCGAATGGACGGTGCGGTCGGGCGACCTCGCCACCGGCCCCACCGCCTGGGCGGCCGCCCCTGCGCATCTCGGCGGCCTCGCCGTCTTCTGCGCCGACGCCCGACCGCACGTCGCCATCATGGCGCTCGCCCGGCCCGTCGCGGGGGCGAGCCTGCTGGTCGACGGCCGGCCCTATTCCCTGCCGCTCACCGCCGCGCAGGGCGACGCCCGGATGGGGCCCGCGCCGGCCGAACTCGTCCGGGCGCTCAGGCGCGGCCGCGAGGTCGAGGTCGTCGCGGGCGGGATCACGGCGACGATCGGCCTCGCCGGCTCCGCCCGCTCGATCGACGCCGCGCTCGAAGGCTGCGGCGCCTGAGGCGGACCTCGATCGTCAGAAGACGTAACGGTCCTCGGGCGTCCGCTTGCTCAGGTCGTCGAACTCGCCGTTGCGATAGTCCTCGAGGGCGGCCGCCGCCGCCCGGTAGCCGGCCTCCACGCCGATGTCGAAATTCTTGACGTTCCAGTTGAAGTCGATGCTAGAGCTGACCGGGATCTCGACGATCTTGCCCTTGAAGCCGCGCTCGCGCGCATGGAAGCGAAAGAGCTTGACGTCGTCCTCGCCGAGGCTGGCCGCGAACAGCATGCAGAGATTGCCGAGCGCGTCGGTGATGGTGTGCGGCGTGCGCACCTGGTCCTTGCCGACGATGCGCACGATCCACACCTCGTCGAGATGATCGCCCGCGACGTCGTGGCGGTCGAGCAGGTGCGCGAAGTTGACCGTGTCGACCAGCGCCCCCTCGCAGTAGGTGTCGTTGTCGACCTCGACCGTGCTCTCGACATAAGGTAGCGCCGAGCAGGCACAGAGGCTCGCCGCCGTGAGCTGCTTGTAGTCTCGCGCAGGGCGATTGGCGAACTGATCGAGACGCTGCCGCGAGAGGTTCCAGGCGTTGTGATAGATGAAGGGCCGGTCCGCCTTCGTCAGCGCCGCGAAGTCGATGCTCTGCAAGAACGAGCCCTCGGGGTAGTAGATCCGCGAGAGCCCATCGACGTTGGAGAGATAGGCGAGCGAGGTGAGGTAGCGGGTGAGCGGCTGCGCCGCCATGTTCTCGAGGAACAGCAGGTTGAAGTCGCCGCGGTTCCAGCGCTTGGGATCGATCATGAATTCCAGATTGTGACGAGCGGCCGCCAGCAGCGCTCCGGGGACATAGAGATCGCGGTAGCTCGCCGGATCGGCCACGAAGTTGACGAGCGCACGAGCGTTGCTGAAGAGCTCGGGGGCGAAGACCTGGTTGATCGGGAACTTGGCGTAGGAGCGGTCCTCACGAAAGATGTGGTCGCGGAAGAACGTCTCGCTCTGCGCCGGCGCGGTGTCGGGCTCGAACTGGTTGTAGATCACGCCGACCCAGGCGCCGATGCACGCCAGGGCCCAGATGTCGAAATTCATCTCCTCCTCGGCGAAGCGCTTGAGCGCTCCGATCTGCAGGCCGCAGGCCGGGCCGCCGCCGGCGAGCGCGATGGCACGCTTCATGGTGGGTTGTCCTTCTCATCGCGTGGCCGAGGTTCCGGCCGGGGTGTCCGCCTCGGCGAGGCCGAGGTCCTGGTGGTCGGCGCGGCAACGCCGTTCGACGAGGCCCGCACCTTGCGCCCGCGCGAGGTCGTGCGCCCGGGTCAAGCGGCGAGCCCGCTCGCTGACGCCGAGCTCCGGCGGCCGCGCTGAGAGCCGGAGGAGCTCCGCCTCGAAGGCACGCTCGCCGTTGCGCTCGCCAATGGCGAGGCCGTCGTCGAGCAGGTCCACCGCCGCCTCGCTCTGCCCCTCGTCGAGCAGGACCGGACAGAGCATGGCGTAGAGGGCGGTGATGCCGAGCTGGTAGCCGGAGCGTCGATAGGCGCCGAGACCGTCGATCACCGCGGCCAGGCTGGCCGCCGGGGCGCGGCCTGCGCGGACCGCGACGATCCCGGCGACAGCCTCGGCGAGCCCGCGCCACTGCGCGAAGCCGTGCGCCTCGGCGAGCCCCAGGCACCGCCCGGCGTGGGCGCGCGCCTCGTCGAGCCGCCCGTCGAGGCTCGCCAGCACCGCCGCGTAATAGGCGACGTAAGCCTGGCTGTGCGGATGACCGACCTCGTCCGCCCGGACGACCGCGGCATGGCTCGCGACGAAGGCCTTCCTCTCGTCGCCCTGGAGACCATAGATCCAAGAGGCGAGCGCGAGGCCCGATGCCTTGGCGTCCTGGCCGGCGGCACGAGCCCCGAGCTGGGCCTCCGGGCTGCTCGCGTCGAAGAGCGTCAAGAACCGCTCGACCGCCGCCTCGGCCTCGGCGAGGCGGCCCATGAACAAGAGGATCATGGCGCGGCCGCGCCAGGCGTTGAGCAACGCCGGCCGGTCGCCGTCCGCGCCGTCTGCGATCGCCAAGAGCGCCGCGACGGCCTCGTCCGCCTTCTCAAGCTCGCCGCGAATGACGCTCGCGGTGGCGATCCAGAACATGATCTGTTGCAGCTCGGGCGGCGCACCGAGCCGCACCCCGACGACGCGCGCCGCCTCGAACGCCGCGACCGCATCCGCCGCGGCCGGTCCCTGGGTCGCGATCAGGCAGGGCCCGAGCGCGTAGAGGAGGTCGAGCTCGAGACGGTCGCGGACGCGTCCGGCAGGCAGCATCGCCACCGCCTCGAGCCCACGGCGCAGGTGCGCGATCGCCTCCAGATTGGCCGAAGCGGCGGCGGCGGCACGACCGGCGCGCAGCCAGTGAGGCGCGGCCGCGGCGAGATCGCCCGCCTCGGCGAGATGATGGGCGAGTGTCTCGGGCTCGTTGCGCTCGATCTCGGGGAACGCGGCGAAGAGCGCCCGGGCGATGGCCCCGTGCAGACGGCGTCGGCCACTCTTGAGGAGCCCGGCATAGGCGGCGTCGCGGACGAGCGCGTGCTTGAAGGTGAAGACGGCTTCGGGCGGCTCGCCATGCCGGAAGACCAGTGCCGAGCGCTCGAGCTCGCCGAGCGCGGCCGCGACGTCGATGCCGAGCTCGGCCGCGACGGCGCGCACCACCTCGAAATGGAAATTGCGGCCCACGGCGGCGCCGATCTGCGCGAGCTTGCGGGCCGCGCCGAGGCGATCGAGGCGGGCCCGCAGCGACGCCTGCAGCGTCGCCGGTATGTCGACCGCGTCGAGCGGCCGGTCGAGGACCAGACTGCCATCGCGCTCGCCGAGCCGACCGCTCTCCAGCACCGCCTTGGTCAACTCCTCGACGAACAACGGCACACCGTCCGTGCGCTTCAAAATCTCGTCGACGACCGCAGGCGGCAGAGCGCGACCGCCGGCCGCCTGCACGACGAGCGCCGCGCCGTCGCGCGCATCGAGCCGGGTCAGCGTCGTTGTCGCGACGTGGGCGAGCTGCGGCCACGGCGCGCAGAATTCGGGTCGGGCCGTCACGACGACGAGCACCGGCAGCCGCGCCACCCGTTCGACGATGAGTGCCAGGAGCTCCAGCGACGTCGGATCGAACCAGTGCGCGTCCTCGACCACGAACAGGACCGGCGCTTCGAGGGCGAACCGCTCCAACCGGTCGAGCAAGACCTCGAAGGTCCGGCGCTTTTGCGCTTGCGGCGGACCTCCTGCCGCAGCGTCTTCGGTTCCCGGCAGGGCCAGCAGATGGGCGACCAGGTTGAACGCCTCGTCATCGCGGCCGGGGACGCCGCCCAGCAGGCGCGCGAGCTTGTCGGCCTTCGCCGCCGTGTCGTCACCGCGCTGAAACCCGGCCGCCCGTTCGAGATGGGCGATCACGGGAAAGAGCGCACTGTTGGCGTGGTGCGCCGAACCGAACAGCGTGACGAGGCCGTGCCGCTCGTGGCTGAGGGCTCGGCGCAGCGCTTCGACCGCGCGCGACTTGCCGATGCCCGGCTCGCCCGCGAGCACGACGACGCGGCCCTCGCCGGCCGCCGCCGCCCGCCACCGGCGCCGCAACAGGCCGATCTCCTCGTCGCGGCCGACGATGGGCAAATCGCCCCACGGACCGTGCGGCCTTGCCGCGGGCGCCTGCTCCGCCTCCACCGAGCTCACCGCGACCGGCGCCGTGAAACCTTTCAGAGTGTGCAGCGTCGGCGCGCCGCAGCTGAAGCGTTGATCGATGAGCTTGCGGGTCGTCGGACAGACGACGACCCCGCCCGGCGGCGCCAGCTCCTGCAGCCTCGCCGCGAGGTTGGGGGTATCACCGAAGATCGCCGGCTCCCGCCTGCCGCTATCGCCGACGACGTATTCGACCACGACGATGCCGGTCGCCACGGCCACGCGCACCGGCGGAAGCGCGTGGCCGCCAGCCTCCTCAAGCCCATCGATCAGCTCGAATGCCGCGGCCACCGCCTGAACGGCGTCGTCCTCGTGCGCGCGGGGGAAACCGAAGCTGGCGAGCAGGCCGTCTCCCAGAAGAAGGTTCACGAGACCGCCGCGGCGTTTGACGGCGGCGCTGACGATCACGCGATAGCTGTCGATGAGGTCGCGGTACTCCTCGGGGTCGAGGCGGGTGGCGAGGCGTGTCGAACCGACGATGTCGACGAACAGGATGGTCAGCTGGCGACGTTCGCCCCCGGTCGCCACAGCCGCCGGCGCGGCTCGAAAGGGAGCCGTGGTCTCGCCTAGACCGGCGCCGCGCAGCGCGCTGCCGCACGCGCCGCAAAAGCCCTGGGACGCTGCCACCTCATGTCCGCAGGAGGGGCACGCCCCCGCCAGAAGCTCACCGCAGTCGGTGCAAAACCGACTTCCCTCGGGTTGCAGCGCTCCGCACCGACGACACTGCACCGACGGCGCCCGCCCTCGCAAGTTGCATACAAGGCCACAGTTCATGACACAGCTCGCCGCGTCTGTCGACGAACGTCGATCCCGCGACTGGCGTCGCGGCCGTCGAGCCTCTATGCCCGCAGGCGCCATGAGCCTCACCGATCTCGCCTCGCTCGCGGCCGCCCAGCCGGTTCTGGTCTGGGGGAGCGCGCTCGTCGTCAGCCTCGCCCTGCTCATCCGCAGCGCCGACGTCCTCACCGACGCGGCCGAGACGATCGGGCGCGGGTTCGGCCTCGCACCCTTCGTCATCGGCGTCACCATCGTCGCCTTCGGCACCTCGCTGCCGGAGCTGGTCTCCTCGGTTCTCGCCGTGGTGCGCGGCGCCAGCGAGATCGTCATGGGCAACGTGATCGGCTCGAACATCGCCAACCTCGGCCTGGTCCTCGCCATCGCCGCCGTGGTCGAGGGCCGGATGCGGGTGCAGCGGCCCCTCGCCTACATCGACCTGCCGTTCCTCGCCGGCGCCACCCTGCTCGGCGCCTTCGTGGCCCTGAGCGGCACCGTCGACCGGCTGGAGAGCCTCCTGCTGCTCGGCGCTCTCGCCATCTACCTGCATCTCTGCGTGCAAGCGCCCGATGGCGAGCGCACGGACGAGCCGCAGAGCGAGCCCAGGGCCGGGCTCGCCTGGTCGGCGATCGTGCTCGCCGTCGCAGCGGGCTGCATCTATCTCGGCGCCGAGGGCACGGTTCGCTCGATCCTTGCGCTCGCCCGGGCCTATGCGGTCACTACCGAGGCACTCGCCGTGACCGTCGTCGCGATCGGCACCTCGCTGCCGGAAGTCGCGGTCACGGCGCTCGCGGCGCGGCGCGGCCGGGGCGAACTCGCCGTCGGCAACATCGTCGGCTCCAACGTCTTCAACATCCTCGCAGTCGCCGGCATCGCCGGCCTCGTCGGCCCGCTCGCGGTCCCCGCCACCCTCTTGCATCTGGCGCTGCCGGTCATGCTCGGCACGACGCTCCTGGCCGTCGTCATGCTGCAGATGCAGGTGCTGACGCGCTGGGAAGGCCTGCTTCTCCTGCTCATCTACGCGTGGTTTCTGCTCGCCGTCGCCGGCCTCGTCCGATGAGGCTCGCGGCGGCGCCGAGCGGGGCCGGGCTCGCGTGGCACCTGAAGCGCACGCTGGCACTCGCCTGGCCGGTGATGATCGCGCGCGCCGGGCTGCTCGTCATGGCCGTCGTCGACGTCGTCATGATCGGCCGGGTGAGCGGGCCCGGCCTCGCCCACTACGGCCTCGCCATGGCCCCCTTTCTCTTCTTCATGCTGACCGGCACGGGCCTGCTCGTCGGCACGGTCGTGCTGGTGGCCCAAGCCCACGGCGCCGGCCAGGCGCGCCGCTGCGGCGCCGCCTGGCGCCTCGGCCTGCTCGCGGCCACGGGCTACGCCCTGCCGGTCACGGCGCTGCTCGCCACGGGGCCCGTGGTCATGGCGTGGACCGGCCAGGCTCCCGAGCTCGCCTCCGCCGCCGGCACGGTGCTGCAGGCGCTGGCTCCGGGGCTCTTGCCGATGCTGCTGTTCACCGCGACGAGCTTCCTGCTCGAGGGTCTCGGCCGCCCGGCGCCGGGGATGGTCGTGATGGTGGTCGCCAACGTCCTCAACGCCGCCTTGAATGCGCTCTTGCTGTTCGGCTGGTGGGGCCTGCCGGAGATGGGCGCCACGGGCGCTGCGCTCGCGACGACGTTCACCCGCTGGTTCATGGCGGCGACGCTCGTGGCCTTCGTGCTCGTGCGGTGCGATGCCGTCGGGCTGGGCTTGCGCGGCCCCCTCGACGACCTTCGCGGCGAGCTGATACGGCTGTTGCGCCTCGGCGTGCCGATCGCCGGCGCCAACGCGCTCGAGAGCGCCGCGTTCACCACGATGAGCCTGCTCGCGGGCTGGCTCGGGGCGGTCGCGGCGGCCGCCTATCTCGTCTGCTTGAACCTGTCGTCGCTGATCTACATGCTCACCCTCGGGCTCAGCACGGCCGCGGCGGTCCGCGTCGGCAACGCGATCGGCCGGCGCGATCGGGCGGACGTGCCGCTCGCCGGCTGGGCCGCGACCGGGCTCGGCCTCGCCCTCACCCTCACCCTGGCGCCGGGCATCGCCGCCTTCCGCGCCGAGATCGCCGGCTTCTACACGAGCGATTCGGCGGTCGTGGCGCGCGCCGCGCCCGCGCTCTGGCTCGCCGCCGGGCTGATCGTCGTCGATGCCGGCCAGGGCGTGCTCATCGGCGCGCTGCGCGGCGCCGGCGACGTCCGCGTGCCCCTCCTCATCCAGGTCGCCGCCTATCTCGGCGTCGCCGTGCCGGTCGGCTATGGACTCGCCTTCGCGCTCGGGCTCGGCATCGCGGGGCTGATCGCCGGGCTCACCGCTGGGCTCGGCACGGCCATGCTCCTGCTGGCCTGGCGCTTCGTCACGGTCTGCCGCGGCGCGCTCGCCGCTGCGTGAGCCTTGCCGCACCGCGCCGACGGCCTAAGGTCGCGTCCATGGGCGACGTCCACGTCTTCGATATCGCCGCGCTGCATCGTCAGCGCCACCGCCGGGCCGCAACGGTCATGGCGGACGACTTCCTCTTGCGGGAGATGGCGGACCGGCTGGTCGAGCGCCTGGCCGACATCAAGCGCACCTTCCCCCGCGTGCTCGATCTCGGCGCCCGGCACGGCGTCCTCGGCCGGGCGCTCGCCGCCGCCGCACCGGCGACCGAGATCCTCGCCACCGATCCGACGCCGGCGCTCGTCCACCACGCCCCGGGCCGGCGCGTCGCCGCCTCGCTGGAGCTGCTGCCGTTCGCCGACGCGAGCGTCGATGCGGTGGTGAGCAGCGGCAGCCTGCACGCCGTCAACGACCTGCCGGGGACGCTCGTGCAGCTTCGGCGCGTGCTGAAGCCCGACGGGCTTCTGCTCGCGGCGCTGGTCGGCGGTGACACGCTGGTCGAGCTGCGACGCGCGTTGATGGCGGCGGAGATCGAGGTCACGGGCGGCGCCAGTCCCCGCGTCGCTCCCTTCGTCGACGTCCGCGATCTCGGCGCACTCCTGCAGCGCGCCGGCTTCGCGCTACCGGTCGTCGACGTCGATCGCATCACCCTCACCTACGCCGAGCCCTTGTCGCTGCTTCAGGAGCTCCGCCGCGGCGGCGAGGCCAACGTGCTCACCGAGCGGAGCCGGCGGCCCTTGTCGCGCGCGGTGCTGATGCGCATGGCCGAGCGCTATCTCGCCGACGATCGCGATGCCCGTGGCCGGATCAAGGTCACCGTCGACGTCCTGTTCGCCGCCGGCTGGGCGCCGCATGCGAGCCAGCCGACGCCCGCCGCGCGCGGCAGCGGCACCGTCAACCTGGCGCACGCGATGGGCGTCGACCCGGCGATCCTGGAAGGAAGGCGTCGCCGCCCGGAGAACGACCCGAGTTGATCAGTCGCCGCCGGCCGCCGTGACGGTCGCGAGCTGCGGGCCCTTGGCGTGCGCGTCGACGCTGCCGGCGAGCTGACCGCCGCGCTCGATCTCGAGCTCCCCGAAGCGGATGTCGCCGCGGACCCTGCCCGTGGCGCGGATCAACAGCCGGCCGCGCACCAGGAGCGTGCCCTCGAAGACGCCGGCAATGTCGGCGGTCTCGACCTCGCTTTGGCCCTCGAGCCGGCCGCCGTCGGCGATGACGAGCTGCTCGCAGGCGTGCAGCCCGCATTTGAGCTCACCTTCGATCGAGAGGCGCTCGCAGCCCTCGATCTCGCCCGTGAGCCGAATGCCGCGGCCGACGGCGAGCTGGCGCGCGGGCTCCGGAGCGCCCTGCGTCGCGCCGTCGTGGACGAGCACCGGCCCGAAGTCGGTGCCGAGCGCGACCCGGCCCGTGGCGGCCTGGTGGCCGTGGCTCTTGTGTGACGGCGCCACCGGCACGTCGACAACCCGCCGGGGCATCTCGAACCGGCCCATGGTCGTCGTCTCGGCCTGGGGCAGGTCCGCAGCGGCGGCGGCGTCGCGTCTGCGCATCATTCGGTTTCCCCACCTTAAACGCGATTTCAATAAATAATAATCACCTTTTACGCGCAAGCCAAGGCATCGCCCGCTACACCTTCCGTCGCGTGGGCCGAGCGCCGCCGACGATCTCGGGCAGCCGGGCGCAGCGGTGCACCATGAGCGCCGTTCCCGCGACCGGCACCAGCAGGTTGGCGATCGGCACGAGCGCGAGGCCGGCAACGGCCACACCCGCGAGGAAGATCCGGCCTCGGTGGCGACGGCGCACGCGGCGCACCTCGCCCGCCGAAAGCCGCCGCTGCGCGACCGTCTCGAAGTACTCGCGGCCGAGCAGATAGCCGTTGAGAACCAGAAAGATGACGAGGTTGGCGCCGGGCAGCAGCAGGTAGAGCGGCAGCGCCAGAATGTTGAGCAGGACGGTCGCGACGAGCAGCCGCAGGGCTTGGCCCAGCGCCTCGAACAAGCCCTGCGGCGCGGCGGGCGGCCAGTCGGGGTAGTTGCGCGCCTCGACGGCGGCGGCAACCTCGTCGGCAAAGAGCCCCATGACGCTCATGGTCGCCACCGGCAGCAGAAGAAGTCCGGCGATGAGCCCGCCCGCGGCGGTAAGCCAGGGCACAAGCGGGTCGAGCCAAGCGATGCCCGTGGCGACCAGCGCCCGGGTCAGCCAGGCGAGAGCCGCCACCAGCACCGCGAGCAGGCCGAGGCTGGCCAGCGCCGACTTGAGGACGACCCTCCACAAGCGCGGGTCGTCGACCTGCTCGAGCACCCGGCCGAGGTCCTGCAGCATCCGCACCTCCCTTCCGCCGAAAGCCGCCGCCGGCTTGTGCCGCGGCCGCAGCTTTCTATGCTCCGCACGAGTTTCCCAACCGGAGCGGACTTCATGGATCTCAACGGTTCGAATGCGCGCCTCGACATCGTCGCGGTCGGCAACGCCATCGTCGACATCCTCGCCCCGGCGCCGGTCGAGGTGGTCGAGCGGGCGGGCCTAGCCGTCGGCGCCATGACCCTCGTCGACGCCGCGCAATCCGATGCGCTCTACGAGCAGATGGGCCAGGGTGTCGAGATGTCGGGCGGCTCCTGCGCCAACTCGGCCGTCGCCGTGGCCGCGCTCGGCGGTCGGGCCGGCTATATCGGGCGGGTGCGCGACGACCAGTTCGGCCGGGTGTTCGCGCACGACTGCCGCGCCGTCGGCGTCGATTTCCGCAACCCACCGGCCCGCGACGGCTCACCGACGGCGCGCTGCCTGGTCTTCGTGCATCCAGACGCGCAGCGGACCATGGCCACCTATCTCGGCGCCTGCACCGAGCTGAGCCCGGCCGACATCGATCCCACGCTGGTCGCCGACGCCAAGATCTCGCTGCTCGAGGGCTATCTCTGGGACAAGCCCGACGCCAAGGCGGCCGTGCTGGAGGCGGCGAGGATCGCGCACGGCGCCGGGCGCAAGATCGCGCTGTCCCTGTCCGATCCCTTCTGCGTCGACCGCTGGCGCGCCGAGTTTCGCGATCTGGTCCAGGGCCATGTCGACATCCTGCTCGCCAACGAGGCCGAGATCACGAGCCTTTACGAGTTGCGCAACTTCGACGACGCGCTGCAGCAGGTGCGCGGCAAGGTCGAGATCGCGGCGCTCACCCGCGGGTCCAAAGGGGCCGTGATCCTCGCCGGCGACGAGGTCCACGTCATCGACGCCGCCCGCATCGGCAACCTGGTCGACACCACGGGCGCCGGCGACCTGTTCGCCGCGGGCTTCCTTCAGGGGCTCTCCCAAGGGCTCGACCTCGCCGCGTGCGGCCGCCTCGGCGTGCTGTGCGCCGGCCTCATCATCCAGCAATACGGACCGCGGGCCGAGCGTCCGCTCCCGCCGCTGATCGCCCAGGCACGCGACCACGGCGCGCCGCTCGCGGTCGCCGCGGCCTGATCAACCTGCGGTCTCGGCGCGGATCCAGGCCCCGAAGCCGGCATCGACCGCGGCGGCCTCGAACCAAAGGAGCGCAGGCGTGTCGTAGGGGTGATGCGCCCGCGCGAACGCCATCAGCTCGTCCTTGAGCTCCGGCCGCGTCTTGACGAGACAGGCGATCTCGGGCTCGACCTTGAGGTCGCCGTGCCAGCGGTAGAGCGCGCGCATCCCCGGCAAGGCGTTGACGCAGGCGGCGAGCCGCGCCGCGAGCACCGCGTCGGCGAAGCTGCGCACCTGATCCATATCGGCGAAGGTCGTATACAGGACCGCGGCGGTCGGCGCCGCCTCGACGCTCTCGCTCAAGCTGGCCTCCATCTCAAGGTTTGCCGCGCCGGGCTAGGGCGCCGAGCAGGCGCCCGCCGCCCCTTCCCGGGCCGAGGTCTATCGCTCCAAAGCGGGACCGTCACCGCTCCTGCGCGTTTTCGGTTCAGATGCCGTCGGAGCCAGCGTGCCCGCCGCCCGGCCGGCATGGACCGCGTCGTCTCGGGCGACCGGGCGGGGGCGCACTCGGTCCGCCGACGCTATGAAGCGCGCTAAGCCGACTGGCCGGGGCTGTCGAAATGCAGCGGCGCGCCCTCGCCGCCGGGCTCCGCCGGCTTGAGCGGCAGGCGCGGCTGGGGCGGCGCGTAGAAGCGAGGCTCGTCGTCGTCGAGGCTGGGCTCGAATGGCAGGCGCATGCGCACGCCGGCGC
>CAYZSE010000034.1:3222-10760 GCA_964481035.1 uncultured Geminicoccaceae bacterium | reverse complement strand
GGCTCGTCGTCGTCGAGGCTGGGCTCGAATGGCAGGCGCATGCGCACGCCGGCGCCGTTCTCGCTACCCTCCTGCATCGCCTTTCTGAGCTGCTCGGCGATGTCGCGATCGTAGGGCAGGCGGTAGGCGCGCGGCTCGCCGTCGTCGAGGAAGTCGAGCCAAAGGTAGATCGCCGCGTCCTCGACGACGCGGCCCGCGAGCACCTCGGCCTCGGGCACGGCCGCGCGCGCGAATTCGAGATCGACCGGCTTCGGCCGGCTCAAGAGCTCGGCGAGGGCACCGTAGGCGACGACCAGCCAAGCGGCCGTCAGGGTGAGGACGAGTGCCTTGACGGAGCGCCGTACCCGGGCCCAGAGCGCGAGGCCGGCGATCGCCCCGGCGAGCGCCACCATCGCCGTGTAGAACAGCGGCATCATCGTCATGACTTGCTCCCCCGCCGTAACGACTTCGGAAGACCGTGAACGCTGCCCGGCACCAAGCGCCCGTCGTCGTCGAGCGCAAAGCGAAAGACGGTAACCTCCCGACCCTCGCGCTCCAGCTGCGCTTCGCTCAAGAGGATCTGCTTGGCGCCGCGATCCGCGCTGTCCTTGACGCTCACGGTCACGGTCACCGGGATGCTGCTGCGGGACTTCTCCTCGTTACGGTAGAGATGCAGGTTCACCGTGTATTCACCGGCCGGGATCCCCCGCGAATAGCTGACCTCGTAATTGAGCGGCGTCGCGTCGGCCCGCATGCCGAGGTCGTCACGCAGCAGGTTGAAGATCGCGCCGCCCTTGTTGGAATAGCCGACCGGCACGTCACCCGGCGCCTCCACCCACAGATCGACGTCGGTCGCGAGATTGTCGGGCCACCGCGCCTCGACGAGGATGTTGCCCGGCGGCTCGGCGGACGCCACCGCCTCGTCACCCGGCGGGTTGAGGTGCGGCAGTAGAAGGATGACGATCGCCATGAACCCGGCGAGCGCGAGCATGAGCACGTCGCGAAAGACTGTGCTCTCGCTGTCTTCGAAGAGCGGCTCAGGCGTCATCATCGCCACCTCCCCGCTCGATCAGCTCGGCCAGGAGCTTGGCGGTGCCGTGCTCGAGGATCCGATAGTTGACCATGAGCCAGAGATTGAGCACGGCGCCGACCAGCGTGGTCGCGAGCGCGAGCCCCATGCCGTCGATGAGCGTCGCGACCATCGGCGTGACCGCAGACACGTCCCCGGCGCGGCTCGGATCGACGCCCGAGAGCGCGACCATGAAACCGATGACGGTGCCGATGAGACCCAAGAACACGAGGCTGCCGGCCATTTGCCGCACCCCGGCGATACGGCTCGTGAGCTTGATGCGCAGGCTCCTCTCGAGCGCGCGCCGCCGCTCCTTGCCGGCGCCGACCCGCGCGGTGAGGTAGCCGCTGGTGCGCGAGCCGGCCCGCAGCCGGCCCGACTTCGCCTGATCCAGCTCGGCGCCGGTGTCGGCGATGAGCCGCCCGCACCAGGCGAGCGCGACGACGAAGGTCGCGGCGATCACCGCCACCATCCATTGCGCCGAGCCGCTGACGAGCGGCGTGAGCCAGCCCTGCAGCCAGGCGGCGACGACCAGCGCCGCGCCCAGCAGGTTGAGCAGCGCAAACCGCATGATCATCAGCGATTGCGTCCGCTCGCGCTCGTCGACACGCCCGAGCGTCAACGCCCCCAACCCCAGCGACCATCTCGACGATGCGCCGCGCCCCTCCGTGATAGGCAGCATGCTCAAGTTCCTCGTCCGTCAAATCCGGCTCGTCGGGCCGGCCCGTCATCTGAGGACTACGCTGCCTCTTTGTCCCTACAGTCTCAAGAGGTCGCACAAACCCAGAAGTAGGAATTCAGTGACATGGCGTGATTGTGACAGACTTTCGACAAATGTGACGATTTTGATGGAGCCGAGACACGACTTGTGGAAAAGGCGCTGAATCGGCTGGAAAAACCGGCGAATGTGCGTGTACCGCGACGTCGACGCGGCCGACGGCGGCGGACTTTCACGCGCTCATCACACTCGATTCCGCGACGACAAGTCGCAGATCTCCACCTGAAGGTGAAGCCACGGGCGCGAGTGGCGGCTCTTCGAGCGCAAGCAAACGGCCGACGCGCGCTGCGCCGGCCGCTCCTCACTCCCTGACAGGCTCGCCTTCCAACCCGCTTTCCGCGGCTCCCGACACCGCCGATGTTGTCATTAGCTCATCGGTCGTCGATCGGGCGCCCCTGCGATCGCCCCGAGAGCACGCCATCGCGTGCGTTCTCGAACGGACGATGGCGTCGTGTCGTCGAATGACGATGCCCGTTCAGCGATACTAACGGTGTTAAAACACGATGCGACGACGACCGCAAGCTGTTAGTTTCATTTGAAATCAATCCGCGCGAGGTCGCGTCGCGATGCCGGTCTTGTTCCCCGAAGATCCTCTGATGCTCGACACCTTCCTGCCCTACCGGCTCGCGGTGCTCTCGCAACGGGTCAGCCGTGGTCTGGCGCGACGTTACGAGCACCGCTTCGGCATCTCGATCCCGGAGTGGCGGTGCCTCGCCATTCTCGCCCGATCGGACGACCTCACCGCCGGCGATCTCGCCGAGCGTACCTCCCTCGACCGGGTCCAGGTCAGCCGGGCGACCGGCCGGCTCGTCGCGCGTGGCCTCGTCGCGCGTCGCGCCGACAGCGGCGATCGTCGGGTGGTGCGCCTCGCGCTCACCGCGGCGGGCGAGCGCCTGTTCGCCGACATTGCCGACGTCGCTCGCGCCTGGGAGCAGGACCTCATCAAGGCGCTCGGCCTCTCCGAGCGACGCAGCCTCGACCGGGTCATGGCGAAGCTCGCCGACGCCCTCGACCGAGTGGACGACGACGCCCCTAGCTCAGATCCACCGCCCGCGCCTTGAGGTCGGCCAGCCGGCAGACCCGGAGCGCCCGCTCGTGCGTGCTGCGCAAGGCGACACGGGGCGCGAGCCCGGCTTGGTGGGCCTCCTGCCACCGCGCGGCGCAAAGGCACCACCGGTCGCCCTCCTTGAGCCCGGGAAAGCCGAACTCCGGGCGCGGGGTGGTGAGGTCGTTGCCGCGCGCCCGGCTGAAAGCGAGGAAGTCGTCGGTCATGACCGCGCAGACGACGTGCGCGCCCAGGTCCTCGGGTCCGGTATGGCAGCATCCGTCCCGGTAGAAGCCGGTCAACGGAGCTCGACTGCACGCTTCCAACGGCTCGCCCAGGACGTTGCGCTGCCGGTCCTCTCCGCTCTCGTCCATGTCCGCTCCTCGGCGTCATCGCACGACTAGACATGGCACGCCGCCGATGCCGCGTCGACCCGGGCGGCGAGACCGGCTATGGCCTAGCCGCGGAGGATCTCAATGCTCGACCCGACCGATCTCGAGAGCGCGCGGCGGCTCGTCTACGCCCACATGCCACCGACCCCGCAATATCGTTGGCCGCTGCTCGAAGCCGCGGTCGGCGGGCCGTTGTGGGTCAAGCACGAGAACCACACGCCGACCGGAGCGTTCAAGGTCCGCGGCGGCATCGTCTATTGCGACGCCCTTCGCCAGGCGCAGCCGGAGGTCCGGGGCATCATCAGCGCGACGCGCGGCAACCACGGCCAGAGCCTCGCCCGTGCCGGCAGGGCCAGCGGTCTCGCCGTCACCATCGTCGTGCCGGAGACCAACAGTCCCGAGAAGAACGCCGCGATGCGCGGCTTCGGGGCGGAGCTGGTGATCCACGGCCGCGACTTCGACGCGGCCCGCCGCCACGCGGCCGAGCTCGCCGAGGCGCGGCGGCTCGAGATGGTCCCCTCCTACCACCCGTGGCTCGTCCAGGGCGTCGCCAGCTACGCGCTCGAGCTGTTCGAGGCGGCGGGACCGCTGGATGCGGTCTACGTGCCGATCGGCATGGGCTCGGGCATCTCCGGGCTGATCGCCGCGCGCGATCGCCTCGGCCTGCGGACCGCCATCGTCGGTGTGGTCGCCCAGGGTGCGCCGGCCTTCGCGCGCTCGTTCGAGGCAGGCCGGGTTGTCACCAGCGAGAGCGCCCAGACCTTCGCCGACGGCATGGCCTGCCGCGAGCCGGACGAGACGGCACTCGCCGTCATTCGCCGCGGCGCCGACCGGATCGTCGTCGTCGACGACGATGCCGTCGCCGAGGCGATCCGGCTGATCTTTCGCGCGACCCACAACGTCGCCGAGGGCGCCGGCGCCGCGGCCCTCGCCGCGCGGCTCCAGGAGAACGCGCAGATGGCCGGCCGACCGACCGCCGTCATCCTCTGCGGCGGCAACATCGACACCGAGGTCATAACCGAGGTGCTCGAAGGGCGCACGCCGCCGCCGTTTTGAGCCGCCGTCAGCCGCGCGCGGCCGCGGTCAGACGGAGCCCGCAGTCGGCGTGCAGGCGGTGCGTGACGAGCCACACCATGACCGCGGCGGATGTCCAGTTGATGGCGAAGAGGCTCCAGAAGATGGCGCCGAGGCCGCGCTCCAAGACGATCTCGACGATGCTCAAAACGACGATCGGTGCGACGAGCGAGCGCCCCAGCGCGACCGCGAAGCCCCAGCCCGGTTGGCCGATGCCCTGGAGCGCGGCGTTGCCCATCATGTTGAAGACGTAGGCGCACTGGATGAGCGCCGCGACGCCCAGATAGCGGGCCCCGACGGCGACCACCGCCGGATCGCGCGAGAACACGGTCATCAACGGCTCCCGCAGGAGGAAAATGACCACGGTGCCGAGCCCCATCACGGCGAGCCCATAGAGCGTGGTGGTCTTGAGGATCAGGGCGATGCGCTCGAAGCGCGCGGCGCCGTAGGCGTTGCCGATGAGGGTCAGACCCGCGGCACTCAGCCCCACCGTGGGTAGCAAGAAGAGCTGCTCGATCCGCAGCGCCGCGCTGTAGGCGGCGACGGCGGCCTCGCCGTGGCGGGCGACGAAGGCGGTGATCGTGAACAGCGAGATGCCGATGAGCGTCATGTTGCCCATCGCCGGCAGCGACTGGCGGACGAGCGCGGCCATCAGCCCCACCCGGTCGGCCGGCTCGGCCACCTCCGCGGCGAGATCGTCGCTGCGCGCGCGGTGCCGGAGATAAGCGAGCGTCAGCGCCTGGATCAATGCCGTCGCCCAGGCGATGCCGGCCACGCCGAGACCTAGGCCGAACATCAAGAGCGGGTTGAGCGCGAGATTGGCGAAGGCGCCGACGACCAGCGCGTTGCGGTAGCTCTTGGTGTCACCCTGAGCCGCGAGCCGCGCGTTGACCGCCGCGTTGGCGAGAAACAGCGGTGCGGCCAGCATGATCGGCACGAGGTAGGCGAACGCATGGGCGCGCGCCGCCGCGTCGAGGCCCATGACGTCGAGCGCGGGTACGGCGAGGGCGAGGCCGGTGGCGGCCGCGGCGAGGCCGAGGGCGAGGGCGAGCCGCAGGCCGGCATCGGCGAGGGCGAGGGCGCGCCGGCGATCATCGGCGCCGAGCGCGCGGGCGACCAGCCCGGTGGTTCCCATCCCGAGCCCCGTCATCGTCGCGACGATGACGAAGAAGACCGGAAAGCTGGCGCCGAGCGCAGCGAGCGCGGCCGTCGACCAGAGGCCCGCATAGATGCTGTCGACGACGTTGTAGAGGGTGTTGAAGAGGTAACCGGTGGCCGCGGGAATGGCGAGGCGGCGGACCAGCGGCGCCACCGGCCCGGTGACGAGCTGCGGCCGGGGCTGCACGGCGGCGATGTCTCCGCGAAGGAAAGGGAGTGTGTCAGGCACGTAGCCCGGATCGGGCGGCCGGTCTACGTCCGAAGCGCCAAACCACGCGGACCGGTGACGGCCTGCGCGGGATTGCGCCGGCGCCGGCCCCTCACGACGCGGCGCTCATCAGCGTCCCGCCACCGGAGAGCCAGTCGCTGAAGGCGGCGGCGGGCATCGGCACGCCGACCCAGGCACCGCTGGCCCAATCGCAGCCCAGGTCCTTGAGCTCGCGCGCGAGGCCGGGACGGTCGACACCGGCGGCGCCGACCTCGAGCCCCAGGACGAGCGCGAGGTCGACCAGCGCCGCGAGCACCGTCGCGTCGCTCGCGCGATGCCGCCGCCCCTCGACGAGATCGGCCGCGAGCTCGATCGCATCGGCCGGGAGGTCGCGGATCATCCCCAACGAGGCGGTGCGCCCGCCGCAGCCGGAGAGCGTCACCCGCAGCCCGAGGTCGCGGAGCGCCTGCAAGTGGTCGGCGGTGATCGCATCGGTGACCTGCAGCGTCCCGACATCGCTCTTGACCGCAACCTCGAACCACGCCGGATGGCAGCCCGCGCTCTGCAGGCGGCGCCGCACCATCTCGACGACGTCGCTGCGGTGGACGAGCTGCAGCGGTAGGTCGACCACCAAGGGCACGAGCGGCACCTCCTGCGCGAGCCAGCCGGCCATCTGCGCGCCGGCGGTCTCCAGGGTCCACCGGATGATCGGCAACGCCAGGTCGTCGATCTCATCCGCCGAGAGATGGATCAACGCGCCGTCCGACCGCGAGCGCAATCGCAGACGGGCCGCGCGGGGCCGCTCGGTGCGGAGGTCGAGCTGCGGCTCGAAGACCAGCTCGAGGCTGTTCCGGTCGATCTCGCGGCGGGCGACGGCGCGCTTCTTGAGCTGAGCGGGCGCCGCCCCGATGAGTGCGGTCTGGTGCAGGCGGTAGGTGTTCGGCCCGTCGGCCTTGGCGCGATACATCGCCGCCTCGGCGCGGGCGACCAGGGTGTCGATGCCGGCGGCGTCCATCGGATGGAAGGCGACGCCGGCGGCGGCCGTGAGGTTGAGCCGACGCCCGGCGGCGGGCATCGGCCGTGCGACGACCTCGAGCAGCTCGCGCGCGCGCAACGGCGCCCGCTCGGCGAACGCGCCGACGGGCATCCAGAACAAGAAGCGGCCGGCGTCGGCGACGCCCAGCACCTCGTCGTCGCGCAGCGCGCCGTTCAAGCGCTCGGCCAACGCCGCGAGCGACCGGTCGGCGGCGTCGCGACCGATCAGGTCGTTGACGGTGGAGAGCTTGTCGACATCGAGCACCATCGCCGCCGAAGAGGTCCAGCTGGCCGAGAGCCGCGTTGCGACCTCCTCGCGGAACGCCTCGCGCCCGAGCACGCCGGTGAGGGCGTCGAGACGGTCCGCCGAGCGCTCCGCCTCGCGTCGCCGGCACTCGGCGACGACGTGCCGGATCGCGCGGCAGATCTCCGCCGGACCGCCATCGGCGACGACGCTGATCCCCGCATCCGCAGCGACGCGCCCGGCAGCGCTCGCCGAGCCGGCCTCGGCCGGCGCGACCACGAGCAGCGGGCGACCGCCGGCGAGCCCCACGATACGTCGCAGGGAGCCCTCGACTTCGGTAGCGGCGGCACCGACATCGACCAGAACGGCATCGACGTCCTCACCGGCCAGCGTCTCCGCCGCCTCGCCGACACCGGGGGCCAGGACGAACCGCATGAACGGCGCGGAGAGCGAAGCCCATCGCTCGCCGCGCGCCGCGTCGCCATCCAAGGCCACCACCAACGCCACGAGTGCACCGGAGCTCTGCATCGCCTTCCCCGTACCGACGTGAAGCCAA
>CAYZSE010000034.1:1203-3122 GCA_964481035.1 uncultured Geminicoccaceae bacterium | reverse complement strand
GCCAAGCTCGTGGCCGTGCAGATCCCCTTCTTCTACAAGGCGGTGGTGGACGCCCTGGGCGCCGCCCAAGGTGCGGCGGTGGTCCTGCCGACCGCGGCGCTGCTGCTCTATGGCGGTACGAGGCTCGCGGCGTCGCTGTTCACCAACCTGCGCGAGCTCATCTTTGCGCGCGTCGCCCAGCGCGCCGGCCGCCGGCTCTCCTTGCGCGTCTACCGCCATCTCTTCGCCTTGCCCCTTCAGTTCCACCTCGACCGTCGCACCGGCGAGCTGTCGCGGGCGATCTCGCGTGGCGTGCAGGCGATGACGTTTCTCCTCGGCATGGTTCTGTTCAATCTCGGACCCACCGCCTTCGAGTTCGTGCTGGTGATCGGGATCCTGCTCTGGAACTATCACTGGTCGTTCGCCGCGATCACGGCGGCGACCATCGTCATTTACGCGGCGTTCACCGTGCTGGCGACCGAGTGGCGGACGGCGTTCCGCCGCGAGATGAACCAGCGCGACAACGACGTCGCCGGGCGCAGCGTCGACGGCCTCTTGAACTACGAGACGGTCAAGACCTTCACCAACGAGACCTACGAGGCCGAGCGTCTCGACCGCTCGCTCGCGGCCTACGAGGACGCGGCGGTGCGCTCGCAGACCTCGCTCGCCGCGCTCAATTTCGGCCAGCAGGCCGTCGTCGCGCTCGGCGTCACGGCGCTGATGTTCAACGCCGCCTGGGGCGTCGTCACCGGCACCATGACGGTCGGCGACGTGGTGCTGGTCAACGCCTTCATCCTGCAGCTCTACCAGCCGCTCAACATCCTCGGCTTCGTCTACCGCGAGGTGAAGCAATCGCTCGCCGACCTCGAGAACCTGACCGGCCTGTTGGCGATCGAGCCGGCCGTCGCCGATGCGGCCGATGCCGTGCCCCTCGCCGCCGGACCGGGGGCCGTGCGCTTCGCCGGTGTCCGCTTCGGCTACGACCCGCGCCGGCCGGTGGTCGACGGCCTCGACCTGCAACTCGAGGCGGGCCGCACGGTCGCGGTGGTGGGCGGCTCCGGCGCCGGCAAGTCGACGCTGGTCCGCCTGCTCTGCCGCTTCTACGACGTGGACGCCGGCAGCATCGCCATCGACGGCCAGGACCTCCGCCATGTGACCCAAGAGAGCCTGCGTGCCGCCATCGGGGTCGTGCCCCAGGATACGGTGCTGTTCAACGACACGATCGGCGCCAACATCGCCTACGGCCGGCCGGGCGCCGATCGGGCGGCCGTCGAGGCAGCGGCGAGCGTGGCTCAGATCCACGACTTCGTCGAGGGTCTGCCGGACGGCTATCGAACGCTGGTCGGCGAGCGCGGGCTGAAGCTCTCGGGCGGGGAGAAGCAGCGCGTGGCGATCGCGCGGATGGTGCTGAAGGACCCGCGCATCCTCGTCCTGGACGAAGCGACCTCGGCGCTCGACACCGTGACCGAGCGGGCGCTGCAGACGGCGATCCGACGGATCACGCGCGGGCGAACCTCGCTCGTCATCGCCCACCGCCTATCGACGATCGTCGATGCGCACGACATCGCGGTGGTGGAGCAGGGCAAGGTGGTCGAACGCGGCAACCACGCCGAGTTGCTACGCCTGGGCGGGCGGTACGCACACTTGTGGAACGATCAGCAAGGCGATGCCGCGGCGTCGTGACCGTCGACGTCGCGGGTTTTGGCGCGTTCGATGGAGCCCGGTGGCTCAGAGCTCGTCGCGCTCGGCGCGCTTCTTCTGCAGCTTGCGGAAACGGCGGATCGCCTCGGCCTTCTCCCGCGCCCGGCGCTCGGACGGCTTTTCGTAGTGGCGTCGCATCCGCATCTCGCGGTAGAGCCCTTCGCGTTGCATCTTCTTCTTGAGCGCCCGCAACGCCTGATCGACGTTGTTGTCGCGAACCTGAACCTCGACGGTCATTC
>CAYZSE010000034.1:0-1103 GCA_964481035.1 uncultured Geminicoccaceae bacterium | reverse complement strand
GAGCCCGTCGCCGGCGGCGGCGTGGAGCTCGGCCTCGAAGGGTGTCTCTCGATCCCGGACTGGCAGGGGCTCGTGCCGCGCCACCGGGCGGTCCGCTATGGCGCGCGCGACCGCGACGGCCGCGCCGTCGAGGGCGAGGCGGAAGGCTTCTTCGCCCGCGTGCTGCAGCATGAGGTCGACCATCTCGACGGCGTGCTCTACCCCATGCGGCTGCGGGATCCACGCGACCTGGCCATGACCCGCGAGGTGCGCCATCTTCTCGCCCGGCTGGACGCCCCGACCCGAGCACAGGACCTCCTTGAATGACCGACCGCCAAGCTCAAAAAGACGCGCTGCTCGTGGCCGCGCTCGAGCACGTGGCTTTCGACGGCTGGGGGCGCCAGGCCCTCGCCGCCGCGGCGCGCGATCTCGAGCTGGAGCCGGTGACCGCTCGACGCCTGTTCCCGCGCGGCGGCGAGAGCCTGCTCGACGCCTTCGACGACTGGGCCGACCGCCAGATGCTGGCGCGGCTCGACAACCTCGATGTCGCGAAGATGCGCCAGCGCGACCGCATCGCCGCGGCCGTCCGCGCCCGGCTCGAGGCCCTCGCCCCCTACCGCGAGGCGACCCGCCGCGCGATCGCCGCCCGCACGCTGCCGGCCGTCGCCATGGGCGGCTTTCAGAACCTGTGGCGGACGGTCGATCGGATGTGGCTCGCAGCCGGCGACACCAAGGACGACGGCGCCAACGTCTACACCAAGCGGCTGTCGCTCGCCGGGGTCTACACGACCACGCTGCTCTACTGGCTGGAGGACACCTCGCTCGACCAGGAGGACACCTGGGCGTTCCTCGATCGGCGCATCGACGGCGTCATGCGCCTGCAGGATATCCGTCGCCGCGCCGAGCGCTTCAGGAGCCGGCTGCCGTTCCCACCACGCCGGCCCGGCGGTCGAGCCGCCACCTGACCGCCCCGGCCACGACCGCCGCTACCTCCGTCGAAGCCGCCTATGCACGAAGGGTCTCGCTAAGAGATTGGACACGTTGCAACCGGCGATCATCACTCAGCTGGTCCAGGTTTATTTGCCGCCAACGCACTGCTGGAAGATCTTGCGCGTGCTCGACAC
>CAYZSE010000033.1:12835-26789 GCA_964481035.1 uncultured Geminicoccaceae bacterium | reverse complement strand
ACGGTGCCGGGTAACGCCCGGCGGGGGCGACCCCAGGGAAAGTGCCACAGAGAGCAGTCCGCCCACCGGGCCGCGGCTCGTTCGCGGCTGTGGGTCAGGGTGAAAGGGTGCGGTAAGAGCGCACCGCGCCCCCGGCAACGGGGGCGGCACGGTAAACCCCACCGGGAGCAAGACCGAGTAGGAGCGACGGCGCCTTCGGGTGCAGGCCGGTTTCCGGGCCGGTCGCTCGGGTTGGTCGCGCGAGGCGTCCGGCGACGGACGTCCCAGAGGAATGGCCATCGGCGGCTGCGGCCGTCACAGAACCCGGCTTATCAGTCGCCTGGCCCGCACTATCCCCAGCCCATGCGAACAAAGTGCCAACTATCTACTATTTTATCCACAGCTTTGGAGATCGCAAGCGGCCGCCAAAATCCGTTTTTGCTCATACAATTAGATATTCATATCGATAAACTACTTGACCAAAAGTCTATCAACTTATACCGTCCTTATCCAGCGTAGTGGGCTTGCGCCTTGCGCCACTTGACCGCTTGTCTGAAAGTCAATTTTGGATACGTTGTCCGTGCTAGCGCCCCCTGAAAGTGAACATGCTTTTGGAACGCCGCTGGTGACTCATCAAGCCACAAGCTTTGGTACCGTGACAAGAAAAAAATCCTATAACCGATTGAGGGCAGCGGCATCCTGGCGGTGCCATCGATCAAGAATCGTAGATAATATTGAAAAAAAGCGGAATTGCAGGCGCTTTCAATCGAGCGTCCGGCAAGTGCTAAACCCTTTTGAGGTCTTTTTTCCTGTGGATAAAGACCTGTGGATGAATCGACCCATCTTCCCGTGCTCCTGGAGCACGCCTGCGAATGGCTCGGACCGATCCGCGATGGCCGCTTTCTCGACGCGACCTACGGCGGCGGCGGCTACGCCCGAGCGCTCTTGGCGCACGGCGCCGCGGCCGTCGTCGGCCTCGACCGTGATCCAGCCGCCGTCGCGCGCGGCCGTGATCTCGCCGCCGCCGAGCCGCGCTTGGCGATTTTCGAGGGGCGCTTCGGCGATCTCGCGGAGCTCGTGGCCGATCCGTTCGATGGGATCGTTTTCGACCTCGGGGTCTCCTCGTTCCAACTCGACACCGCGGTGCGCGGCTTCTCGTTTCGGCGCGACGGTCCCCTCGACATGCGCATGGGCGGTGGCGGGCCGTCAGCGGCAGAGCTCGTCGCTACGCTCGACGAGGCGGAGCTCGCCGACCTCTTCCGCCGCTACGGCGAGGAGCGCAAGGCCCGCCGCGTGGCTCGAGCGATCGTCGAGCGCCGCCGCCGGGCGCCCTTCGCGCGTACGCTCGACCTCGCCGACGTGGTCCGGCGCGCCGTCGGCGGGCCGCCCGGCGCGATCGACCCGGCGACCCGCGTCTTCCAGGCGCTGCGCATCGCAGTCAACGACGAGCTCGGCGAGCTGGAGCGCGGGCTCGAGGGCGCGGTCGAGCGTCTCGCCCCCGGCGGCCGGCTGGTCGTGGTCAGCTTTCATTCGCTCGAGGATCGCGTGGTGAAGCGCTTCTTCCAGGCGGCGTCCGGCGCCATGCCCGGGGTTTCGCGGCATCGACCGGCGGTCGCGACCGTCGCGCCGGCACGCCTGGAGGTGCTCACCCGCAAGGTCGTCCGCCCGGACGAGGCGGAATGCGCTCGCAACCCGCGGGCTCGGTCGGCGCGGCTGCGCGCAGCTCGGCGTCGGGTCGCGTGAAGATGGGCGGCATCGGCCTCATCGCGGCGCTGCTCATGGTGCTCGGCCTCGGCTCCGCCGTCATGGTCTTCAAGCAGAGCGTCGACGTCGAGCGCGAACGGCTCGGCCGGCTCGCCGACGACCTCGAAGCCGCCGAGGCCCGCGCCGCGCAGCTTCGCGCCGAGCTGGCCTATCATCGCCGGCCGGATTACCTGGCGACGTTCGCCGACCGCCTCGGCCTCGTGCCCGGCGAGCCGGTGCAGCTCACCACCGTCGACGCGTTGCCGCATCGCCCCGAGGCGGAAGCCGGCGATTCGATCGCGCGGCCCTTCCTGGTGGCGCTGCCCTCCGGCCGGCGGATCACCCTCCTGCGTCGCCCCATCGAGGGGTCGTCGCCATGAACCGGCGGCTGCTGTTGATCGGCGGCGGCTTCGTCGCGCTGTTCGGCGCGATTGGCCTGCGCCTGGTCGATCTCGGGCTCGACGGGCTCGACCGCGCGGTGGCGGCGCCGGCGGCGACGCGCTCGGCGACCTCTCCGGTGCGCGCCGACCTGCTCGACCGCGCGGGCCGCGTGCTCGCGACCACGGTGCCGGCGCCGCGGATCGTCGCCGACCCGCGCCGTGTCCGCGACCCGGAGCGCGAGGCGGCGCTGCTCGCTACGACGCTCGACGGGTTGGCGGTCGACGACCTGGCCCGGCGGCTCGCGAGCGACCGCCACTGGATCGTCGTCCGGCGCGAGGCGAGCCTCGCCGAGGTCGAGGCGGTGCGGCGGCTCGGTCTGCCCGCCGTCGACGTCGAGTACCGCCAGGCCCGCGTCTATCCCAACGGCCGGCTCGGGGCGCACGTCGTCGGCTATGTCGACGTCGACAACAACGGCCTGTCGGGCGCCGAGCTCGCCTTCGACACGGCGCTTCGCGGCGCGGCGCCACGGCCCGTCCGCCTCGCGCTCGACCTGGCGGTGCAGGCCGCGGTCACCGAAGAGCTCGAGCGCGCGCTCGAGCTCTACCGCGCCAAGGCGGGCTCGGCCCTGGTCGTGGCGGTGGGCACGGGCGAGATCATCGCCGCCGCGAGCCTGCCCGACTTCGACCCGCATCACCCGGCCGACGCCGACGAGGACGCGCGCAAGGACCGCAACACGACCCAGACCTTCGAGCTGGGCTCGGTGTTCAAGCTCGTCAACGTCGCCATGGGCCTCGCCGCCGGCACGGTGCGGGTCGACGACCGCATCGACATCTCCACGACGCTGCGGGTAAACGGGCTGCCGATCAACGATTTCCGTCCCAAGAAGCCGGTCGTCACCGTGGCCGAGGCGCTGATGCACTCGTCCAACATCGCCAACGCCAAGATCGCCTTGCGCACCGGCGCCGCCAAGCAGCGGGCCTTCCTCGCCGGCTTGGGCCTCGACCGTGCCCTGCCGCTGGAGACCGGCGCGGTGGCGGCGCCCCAGCTACCGCGCCGGTGGCGCGAATCGACGACCGCGACCGTGGCGTTCGGGCACGGCATCGCGGTCACGCCGCTGCATCTGGTGAGCGCCGTCGCGGCCCTGCTGGGGCCGGGCCACCTGACCGAGCCGACCCTGCGGCGGCGCGACGCGCCCGTCGCCGGCACGCCGGTGATCGACGCCGAGGTGGTCCGCACCATGCGCGGGCTCGCCTACCGGGTCGCCGTCGAGGGCAGCGGCCAGCAGGCCCTGGTGGACGGCTACCTGATCGGCGGCAAGACCGGCACCGCCGAGAAGATCGGCCCCGACGGCCGTTACATGGACGGCCGCGTCCGTTCGAGCTTTGTCGCGGCCGTGCCGATCCACGAGCCCGCCTACGTCGTCTACGTCGTGCTCGACGAGCCCCAGGGACCGCCCGAGCATCGCGATCTCTATTTCGGCAGCTGGACCGCGGCGCCGACCGTGGGCCGGATCATCGCGCGGATGGGACCGATCCTGCGCTTGAAGCCGAGCCCGCCCGGCGCCGTCGACGACCTGCGCCGCTGGGGCGGCCTGGCGCCGACCACCGCCGCCGAGCGCCACACGGGGGAGAGCGATGCGGCTCGCCGATCTCGTGGTTGAGGACGCCCGGCTCATCGGCGCGGGTGAGACCGAGATCGCGGGTCTCACGGCCGACAGCCGCGCCGTGCGCCCCGGCATGCTGTTCGCCGCGCTGAAGGGAAGCCGGGCCGACGGCCTCGACTTCGCCGCAGCGGCCGGCGCGGCGGGCGCGGCGGCCGTGCTGGGCGACGCCCGGCTCGAGGCCTTGGACCTGAAGACGGCCAAGGTCGTCGCGGCGGACCCGCGGCGAACCTTCGCGCGCATGGCGGCACGGCTCCACGGGCCGCAACCGGCGCACGCGGTGGCCGTCACCGGCACCAACGGCAAGACCTCGACGGCGAGCTTCACCCTCCAGCTCTGGCGCGCCACGGGCCACGCGGCCGCGAGCCTCGGCACCCTCGGGCTCGACGCGCCGGGCTTCGCCGCGGGCGAGAGCCTCACCACGCCCGATCCCGTCGCGTTGCACCGCACGCTCGAGGCCGTGGCCGCAGCCGGCATCGACCGGGTCGTCATGGAGGCGTCGAGTCACGGCCTCGACCAGCGGCGGCTCGACGGCGTGCGCCTCGAGGCGGGCGCGTTCCTCAACCTCACGCGCGACCATCTCGACTATCACGGCACCATCGAGGCCTATCTCGCCGCGAAGTGGCGGCTCTTCGACACGCTCCTGCCCCGAGGTGCCCGCGCCGTGCTCAACGCCGACATGCCCGAGCACGTCGAGTTCACCGCGCGCGCCCGCGCCCGGGGCCTCGACGTGATCGACTTCGGCCGCCGGGCCCGGCGGTTGCGCCTCGTCGAGCAGATCCCCGCGCCGGACGGGCAGACGCTCACCCTCGAGCTCGACGGCCGCCGGACTTTGGTCGACCTTCCCGTCGTCGGCGCGTTCCAGGCGCACAATCTCTTGGCCGCTCTCGCTCTCGCGGAGGCCGCGGGCGGCGACCGCGACGCGCTCCTGGCGGCCGCGGCGCACCTGCGCGGCCCGCGCGGGCGCATGGAGCTGGCGGCGCGGCACGCCTCGGGAGCGGCGGTCTTCGTCGACTACGCCCACACCCCCGACGCCCTCGAGCAGGCGCTCGCGGGGCTCAGGCCCCACAGCCGGGGCCTACTCGTCGTCGTCTTCGGTTGCGGCGGTGACCGCGATCGCGGCAAGCGACCGGAGATGGGCGCGATCGCCAGCCGCCTCGCCGACCGCGTGATCGTCACCGACGACAACCCGCGCAGCGAGGATCCGGCCCGGATCCGCCGCGCGATCCTGGCGGCGGCACCGCGGGCCATCGAGATCGGCGACCGCGCCATGGCCATCGCCGAGGGCCTCGCCGAGCTGCGCGCCGGCGACATCCTGCTCGTCGCCGGCAAGGGGCACGAGAGCGGCCAGATCGTCGGCGACGAGGCCCATCCCTTCGACGACGCGAGCGTGGTGCGGCGCATCCTCGCCGGCATGGGAGCGGCGGCATGAGCGCGCTTTGGACCGCTCGGGAGGTCGCCACCGCGACCGGCGGGCGGATCGCCGGCGACTGGCGGGCGACGAGCGTCTCGATCGACAGCCGGACGCTCCGGCCGGGCGCGCTGTTCGTGGCGCTCCAGCACGTCCGCGACGGGCACGATTTCGCCCGCGCGGCCCTCGACGCGGGTGCGGCCGCCGTGCTCGTTGCGCGACTGCCCGAGGGCGTGCCCGCCGAGCGGGCGGTCGTCGTCGCGGACACGCAGGCCGGGCTCGAGGCGCTGGGCCGGGCCGGCCGCGCGCGCAGCCGCTGCCCCGTCGTCGGCATCACGGGCAGCGTCGGCAAGACCGGAACCAAGGCCGCCCTCGCCCACGGGCTCGGGCGGTTCGGGCCGACCCATGCCAGCGCCAAGAGCCACAACAACCATTGGGGCGTGCCCTTGAGCCTCGCCGAGCTGCCGGCCGATGTGGCCTTCGCCGTCTTCGAGATGGGCATGAGCCGGGCCGGCGAGATCCGCCGGCTGACGGCGCAGGTGCGCCCGCACGGGGCGCTCATCACCGCGATCGCGCCGGCGCACATCGAGTTCTTCGAGAACGAGGCCGGCATCGCTCGGGCCAAGGCCGAGATCTTCGAGGGCGTCGAGCCCGCGGGCTTCGCCGTGGTTCCGGGCGACAGCCCGCACACGCCGCTCCTGGTCGACGCCGCGCGCACCGCGGGGATCGAGCGTATCGCCACCTTTGGCGACGGCAGCGCGGTGCACGCGCGTTCTGTCGAGGCGAGCGCCGACGGCAGCACGGTCGAAGCCGACGTTCACGGCCGTCGGATCAACTACTACATCGGCGTTCCCGGCGGGCACTGGGTCGAGAACAGCCTCGGCCTCTTGGCCGTCGTCGACGCGCTCGGCCTCGACGTCGAGGCGTTCGCGCGGAGCTTCGCCGACCTCGATCCCGAGGCGGGCCGCGGCCGGCGCCGGCGCCTCGCCGTCGCCGACGGCGAGGCCGTGCTCATCGACGACAGCTACAACGCCAATCCGGCCTCGGTGCGCGCCGCGCTCGAGGTCCTGGGCCGCTTTCCGGGCCGCCGGCTCGCGGCGTTGGGTGCCATGAAGGAATTGGGCCGCGACAGCGCCGCCATGCACGCGGACCTCGCCGCCGCCGTGCTGGCCGCCGACGTGGCCCTCGTCTTCACGGTCGGCACGGAGATGACGGCGCTCGCCGAGGCGCTGCCCGCCGACCGCCGGGGGGCGCACGGCGATGCGCCCGAGGCGATCGTCGATGCGGTGCGGAGCGCGCTGGCGCCCGGCGACACGCTGTTGGTCAAGGGCTCGCTGGCGAGCGGCATGGGCCGCTTGGTCACGGCGCTGGTGGAGGGCCGCGGCTGATGCTCTACCACCTGCTCGTCCCGCTCGCCGACGACTTCGGCCTCTTCAACGTCTTCCGCTACCTGACCTTCCGGACCGGCGGCGCGATCATGACGGCGCTGTTCGTGAGCTTCGTCTTCGGGCCGGCGATCATCCGCTGGCTGCGCTCGAAGCAGGGCAAGGGCCAGCCGATCCGCGAGGATGGGCCCGAGACGCACCTGTTGACCAAGCAGGGCACGCCGACGATGGGCGGCGTCTTGATCCTCCTCGCCCTCGGCGTCGCGACCCTGCTCTGGGCCGACCTGACGAACGGCTATGTCTGGGTGGTCCTGTTGGTCACCCTCGGCTACGGGGCGATCGGGTTCGTCGACGACTACCTCAAGGTCACCAAGCGCAACAGCAAGGGCCTCTCCGGCCGGCTCAAGCTCGCCGGTCAGCTCACCATCGGGCTCATGGCCACGGCCTGGGCCATGGCACTCACCGGCGGCCCCCTGGCCACCGGGCTGACGGTGCCCTTTTTCAAGGACGTCTTGCTGCCGCTGGGGATCGCCGGGGCGGCCGTCTTCGGCTGCCTCGTCATGGTCGGCGCGTCGAACGCGGTGAACCTCACCGACGGCCTCGACGGCCTCGCCATCGTGCCGGTGATGATCGCCGCGATGTGCTTCGGGCTGATCAGCTACCTGATCGGCAACGCGATCTTCGCCAACTACCTGGGCATCCCCTTCGTCGCGGGCACCGGTGAGCTCGCGGTGGTCTGCGGCGCCATCGTCGGCGCGGCCATGGGCTTTTTGTGGTTCAACGCGCCGCCGGCCATGGTCTTCATGGGTGATACCGGCTCGCTCGCGACGGGCGGCGCCCTGGGGGCGACCGCCGTCGTCACCGAGCACGAGCTGGTGCTCGCGATCATCGGCGGGCTGTTCGTCCTCGAGACCGTCTCGGTCGTCGTCCAGGTCGCCTCGTTCAAGCTCACCGGGCGGCGCGTCTTCGCCATGGCGCCGCTCCACCACCATTTCGAGAAGAAGGGCTGGAAGGAGCCCACCATCGTCATCCGCTTCTGGATCATCGCCATGATCCTCGCGCTCGTCGGCCTCTCGACCTTGAAGCTGAGGTGACGATGGGCGCCTTCACCCGGACCGACACGAGCCTGGTCGCCCAATGGTGGTGGACCGTCGACCGCCCGCTCCTGGTCGTCCTGGCGCTCCTCGCCGCGGTCGGCGTCGTCTTCGTCTTCACCGCGAGCCCGCCGGTGGCGGAGCGCATGGGGCTGAGCCCCTGGCACTTCGCCGTGCGCCAGTGCCTGTTCCTCGCCGTCGCCGGCGCGGTTCTGGTGGCGACCTCGATGCTGGCGCCGCTCGGCGTGCGGCGCATCGGCATCGGGCTGTACGTCGCCGCCCTCGCGCTGCTCGCGCTCGTCCCCGTCATCGGTCACGAGGCCAACGGCGCGATCCGCTGGCTGACCGTCGGCGGGGTTCGGCTGCAGCCGAGCGAGTTCGCCAAGCCCGCGCTCATCGTGGTCGTCGCGGCCGTCCTCGCCGGCCGCGAGGGCGCGCGGGGCGTGCCTCACGCCGCGCTGCCGGTGGCGGCGGTGGTGCTTCTTCTGCTCCTCCAGCCCGACGTCGGCACGGCTCTGCTGGTGGCCGCCGTCTTCGCCGTGATGATCTTCGCGGCGGGGCTGCCCTGGCTCCTCGTGGGCATCCTCGCCGTCGGCGGCGGGGGACTCGCGCTCTTGATGTACGAGACGTTCGGCCATGTCCGTGCCCGCATCGACGCGTTTCTCGCCGCCGATCCCGGCTTTCAGGTGAGCCAGGCGCTGACCGCGGTCGCCGCCGGCGGCTGGCTCGGCCGCGGCCCCGGCGAGGGCGTCGTCAAGAACCACCTGCCGGACAGCCACGCCGACTTCATCTTCGCCGCCGGCGTCGAGGAGTTCGGCCTCCTTGCCGGCATCGTCGTCGTCGTGCTCTTCGCCGTGGTCGTGCTGCGGGGGCTGGTGCTCGCCGAACGCCGACAGGACCGCTTCGCCCAGCTCGCCGCGGTCGGCCTGTTGACCCAGTTCGGGCTGCAGGCGGCGATCAATCTCGGCGTCAACGTCGCCATCCTGCCGCCCAAGGGCATGACCCTGCCGCTCGTCAGCTACGGCGGATCGTCGCTCGTCGCGCTCGCGCTGGGTACCGGCATGGCCCTCGCGCTGTTGCGCTCCCACCCGCGCATGACGGTGGTGCGATGAGGGGCCGGATCGTCATCGCCTCGGGCGGCACCGGCGGCCACATGTTCCCGGCGATCGCCGTCGGCCAAGTGCTCGAGCGGCGCGGCCATCGCGTCGCCTACGCGGTCGATGCCCGTGGCGCGCGCTACCTGCCGGGCGAGGCCGAGCGCTTTCTGGTGGCCGCGGCGAGCCCGTCCGGCGGGCCGCTTCGCCGCCTCGCCGCGCTCGCTGCGCTCGCGGCGGGCCTCGCGCGCGACCTCACCCGCTTCCTTCGCGGCCGCCCGTGCGCGGTCGCCGCCTTCGGCGGCTACGCCTCGGTGCCGACGGGGCTCGCCGCCGCGCTGTTGCGGGTGCCGCTCGTCCTCCATGAGCAGAACGCCGTGCTCGGCCGCGCGCATCGCCTGCTCTTGCGGTTCGCCGAGGTCCTGGCGCTGACCTTCGAGCCGACCGCCGCGGCCCCGGCCGCGGGGCGCTTCGCCGTCGTCGTCGGCAACCCGGTGCGCGGCGAGTTTCGACCGCGGCCGGCGCCGGCAGGGCCGAGCCGGCGCCTCTTCGTCGTCGGCGGCAGCCAGGGGGCGACGTCCTTCGCCGACGTCGTGCCGGCGGCCGTGGCCCGGCTCGATCCGGCCTTGCGCCAACGCCTCGAGGTCGTCCAGCAAGGCCGCCCCGAGGACGTCGAGCGGGTCGAGCAAGCCTACGGCGCGCTCGCCCAAAAGGCCGAGGTCGTCGCGTTCTTCGACGACATGCCCGAGCGTCTCGCCGCCGCCGATCTGGTCGTCAGCCGGGCCGGCGCCTCGGCGGTCGCCGAGATCCTCGTCGTCGGCCGGCCTGCGATCCTCGTGCCCTACCCCCACGCCGCCGACGACCACCAGCGGGCCAACGCCCGAGCCCTCGCCGCCGGGGGTGCCGCGATCGCGCTCGATCCCGACGACTTCACCCCGGCGTCGCTCGCTGCCGCCCTCACGCGGTTGCTGGGCGAGCCGGAGACGCTCGACGCCATGCGCCGCGCCGCCGCCGCCATGGCTCGGCCGGATGCCGCCGAACGGCTCGCCGACCTCGTCCTGGAGGCGGCACGATGAACGTGCTCCCCCTCGAGGTCGGCCGCCTGCACTTCGTCGGCATCGGCGGCATCGGCATGAGCGGCATCGCCGAGATCCTGCACAATCTCGGCTACCAAGTGCAGGGCTCGGACGTCGCCGAGAGCGCCAACGTCAAGCGGCTGCGGGAACTCGGACTGCAGATCGAGATCGGCCACGACGCGGCCAACCTCGAGGGCGTCGCCGTGGTCGTCGTCAGCTCGGCGATCAAGGAGAGCAATCCCGAGCTGATCGAGGCGCGCGCACGACGGCTCCCGGTCGTGCGCCGCGCCGAGATGCTGGGCGAGCTGATGCGGCTGCGGTGGTCGGTCGCCGTCGCCGGCACCCACGGCAAGACGACGACGACCTCGCTCGTCGCCGCGCTGTTCGATGCCGCGGGGCTCGACCCGACCGTTGTCAACGGCGGCATCATCAACGCCTACGGCACCAACGCGCGGCTCGGTGCCGGCGACTGGATGGTGGTCGAGGCCGACGAGAGCGACGGCACGCTCGTCCGCCTGCCGCCGACCATCGCCATCGTCACCAACATCGACCCCGAGCACCTCGATCACTACGGCACATTCGACGCCCTGAAGGCGACCTTCCTCTCCTTCCTCGAGCGGGTGCCGTTCTACGGCTTCTGCACGCTCTGCCTCGACCACCCCGAGGTGCAGAGCCTCGTCGGCCGCCTCACCGACCGCAAGATCGTGACCTACGGCTTCAACCCCCAGGCCGACGTCCGCGCCATCGATCTGCGGATCGACCCGTTCGGCACGACCTTCGACGTGGTCATCCGCAACGGCGGCGCGCCCAAGCACGTCAAGGACCTGCGGCTCGCCATGCCGGGTCGTCACAACGTTCAGAACGCCTGCGCCGCGATCGCCGTGGCGCACCACTTGAAGCTCGACGTCGAGGTCGTCCGCCGCGCGTTCGGCGCGTTCGAGGGCGTGCGGCGCCGCTTCACGGTGACCGGGACCGCCCGCGGCATCACCGTGGTCGACGACTATGGCCACCACCCGGTCGAAATCCGCGCCGTGCTCGACACCGCGCGCCAAGCGACGCCGGGCAAGGTCGTGGCGGTGGTCCAGCCGCACCGCTACTCGCGCCTGAAGGATCTCTTCGACGACTTCTGCACGGCGTTCGACGACGCCGACACGGTGCTCGTCGCACCGGTCTACGCCGCCGGCGAGGCGCCCATCGCCGGCATCGACCACGAGGCGCTGGCCCAAGGCGTGCGCGACTACGGCCATCGCGACGTGCGCGCCATCACCGGCCCCGAGGAACTGCCGGCGCTCGTGCGCGATCTGGCGGGCGACGGCGACCTCGTCGTCGTCCTCGGCGCCGGCAGCAGCACCCACTGGGCCCAAGGGTTGCCGCAGGCGCTCGAGGCGTTCGAGGAGCGGCAGCCTTGAGCGCGCTCCACACCCGCCTGCCCGCCGTGCGCGGCCGCCTCGAGGCGGCGGCACCGCTCGCACCTTGGGCGTGGATGCGGGTCGGCGGCCCGGCCGAGGTGCTGTTCCGCCCGGCCGACGTCGCCGACCTCGAGGCGTTCCTGCGCGCGCTGCCCGAGGACGTGCCCGTGCTGGCCGTGGGCGTCGCCTCCAATCTGCTGATCCGCGACGGCGGCGTGCCGGGCGTGGTGATCCGCCTCGGCGGCGTGCTCAAGAAGATCCGCACCGCGGGCACGACGCTCACGGCCGAGGCCGGTGCGCTCGATCGCAGCGTCGCCATGGCCGCCGCCAAGGCGGGCATCGCCGGCCTCGAGTTCCTCGTGGGCATCCCCGGCACGATCGGCGGCGCGGTGCGGATGAATGCCGGCGCCTTCGGCGGCGAGACCAAGGATCGGCTCGTCTCGATCCGCGCCCTCGACCGTCGCGGCGTCGTGCACGACTTGGCGGCGGCCGATCTCGGCCTGCGCTACCGCCACAGCGAGCTGCCGGCGGACTGGATCGTCGTCGCGGCGACATTTGAGGGCGAGCCGGGCGATCCCGATCGGCTCAAGGCGCGCATGGAGGCGATCAAGGCGGAGCGCGCGGCGGCGCAGCCGGTCTCGGTCGCCACCGGCGGCAGCACCTTCAAGAACCCGGCCGGCCGACGCGCCTGGCAGCTCATCGACGCCGCCGGCTGCCGTGGGCTGCGCCACGGCGGTGCGGTGGTCGACGCGAAGCACTGCAACTTCCTCGTCAATACCGGGGCCGCCACGGCGGCCGACCTCGAAGCCCTCGGCGAGACGGTGCGCGAGCGGGTGCGGGCGGCGAGCGGCGTCGTCCTCGACTGGGAGATCAAGCGGGTGGGCGTCGCGCCCTCGGAGTTGCCGTCATGAGCCGGCGGGTCGCGGTGCTCATGGGCGGCGTCTCCGCCGAGCGCGAGGTCTCGCTCACCTCGGGCGCGGCCTGCGCCGCCGCGCTCGCGCGCAAGGGCTACGCCGTTACCCGGGTCGACGCCGGGTCCGAGCTGCCGCGGCGCCTCGCCGAGCTCGGCCCGGAGGTCTGCTTCAACGCGCTGCACGGGCGCTACGGCGAGGACGGCACGGTTCAGGGCCTGTTGGAGATCATGCGAATTCCCTACACCCATTCGGGCGTGCTCGCCTCGGCGCTCGCGATGGACAAGCCGATGGCGATCCGCCTGTTCGAAGCGGCGGGGCTCAAGGCGCCGGCGGGCCGGCTGGCGACGCTCGCCGAGGTCGCGTCCGGCGCGGTGATGGCGCCGCCGCTCGTCGTCAAGCCCGCGGCCGAGGGCTCGAGCGTCGGCGTCCTCTTGATCGACGACCTCGACGATCCGCGCCTCAACCCCAACACCGGGCCCGGCGCCACGGCGGCCGGAGCGCCGATGCTGGTCGAGCCTTTCATCGCGGGGCACGAGCTCACCTGCGCAGTGCTCGCCGGCCGGGCGCTGACGGTGACGGAGTTGCGCCCGCGCGAGGGCTTCTACGACTACCGGGCCAAGTACTCCGACGGGCTGACCGACCATCTCGTCCCGGCGCCGGTCCCGGCGGCGATCTTCGAGCGGGTCCTCGACTGGTCGGTGCGCGCCGACGCGGCGCTCGGTTGCCGCGGCGTCAGCCGGGCCGACTTCCGCTGGAACCCGGCGGAGGGCGAGGACGGCCTCTACATCCTCGAGGTCAACACCCAGCCTGGCATGACCCCGCTCTCGCTCGTGCCGGAGCAGGCGGCGCATGTCGGTCTCGCCTTCGACGACCTCGTCGCCCGGCTGGTGGAGGACGCATCGTGCGACCGGTGAACCTCCGCGCCGCCCGCCGCGCGCTCGCCCGCCAGCGGCTGCCCCGGCGCCGTCTGCCGGCCGCGGTGCCGATGCTGGCGGCGGCGGCCATCGTGCTCGCCGCGACCTCGCCGTGGCTTGGAACCTGGGCCGCTCAGGCGGCCGTGGCCGTGCAGCGCGGTCTCGGCCTCGTCGTCGCCGAGGTCGCTCTCCACGGCGCGGTGCGACTCGACGACGCGACCCTGCTCGCGGCGCTCGATGTCGTCCCCGGCATGCCGATCCTCGATGTCGACCTGGCGGCGGCGCGCGCCCGGCTCGAGGCCGAGCCCTGGGTCGCCGCGGCGACGGTGCGGCGCGAGCTGCCGCGGCGGATCGCCGTCGAGATCGTCGAACACCGCCCGCTCGCCCGCTGGTACGGCGCCGGCGACCTCGCGCTGCTGGCGGCGGGCGGCGAGACGCTGGCGGTCGATCCGGCGACGCCTCTACCGCCGCTGCCGCTGGTCCTAGGCGACACCGGCCCGGCGCACGCCCACGAGATCGAGCGCCTGGTCGCGGCGACGCGCCGCCTCGGCGTGCCCGTGACGAGGCTCGAGCGGACCGGCGGCCACCGCTGGCGGCTGGAGCTCGCGAGCGGCGTCCGCATCGAACTGCCGGCGCAACAGCCCCTGGACGCCCTGGATCGGCTCGCGCGGTTGCAGAAGCGAGCGCGCGTCCTCGACCGGGCGGTGGCGGCGATCGACCTGCGCCTCGCCGACCGCGTCGTGCTCACGCCGCGCCCGATCCTGCGCTACGAGGAAGCCGGATGACGCGCGCCGCCGGCACCGAATGGGCCTGGACCGCCCTGCTCGACGGCATCCCGCGGACGCCGCGTCCGTTCGGCGTCCTCGACATCGGCTCGCGCAAGCTCTGCTGCCA
>CAYZSE010000033.1:0-12735 GCA_964481035.1 uncultured Geminicoccaceae bacterium | reverse complement strand
GGACGCCGCGTCCGTTCGGCGTCCTCGACATCGGCTCGCGCAAGCTCTGCTGCCACATCGCCCGCCTCGACGGCCGCGGCGCCTTCGATCTGTTGGGTGCGGGCCATCAGGCGGCCGACGGCTTTCGCGGTGGCGAGGTGGTGGATGCGGCGGCGGCCGAGGCGGCGATCCGCGCCGTGGTCGACGAGGCGGAGCGCAGCGCCGACGAACGGTTGCAGGAGGTCGCGGTCGTCTATGCCGGCCGGGAGATGACGAGCGGCTATGTCCGGGTCGAGGTTGCGCTCGACCGCCGGGCGGTCCATCGCCGCGACGTCGCCATGGCGCTGCGCCACGCCGCCGCGGGCGCCCCCGCCGAGGGCTTCGCCATCGTCCACGCCGTGCCCATGGGCGAGAGCCTCGACGGCGGCCCGGAGGTGCGCGATGCCACCGGGCTCGTCGCCAAGCGCCTCGTCGTCCGCGCCCATCTCGTCGGCGTCCGGCAGCGGCCGCTCGCCCAGCTCGAGGCCTGCCTCGGCCGTGGGCATCTGCGGCTCGCCACGGTCTTCGCGGCGCCCTATGCGGCGGCGATCGCCAGCGTCACCCGTGACGAGGCCGAGCGCGGCGTGCTCGTGCTCGACTGCGGCGCCCGGACGACGACGCTCGCCGTCCTGCAGCACGGCCGCCTGCAATACGTGGCGAGCGTGCCCCTGGGCGGCGATCACCTGACCGACGAGCTGGCGAGCCGCCTCGGCGTCTCCGAGGCGACCGCCGAGCGGGTCAAGAACCTCGACGGCGCCGTCGTCTGGCGCGCCTGTGACGCCTTCGAGGTGGTGGAGATCAGCCCGATCGGGGCCTCGTCGCCCGCCGACACCATCGAGGTCTCGCGCCACAGGCTCACCGAGATCCTGCGCCCGCTCAGCGAGGCGATGCTCGCTGCGGTCGTCGAGGAGTTGCGTCGCGCCCCCGAGGCGGCGCGGATCGCGGCCCGGCGCGGCGTGGTCCTCACCGGCGGCGGGGCGCAGCAGGACGGCATGGTAGAGCTCGCCGCCGAGATGCTCGGCGGCTGGGCCCGGCTCGGGCGGCCGCGGGTGCTGCCGGGCTGGGAAGAACCGCAGGCGGCGGCGGCGAGCGGTGCGCTCGCCCTCGCCGCCGGCGACGACCGCGGGATCGGCTTCGCGCCGGACCGACGGAGAAGGGGGCCGCTCGGGCGGCCTTGGGACAGCTTCGGCCAGTGGCTCCGCGAGAGCCTGGGCGTCGCCTGATGCCGGTTCGTGGTGAGCCGGCACGGGAACCGATCAGCGAGGTGTCGAGGAGGAGACCATGACACTGAATCTCAGCATCCAGACCCATCACGAACTGAAGCCGAAGATCACGGTGATCGGGGTCGGCGGCGCCGGCGGCAACGCCGTCAACAACATGATCACCTCGCATCTCGAGGGGGTGGAGTTCGTCGTCGCCAACACCGACAGCCAAGCGTTGGGCCATTGCCTGACCGAGCGGCGAATCCAGCTCGGCACGGCGATCACCCACGGGCTCGGCGCCGGTGCTCGGCCCGAGGTCGGCCGGGCGGCGGCCGAGGAGGCCGTCGACGAGATCCTCGGTGAGGTCGAGGGCTCGCACATGGTGTTCATCACCGCCGGCATGGGCGGCGGCACCGGCACCGGGGCGGCGCCGGCGATCGCGCGGGCGGTGCGCGAGCGCGGCATCCTCACCGTCGGCGTCGTCACCAAGCCCTTCTCGTTCGAGGGCGCGCATCGCATGCGCATCGCCGAGGCGGGGCTCGAGGACCTGCAGCAGTACGTCGACACGCTCATCGTCATCCCCAACCAGAACCTCTTCCGGGTGGCGAACGAGCGGACCACCCTGAAGGACGCCTTCCACCTGGCGGATCAGGTGCTGCACATGGGTGTGCGCGGCGTCACCGACCTCATCGTCATGCCGGGTCTCATCAATCTCGACTTCGCCGACATCCGCACGGTGATGGCCGAGATGGGCAAGGCGATGATGGGCACGGGCGAGGCGGAAGGTGACCGTCGCGCCGTCGAGGCGGCCGAGGCGGCGATCTCCAACCCGCTCCTTGACGAGGTGTCGATGCGCGGCGCCCAGGGCGTCCTCATCAACATCACCGGCGGCCACGACATGACCCTGTTCGAGGTCGATTCCGCCGCCAACCGCATCCGCGAGGAGGTCGACGCCGACGCCAACATCATCTTCGGCTCGACCTTCGACGAGACGATGGAGGGGCGGATGCGGGTGTCGGTGGTGGCCACCGGCATCGAGAGCGCCGCGCGCGAGCGCGTCACCGCGCCCGCGACGGCCGCGCAGCCGGCCGAGCCCGAGCGCCGGCCGGAGCCCGTGTCGCCGCTGTCGAGCCTGCGCTTTCGGACCGAGCCGCACAAGGTCCAGCCGCTGCCGCATCCGGGCGGCAACGGCCAGGCCAAGCGCGAGCCGCAGGTCTACAGCCTCGTCGACGATGCGGTGAAGGAATCGGCGACCGGTATCGGCGGTGGCTTCCAGGCGCCGGCCACCGCCGAGGCGACGACCGCCGAGGACGGGCACAACCGCTCGCTCTTCCGCCAGCTGGCCCAGGGCCTCTACGGCAAGCGCCGGGACGCCGCAGCGCCGGCCAAGGAAGGCCGCTCGCCCCGGGCGGCGGAAGCGCCGCGGGTCATGCCCGAGCCCGCTGCGGACGGCGAGGTGCCCGCCTTCCTCCGTCGCGAGAAGACGGAGGCTTGAGGGGGCGACCGGACCTTCAGCCTTCAGCCGCTTCTGTCAAAAACCGACACGAAGCGTGATTTGAGGCGGGCTCGGCCGGCGATTAGGCAAAGGGTGAAGACGTCTTGATCGTCGGCCGAGCGGTGCCGGCCGCAGAGGAGCCACGGATGGTGAGGAGCACGCCCGGCGCGGGAGGGCAGCGGACCAGGCAGCGGACGCTGCGGTCGTCGATCGGCTGCGTCGGCACGGGCCTGCACACCGGCGCCCGCACGGCGCTGACCTTGAAGCCCGCGCCCGCCGACAGCGGCATTCGCTTCATGCGCGAGGATCGCCCGGGCGCGCCGGCCATCGCGGCGACGGTTGCGAACGTCACCGACACCACCCGCTGCACCCGGCTCGAAGGCGTCGACGGCACGACGGTCAGCACGGTCGAGCACCTCATGGCGGCGCTCGCGGCCTGGGGCATCGACAACGTCGAGATCGCCGTGGACGGGCCCGAGGTACCGGCGATGGACGGCAGCGCCCGGCCCTTCTTCTTTCTCCTGGGCTGTGCCGGCATCCTCGACCTGGAGGCACCGCGGCCTTTCGTCGAAGTCCTCCGGCCGGTCACGGTCACCCACGGCGAGCGCACGGCGAGCCTGGTGCCCCACGACGGCTTCGCCGTCGACATGTCCATCGACTTCGACCACGCCCTGATCGGGCGCCAGCACATCGCCCTCGACGTCGACGTCGAGAGCTTCCCCGACCGGCTCGCCGGCGCGCGCACCTTCGGGTTCGCCGCGGACGTGGCGAGCCTGCGGACGCGCGGCCTCGCTCGCGGCGGCTCGCTCGACAATGCCGTGGTCGTCTCGGACGACGGCGTGCTCAACCCCGAGGGCCTGCGCTGGCCGGACGAGTTCGTCCGCCACAAGGCGCTCGACGCCGTCGGCGACCTCTATCTCGGCGGGTCGATCGCCGGCAAGTTCATCGGCCGCGGCAGCGGCCACATGCTGCACGTCAAGCTCCTGCGTCGGCTGTTCGCCGACCGTGGTGCCTGGCGCGCCGTCGCGTCCGACCGCGACACCGCCTCGTCGGCGCCGGCACTCGCCGCCCAGCTCGGGGCCGACTGACGTTCCTTCGCCGTTTGGACCGTTGGCGACCGAGGCGCCATCCCTTACCGGCTGAATACCGACCGTTGGTCTCCAGCGTCGGCTGGTCGGACCTGCCGCCCGGACCGAGGCCGGGCTCGTGCTCGATGGCCCGCCAAGCGACACCGCGTTCGGCCTCGTCTTCGACCGCAGCAGTCCAAGGCCGCAGGTGGCGAATGGAGGACGAGCATGGGCAAGTCCAAAGCGATCTTGAAGCATCTGCCGCTCGATACGAAGCTGGCGCGGGCCGACTACGACAAAAAGCTCGCGAAGCTGCAGCGCAAGCTCACCCAGATCCAACAGGCCTACCTGTTCACGGGCCGATCCGCGGTGCTCGTCTTCGAGGGTTGGGACGCGGCCGGCAAAGGCGGCACGATCCGGCGCATTTCGGCGGCGTTCGACCCGCGCAGCTTCAAGGTCTGGCCGATCGGCGCGCCGCGTCCCTACTATCTCGATCGGCATTGGCTCGCCCGGTTTTGGCCGATGCTGCCGCCCAAGGGCGCGATCTCGGCGTTCGATCGCTCGTGGTACGGCCGGGTCATGGTCGAGCGGATCGAGAAGCTGACCCCGCCCAAGCGTTGGAAGGCGGCCTACGCCGAGATCAACGACTTCGAGCGTATGCTCACCGATCACGGCACACGCGTGGTCAAGATCTTCTTCCACATCAGCCCCGACGAGCAATTGCGCCGGCTCGAGGAGCGCCTGACCAACCCGTTGAAGCGGTGGAAGCTCAGCTACGAGGACTTCCGCAACCGCAGCAAGTGGCCGGACTACGAGATCGCCATCGACGAGATGCTCACCCGCACCTCGACCAAGACGGCGCCGTGGCTCGCCATCCCGGCCAACGACAAGAAATACGCGCGCATCGAGGCCATCGGGGCGATCGTCGCACGGCTCGGCAAGGGCGTCGATCTCGGCCCACCCACCCTCGATGCCAGCGTCATCGACGCGGCGAAGGAGCATATCGACCTGCAGCCTTCGCTGCTCGAGAGCCTCAGCGGGCGGACCGATTGACCCTGCCGTCACGCGCCGAATGCGATGTTGAGCCCCAAGACGGCCAAGGCCACGAGAAACAGGCGTCGGAACGCGGCTTCCGGCAGACGGCGGCGCAGTCGCTCGCCCGCCACCATGCCCAAGAGCGCGGGTGGCACCGCCGTCGCGGAGAGGACGAGCGCGTCGCCGGCGAGAAGCTCGCGTTGGGCGAGGCTCAGGCCGAGCGCGACGCTCAAGACGACGAAGGTGATGCCGAGGGATTGCACGAGCTCGTCGCGGGGCATCCGCAACAGCGCATACCAGACCACGCCGGGTACGGCCCAGATGCCCACCATGCCGCACATCAGCCCGGAGCTCAGGCCCACGGCGGGTGCGAGGAAAGGCTCGGCGCGGCCGGGCGGCGGCAGTTGCGGGAGCAGCAGGGCGTAGAGCGCGTAGAGGGTCAAGGTCGCGCCCAAGAGCCGCTGCAGGAGGTGCGTGTCGACGCTGGCCAGCAGGCCCGTGCCGAGCCAGATGCCCAGGACCGTGAGCACCAGCACCCAGCGCTGGCGCCGGAGGATGGGCCAGAAGTGCCCGCCGACCAAAGCCTGACGGAGATTGGTCACGATCCCCGGAACGATCAGCAGCGTGATCGTCTTCGCCAATCCGAGCACCGGGCTCAACAGGCCGACGACGACGATGGGCATGCCGAGCCCGACGATGCCCTTGACGACGCCGGCGGAGAAGAAGGCGCCCGCGATCAGGGCGGCGCTCGCCAAGCCGGTCATGGAACGGTCGCTGGCGGCGGTTTCGAGGCGGGTGTGACGAAGGGCACCGACATTAACATCCTCTTCGTCGATGGGTGGCAAGAGGAGCCGAGGCGCCGCCATCGGTGGGCCATCGCTAGGACTTACATCCTATGTCGCAATCGCCTTTCCGCGAGAACGAGTTCAGATGGTCTCTCACGCCGAAATTAGTGGAGCGGCGACGATGATCGGTGATCGTGCGCCAGCGAGCAACGTGATCCGCCTGGCAGATTGGGAATGGCGCCGTCGGTGCCGGCCGTCGACCCGCTTCGCCCGAGCACTCGCCCGCCTCGAGCCGAGCCAGCGCGAGGCGGTGTCGGGTCTTCTCGAGGTGATCGGCGGGATCGCTGCGACCTTCTGGGCACGCTACGCTGAGATCTGGCCGCACGGTGGCGGCGAGATCGGCCAGCTGCCGCCGCCAGGCCTGCCGCTCGCCGAGTTCGGCGACGAGGCGCTCGTCAGCTCGTGCCTGGAGGCGGGCTACACGCTCGGCGACGCCGACGCGTTCAAGGCGGTACTACCCTACTTCCTCGCCGCCGCCTTCGCGCGGCCGCTCGACAATTGGGTGCTCGATCCGGACCTGCTCAAGGCCAAGCTCGAGACCCTGGGCTTCCACTGTTGGCCCGCGGCGGAGCGGCGCGCGGTCGCCTTCGCGCTCTCGGTCTACGCGGACCGCGAGATCGCCTTGGCCGACCGCGCCGTGGACGACGACGAGGCCCTGCTCGCCGCGAAGCGCTGGGCCGAGCACGCCCTGGCCGCCGCCCTCTGACCGGCAGCCCCGCCGGAACCCGCCTCCGTCGCCCCCTCTTCCACGGGCGTCGCAACCTGCGCTATTCGTGACGGCTGCGCGACAGCCGCTCGAGCGCGACGGAGGACCGAGCACCATGATCCAGGGGGTCGGCGAACGCATCGTCGACGAGAGCATGACATCACGCCCCCGGCGACGGCGGGCGGCCGCCTGGGCGGTGCACGCCTTCACCGCGTCCGGGGTCGTGCTCGGCTTTCTCGCCCTCGTCGCGGCGCTCGAAGGCGACCGCCTCGGCGCCTTCGTCTGGCTCGGCGTGGCACTGCTCGTCGACGGGGTCGACGGCACCCTCGCCCGTCGTGCCCGGGTCCGTGAGGTCATTCCGCACGTCGACGGCGCCACGCTCGATAACGTCATCGACTACTTCAATTACGTCGTCGTTCCGGCGGTCATGATCTACAATTTCTCCCTGGTGCCGACGGGATGGGCGATCTGGACAGCTGCTTTCATCCTTGCTGTATCTTGCTATACGTTCGCGAACGCCAATATAAAGACATCAGATTACTACTTCCAGGGCTTTCCGGCTCTGTGGAATCTGGTAGTTCTATATACATTCGTGTTGAATACGGGGGCGTGGACGAACCTCGCGGTCATCCTTACCTGCGGCGTCTTGACCTTCGTGCCCCTCAAATACGTCCATCCCCTGCGCGTCAAGTCGTGGCGCTTGGTGACGGTCCCGGTGACCGCGGTCTGGGCCGCCTCGTCGCTTCGTCTCGTCGTCGACAGCGCGACGGCCGAAGCCTCCGCGCCCGCCTGGGTGTTCTGGCTGTGGATCGCGAGCTCGGTCTACTTCGCCGCCTTGTCGCTGGTCCGCTCGCTGCGTCGCTGAGCCTCGACCAGGGGGCGCACCGAGGTCTCGACCCCGGCCCAGCCGACCGGCCGCCAGCCGAGGGCCTGGAGCCGATCCGTTGCCATGATGCCCGAGGGCGGCGGCGCCGGCGCAGCGAGCACACCGCCGGCGAGGCGGCTCACCGCGCGGTTGCTGACGACCACGTCCGAGACGTTGTAGGGACCGGCGGTCGCCTGCGGATGCATCAAGAGCAGGCGCACGGCGCGGGCGAGGTCGTCGCCGGCGACCTCGGTCCCGGTGCGGGCCGGCGGCTGCTCGCCGGTGAGGCTCGCGCGCACCACCTCGAACCATTTCGATCGGGTGAGCGGATGCCCCGGCCCGTGCACGCCCGTCGCCCGCAGGCTCGTCCATGCCCGCCCGCGGCACGCCGCGGCGAGCGCCTGCTCGATCTCCAGCTTGTAGCGCCCGTAGAGGGTGTCGGGACGGGTCGGATGGCGCTCGTCGAGCGGCCGGTCCCAGGCACGGGGACCGTAGACGGCGCGGCTCGAAAGGAAGACGACCCGGGCGAGACCAGCGCGGTCCGCGGCCTCGACGAGCCGCAAGGAGCCGTTGCGATTGGCCTCGAGAAATCCGCGCGCATCGTCTCCCTCGCCGCCGCGATAGCGCCCCGGCACGTGGTCGAAGGCGGCGTGGACCAGGGCGTCCGCCCCGTCGAGCAGCCGCCCTGCGGCGTCCCTGTCGGCGAGATCGCCCCGGCGCCAACTGACCGGGCCGGCGAAGCCCGTGCGATCGCTCTGCGGCCTCGCCCAGGCCTGGACCGTCCAGCCTTGGGCGTGCAGGTCGGCCACGACGAAGCGGCCGACATAGCCCGTGGCGCCGGTGACCGCGACGCGCATCTCACGCCACGGCCGGCAGCCTCTCCGGCGGCGGCCCACCCTCGAACAGCCTCCACCAGAGATCTATCAGCGGCTTCAGGCGATCGGCCTTGGGATGGTCGTCCTGCCAGGGCTTCTCGTACTGGTAGTGCACGACCTTGATCTGCGGCCAATGCCACAGCTCCGGCAAGTTGAAATAGACGTATTGCAGCGTGTTGTAGGTATAGGGCAGGCCGTGCCAGTCGGGAAACCAGCTCTCCAGGAAGGTCTGGTCGGTGCGGCGCCAGAACGCCTCCGGCGCGTCGAGGGCGACGAGCATCCGCGCGAAGGCGGCGGGCGACGGCTCGGCCACGAACACCCCCGAATTGAGCCGATGAAAGTCCGCGAGCGTCTCGTAGAGGTTCGGCGCGGCGGCGAATTCGGGATAGCCGAAGAGCTTGTCGATGTTGCGCACGACCACGGCATCGGCATCGATGAAGACGAGCCGGTCGTAGCCGTCGAGCTCCCACAGCCGCAGCTTCAAGAAGTTGTCGAGGGGATCGTGGAAGCTCGGCTTAACCCCCTTGGTGAAGGGCGCCGCCGCGTGCTGGCGCTCGCGGGTGTGCCGGTCGCGGAACGCCGGCGAGACCGGCAAGGCACGCACCGGGACGACCGTGCAGCCTTCCCGGGCGAGCTCGTCGAGCGCCGTCGCCCTCGGCCCGGCGAGGACGACGAGCGGCGCGGTGGTGGCGGTCCAGCGCAGCGAGCGGGCGAGGGCGAGCGCGCCCCGGACGTAGTCATCGCTGGCGACGAGCGTCGCGAAGGCGCCGCGCATGGTCAGTCGGCGCCGCCCACCACCTTGAGCCGCGGCCCACTCTCGCGCTCGAGCGCCTGCTTGATCTCCTTCGTCCAGGCGGAGACGCACGGGATGTGGCGGGTGTCGACGCGCTGCTTGTAGCGCCGGGCGACGTCGATGATCTCGCCCAGCAGCCCGTCCGACAGCGTGGTCGGCTCGAGGCCCAGCGCCAGGAACTGGTCGTTCTCGACGACGAGCTCGTTCTCGGCCGCCTCCTTGCGCGGATTGGTGACGTAGGCGATCTCGGCGCCGGTCATCTCGGCGACGAGCTCGGCGAGGTCGCGGACCCGGTGCGTCTCGGTCATCTGGTTGAAGATCTTGACCCGGTCGCCCGCCGCCGGTGGGTTGGCGATGGCGAGCTCGATGCAGCGGACCGAATCGCGGATGTGGATGAAGGCGCGGGTCTGCCCGCCGGTGCCGTGCACCGTTAGCGGATGGCCGATGGCGGCCTGCATGAGGAGGCGGTTGAGCACCGTGCCGTAGTCGCCGTCGTAGTCGAAGCGGTTGACCAGGCGCTCGTCGCGCGCCGTCTCGGGCGTGTTGGTTCCCCAGACGATGCCCTGGTGCAGATCGGTGATCCGCAGGCCGTCGTTCTTGGCATAGTAGGCGAACAGGATCTGATCCAGGCACTTGGTCATGTGGTAGATGGAGCCCGGGTTGGCCGGGTAGAGGATCTCCTGCTCGGCGCCGCTGCCGTCCGGCAGGTCGATCGTCACCGGCAGGTAGCCCTCGGGGATCGGCGCGCCGACCGACGAGTAGCCGTAAACGCCCATGGTGCCGAGGTGCACCAGGTGGGCGTCGAGGCCGATCTCGACCAGGGCGCAGAGCAGGTTGTGGGTGGCGCCGGCGTTGTTGTCGACCGTGTAGCGCTTGTGCCACGGCGACTTCATCGAGTACGGCGCGGCCCGCTGCTCGGCGAGGTGGACGATCGCCTCCGGGCGGAACTCGCCGAGCCAGCTCTTCAAGAAGTCGTAGTCGCGGGCGAGGTCGATGCGGACGAGCTCGATCCACTTGCCCGAGACCTCCTGCCAGGCGTCGCGCCGCTCCTTGGGGCTGGTGATCGGGGTCAGCGACTGCACGTCCAGCTCGCCGTCGATCTGCCGCCGGACGAGGCTGTCGACGATGACGACCTCGTGCCCCCGAGCCGAGAGATGGAGAGCCGTGGGCCAACCGACGAAGCCGTCGCCGCCGAGCACCGCTACGCGCATGGATCTGTCCTCCGAGCCGATCACCGGGCGCGCGCCTGCGACAACGTGCGCGCGGGCTCCTTCAACGCCCCTTGCCGCAGAAGATCAAGCCATGCTGCATTGCGCGCGAAAGTGCCGGTTGCACGAGGCGCCGTCTGTTGATGGTGTCCGGGCAAAGGGGAGGATACGCCTTGACCGCGATGACCGCCATGCCACCCGCCTTCGTTCTCGACAGCGACCAGCAGCAGCGCGCGGCAGCGCTCAGCGCCCGCGCCGCCAGCGTGCTCGGCCAGAGCTTCGCGCGGCACGTCGACGAGATCTTCGGCAATCAGTTCAGCATGATCGACGGCAAGGCCGTCAGCCGAAGCTTTTTGGAGTTCGGCCTGCGCTTCTTGACCGATCCGCAGAAGCTCGCCGAGGCGCAGCTCACGCTCTGGCGCGACAGCTTCGCGCTGTGGCATCGGTTTATCGAGGACGCGCCCACCGGCGCCGTTCGGCCCCTGGTCGAGCCGGAGAAGGGCGACCGGCGCTTCCACGACGAGGCGTGGCGCGAGCATCCGGGCTTCGCCTACCTGGAGCAGAGCTACCTCGTCTTCGGCAAGTGGCTCGAGAAGCTCGTCGACGATGCGACCGACCTCGACCCGAAGGCGCATCAGCGCGTCAAGTTCTTCACGCGCCAGTATCTCAACGCCTTGGCGCCCTCGAACTACCCCTTGACCAACCCGACCGTGCTCAAGGCCGCGCAGGAGACCGGCGGCAAGAGCCTCTTGGACGGACTAGAGCACTTCCTCGACGATGTGGAGCGCGGCGGCGGGCACCTCAAGATCACGATGGCCGACGAGCAGGCGTTCGCGCTCGGCCGCAACCTCGCGCTGACGCCCGGCAAGGTCATCTACAAGAACGACCTGATCGAGCTCATTCAATACAGCCCGACGACTGAGCAGGTGCACGCTCGTCCGCTGCTCATCATTCCGGCCTGGATCAACAAGTTCTACATCCTCGATTTGCAGCCGAAGAACAGCTTTATCAAGTGGGCGGTGGACCAGGGTTTCACCGTGTTCTTGATGTCGTGGGTCAATCCGACCAAGGAATTGGCGACCAAGCGCTTCGAGGATTATCTCAGCGAAGGCATCCTCGCCTCGCTCGATGTGATCGAGCAGCAGACCGGGATGCGCGAAGTCAATGCGGTCGGCTATTGCATTGGCGGCATCCTGTTGGCGACCGGGCTGGCCTATCTGGCGGCCAAGGGCGAGGAGCGGATCAGCAGCGCAACGTTCCTAGTCACGCTGTTCGACTTCGAGGACGATGTCGGTGAGCTGGGCTTGTTCGTCGACGCCGGTCAGCTACAGGCGATGGAGGAGCACACCAAGGAAACGGGCTTTCTCGAAAGCCGCCACCTCGCCAACACCTTCTCCATGCTGCGCGAGAACGACCTGATCTGGTCGTTCGTCGTCAACAACTACCTGCTCGGCAAGGAGCCAGCACCTTTCGATCTTCTCTATTGGAATTCCGACGCGACGGCTTTACCCGCTCAGATGCTGTCGGACTATGCCCGTGCATTCTACCTGCAGAACGCGCTCGCCCGGCCGAACACGCTGGAGGTGCTGGGCACGCCCATCGACACGACAAAGGTGACGACCCCGGCCTACTCGGTAGCCACCAAAGAAGATCACCTGGCGCCATGGCGCTCGTGCTTTCCGATCAGCGCGCAGTTCCGAGGTTCGGTACGGTTCTGTCTCGCAGGCTCGGGCCACATCGCGGGTGTCATGAACCCTGCGGGCAGCACGAAATACGGCCACTGGCTCAATGAAGAGCGGGTGAGCGATGCCGAAACATGGTTCGCGGGTGCGATGCACCATGCTGGCTCGTGGTGGAATGATTGGTCAGCGTGGCTGAGAACCCACTCGGGAGAGATCGTGCCGGCCCGAGACCCGGACAATGGACCGTGCGCACCGATCGGCGACGCACCCGGTGAATATGTCAAAATGCGTGCAGGGGTCGAAAGCTAACGCGCTTCCCGGTGAGGTTGATCTACGACCATGTCGCACTCCCGCCCACGAGATTACCCTGCCATGGGCGGGCGGGGGTGCGGGATGGTCAAGCATTTCGGGAAACGCGCTAGTGCAAAACGGACGCTCGTGGGCTGGCGCGAGAGCAGCTTGCCTGCCGCTGCGCCAGCCCGCCGGATCACGCTTTGTTACGCTTGATCTCGCGACGAACGATGATGAGCTCACGGAGGGCAAAGAGGAACGCCGTCGAGAGGGTCATGCCAGCAAGAAGAAACGTCAGGTCGGTGGTTTCCATAGCGAGGCTCCAGCAGCTTTGAAGGCAGGTCCGATGAACGAAGCCACATCAACGCTAAGCGTTATCCAGTGACATGGGGAAATACGGCGGCTGCGTGGGATCAGATCAGGCGCAGCAAAATTTTTTTCTGTAAGAGTTGAAAGAATCAGATCGCGTCAATGCAAGTTTACAGACCCCTGCTTTTGTAATTACCTCTTGCTGTTTCGACGTGGCCGATCGCCGCAGCGGGCATCGGCCGATCGATGGGACATCGCCCACTTTCGCCGGATGGTATGGCCCGCAGCGCATGCCTTGCGGTCCCGGTACCGCGACCTCGAGCGGCCGCAGGTTCGCGCGCGGC
>CAYZSE010000032.1:23607-27069 GCA_964481035.1 uncultured Geminicoccaceae bacterium | reverse complement strand
CGTCTTCGCGATCACCTTGCTGGTCTTCGGTCACCCGCCGGACTCGGCGAGCGATGGGCGCTCGCTTCGGCACGTCGAGGTCCTGCCGCTGATGTCACCGGATGCGTGCGCGCAGACGGTCGAGCTCGCCCGGCAGTACCTCGTGCCCGTCATCCCCGGTGGCGAGCGCGTCGCCTATGTCTGCCACAGCGCGCTGCGCGAGGCGGAGCTGCGGGCGATGCAGCGCCGCGCCGCGACCGAGAACGCCGCGCGCGCCGGCGCCGGAACGGCGGCGCCATGATCAGTCGTAGCGCAGCTCGGTCGCCTTACCGCGGAAGATCACGTAGGCGAACACCGAGTAGGCCATGATCACGGGCATCACCACGAGCGTGCCCAAGAGGATGATGAAAAGGCTCTCGGGCGCGCTCGCCGCCGCGTAGATGGTGAGCCGATCCGGTACGACGTAGGGATAGAACGAGTAGGCGAGCCCGGCGAACGCCAGGACGAACAGGCCGACGCCGCCGACGAACGGCAGCCAGTTGTAGTCGTCGTCGGCCGTCGGCAGGCGCCGCAGCGCCAGCCAGACGAGCGCGAACACCGCGGCCGCAGCCAAGGGCAGCGGCGCGAGCAACAATAACTCCGGCATCGAGAACCACTTCTCGTAGATCCGCGGGCTCGCGATCGGCGAGGCGAGCGAGATGGCGGCGAAGCCGAGCGCGACGAAGCCCAGGGTCGCGCGCGCCCAGCGCACCGCTTTCCGCTGCAGCGCGCCCTCGGTCTTGTGGATGAGCCAGGCAGCACCGATGAACGCGTAGCCGGCGGCGACGCAAAGCGATGTCAGAATCCCGAAGGCCAAGGCCACCGCGCTCGCCTCCAGCCCCATGATGTAGCGCCCGAGCATGTAGCCCTGGGCCAAGGCTGTCATCAGCGAGCCCGTCAAGAAGGCGAGGTTCCAGGCACCCTTGCGGGCGGGTCCAACCTTGGCGCGAAACTCGAACGACACGCCGCGGAGGATCAGGCCCAACAGCATGATCGCGACCGGCACGTACAGCGTCGAGAGAATGATGCCGTGCGCGGTCGGGAAGGCCACCAGCAGAAGCCCGATCGCCATCACGAGCCACGTCTCGTTGGCGTCCCAAAAGGGGCCGATGCTCGCGACCATGCGGTCCTTTTCTGCGGGCTCGGCCAGCGCGAAGAGGATGCCGACGCCGAGGTCGTAGCCGTCGAGGACGACGTAGATGAGGATCGCCAGGCCCATCAGCGCGGCGAAGGCGAGCGGCAGCCACACGGCCGGATCGCCGAAAGCGTTCATCACGGCGCTTACTCCGCCGGGGTTGCGTGCGCGCCGAGCGTCGGCACGGGCCCCGCGAGCGACCCCGGCAGATCGCCGGCGGCGGCCTTGCGCGCGAGGTAGAAGAGCGTGCCGACATAGGCGGCGAGCAGCACGACGTAGGTCAGCAGGTACATCGACAGCGAGCCCGCGATGATCGGGGCGGCGACCGCGCTCGCCGCCTCGCTGGTCGGCAGGACGCCCGAGACGAGCCAAGGCTGGCGACCGATCTCCGTGACGTACCAGCCGGCGAGCGTCGCGATCCAGCCCGAGAAGGTCATCGCGACGAGCCCCCGGGCGAGCCACGGCCCCGGCTCCCAGGTGCGCCGCAGGCGCCACCAGGCGAACCACGACACGGCGAGCATCAAGAGGCCCATGCCGACCATGACGCGAAACGCGTAGAAGACCGGCGCCACCGGCGGGTGCAAGGGCGTGCCGTCCGCGGCGACGAAGTCGTCGAGCCCCGGCACGACACCCGCCGCCTCGTGCTGGAGGATGAAGCTGGCGCCGTTGGGGATGCCGATCGCGAAGCGGTTCTCGCGGGCCTCCTCGTCCGGTACGGCGAAGAGTAGGAGCGGTACGTTCGAGCGCGTCTGCCAGTTGCTCTCCATCGCCGCCACCTTCTGCGGCTGGTGCTCCAGCGTGTTGAGCCCGTGCAGGTCGCCGGCGACGATCTGCAAGGGGATGAGGACGGCGCCGAGGGTGACGCCGGTTCTGAGCGCCACCCGCACGCCATCGCTGCGGTCGCCGGCGAGCCAACGGAAGGCCGAGAGCCCGGCGATGAGGAAGGCCGCCGTCAGGCCCGAGGCCAAGAGCGTGTGGGCGAGGCGGTAGGGCAAGGAGGGGTTGAAGACGATCGCCCACCAGTCGACCGCGTGCGCCACGCCGTCGCGCAGCTCGAAGCCCTGGGGCGTATGCATCCAGCTGTTGAGGACGAGGATCCAGAAGGCGGACATCGTCGTGCCGAAGGCGACGAGGAAGGTCGCCGTGGTGTGGACCCAGCCGGGCACGCGGCGCACGCCGAACAGCATGATGCCGAGGAACACCGCCTCGAGGAAAAAGGCGGTGAGTATCTCGTAGGCCAGCAGCGGCCCGGCGATGTTGCCGACGCGCTCCATGAAGCCAGGCCAGTTGGTCCCGAACTGGAAGCTCATGGTAATGCCCGAGACGACGCCGAGGGCGAAGCTCAAGGCGAACACCTTGACCCAGAACATGTAGGCGTCGAGCCAGCGCGCCTCGCCGGTGCGGCCATAGGCGAGCTTGAAGAAGAGCAGCACCCAGCCGAGGGCGATGGTGATCGAGGGGAAGAGGATGTGGAACGAGATGTTCGCCGCGAACTGGATGCGGGCGAGTGTCAGCGCGTCGAGCTCCAAGGGATCTCTCCTAGGCTTCGTCGGCGAGGGCGGTGGGCCGGCCGGTCAAGCGATCCTTCCACTCGAGGACGCGCTGGACGCGGGCGCCGAGGGTCAAGAGCTGGACGAGCCGCTCGGTCTCGAGCCGACGGACGTCGTCATACCAGCCGGTCAAGAGCTCGATCAGCTCGTGCAGCTCGCTCATCCGCGCCTGGGCATGGCGATCGGCCTCGGTCTGCGGCTCGTCCATGAGCGTCTCGCGCAGAAGCGTGAGCGTCGGGTCGATCTCGCGCTTCTTGCGCTCCTCGACCAGGGTGCGGACGATCGTCCAGAGATCGGCGGGCGTGGTGAAGAAGTCGCGGCGGTCGCCGGGCCGGTGACGGAGCTGGACGAGGTTCCACGCCTGCAGTTCCTTGAGGCCCATCGAGACGTTGGAGCGCGAGAAGCCGAGCCGCTCGACGATGTCGTCGGCGCACAACGGCTCGGGCGCGAGGAAGAGGAGCGCGTAGATCTGGCCGACCGTGCGGTTGATACCCCAACGGCTGCCCATCTCGCCGAAGTGCAGGACGAAGGTCTGGACCTGAGGGGAGAGGTTCATGCCCGTTCCGTCGTTTCAGGAATTTCTGAAACATACATAGCGCACACCCCCGCCCATGAAAGGGGGGCGGACCGCCGCAGGTGCGCGCGGTGACGGTCGAGATTGCCGCCTTCGATCTCGACGGCACCGTGCTCCGCGGGCAGAGCGGCGCCGCCTGGGCCCGCCACCTCGCCGCCCACCGGCTCGTCGGGCCCGCCTTCGCG
>CAYZSE010000032.1:0-23507 GCA_964481035.1 uncultured Geminicoccaceae bacterium | reverse complement strand
CGCCGCCTGGGCCCGCCACCTCGCCGCCCACCGGCTCGTCGGGCCCGCCTTCGCGCTCGAGGTTGCGTGGCTGCTCCTGCGCTACCGGCAGGGCGCGCGCCTCGACTACGATCGCCTCGCCGCGGCCATGCTCGGCCGCTTCAAGGGCCACCCGGTCGCGCGCTTCGAGGCGTTGCTGGACGGCTTCGTCGAGCGCCGCCTCCTTCCGCAGGTCCGCGGCGACGCCCGCCGCACGATGGCCGAGCTCCGCGGACGCGGGGTGCACGTCGTGCTGGCATCGGCGGCGCTCGCCCCGATCGTCGCGCGGGTCGCCCGCCGCCTGCCGGTCGACGGCTGGCTCGCGACCGAGCTCGCCGCCTCCCCCGACGGCGTCTTCTCGGCGCGGCTCGCCGGCCCGGTTCGCCGCGGCCCCGCCAAGCTCGAGGCTCTGGTGGCCTACGCCGACAGTCGCTTCGCCGCCTGGACCCTCGGCCACGCCTTCACCGACCACGAGAGCGATACCGCGCTGCTCGAGGCGGCCACCCGCCCCGTCGCCATAGCCCCCTCGCCCGGTCTCGCCCGCCTCGCCCGCGCGCGCGGCTGGCCCGTCATCCGCTGGCGCTGAGCGCCTCGTCGGCCGACGCTTCAGCGGCTACATCCCAGCGGGCGTGGAGAACGGAGCCTGCGGGGCGTGCGCAAGATCATCCACATCGACATGGACGCGTTCTTCGCGGCGGTCGAGCAGCGCGACGATCCGCGCCTGAGGGGGCGGCCGATCGCCGTCGGCTCGGGCGCCGAGCGCGGCGTGGTCATGACGGCGAGCTACGAGGCCCGGCCCTTCGGCGTGCGCTCGGCGATGCCGTCCGTGACCGCCAAGCGGCTCTGCCCGGATCTCCTCTTCGTGCCGGCGCGGATGGACGCCTATCGCGCGGTGAGCCGGCAGATCCGTGCCGTCTTCGCCCGCCATGCGGATGCCGTCGAGCCGCTCTCGCTGGATGAGGCCTATCTCGACGTCAGCCGCGCCGCCGCAAGCACCACCGCCACCGCGCTCGCCCGCCGCATCAAGGCCGAGATCCGCGCGACGACGGGGCTCACCGGCTCGGCCGGCATCTCGATCAACAAGTTCCTCGCCAAGATCGCCTCGGACATGGGGAAGCCCGACGGCCTCACGGTCATCCGCCCCGATGAAGCGCTCGCCTTCATCGCCGCCCTGCCGGTGGCGCGCTTCCACGGCGTCGGTCCCGTCACCGCCAAAAAGCTCATGGACCTCGGCCTTGCCACCGGCGCCGACATCCGCGAGCTGGGACTCGACGCGCTGGTACGACGGCTGGGCAAGCACGGCGCGCAGCTCTGGCACATCGCCCACGGCCGCGACGACCGGGAGGTCAACCCCGATCGGTTGCGCAAGTCGGTCGGCTGCGAGCGCACTTTCGGGGCCGACCTCGCCGGCCGCGCCGCCCTCGAGGCGGCGCTCGAGCCGATCGCCCTCAAGCTCGCTGAGCGCATCCGCGACGCCGGCGTCCGCCCCCGGACGATCACCTTGAAGATCAAGGACGACCGCTTCCGCATCCAGACCCGCGCCCGGCGCTTCGCTCGGCCGGTCACCGCGGCGCCCGACCTCCTCGCCGCCGGTCGCGCGCTGCTCGACGAGGCCGATCTGGTAAGGCCGGTGCGCCTCTTGGGTCTCACCGGCTCGCAATTCGCGGAGACGACCGCCCAGGGCGAGCTGTTCGCGACCGCGGTCGAACCGGCGCTGGCGGCCGGCGAGAATGGCCGGTCGAGGCACGAGAGCGACGGCTGAGGCGGCGCCCTCTGGACGGCACGCGGACGCCTGGGCGGCGACGTTGCCGGCGTGATCGAATAGCGTTACTCAAATGTCACAAGACATGGTTAAGCCTCGGCTCGTGGCCGCGCTTGAGAGCGCCACCGCTGACCCGGAGAACCGTCATGAAGCTTGCGACCTGGAGCCTCGTCCTCACCGCCATCGTCACCGCCGCGGCACCGCTGCACGCCTTCGAGCTGAAGAGTGACGATTTTGCGCCGGGCGGAGCCATTCCCGACACGTCCGTCTTCGACGGCTTCGGCTGCACCGGCGGCAATGTCTCGCCGGCCCTCGCCTGGACCGATGCGCCGGAAGAGACCCGCAGCTTCGCCCTCATGGTTCACGACCCCGATGCCCCGACCGGCGGCGCCGGCTTCTGGCATTGGATCGTCCTCGATCTGCCGGCCAGCGTGGCCGAGCTGCCCGGAGGTGCCGGCGCCGCCGCTGGCGAGGCCCTGCCCGAGGGGGCGCGGATGATTGCGAACGACTACGGCATCGCCGGCTGGGGCGGGCCGTGCCCGCCCGAGGCCGATGGGCCGCATCGCTACAACTTCACGCTCTACGCGCTGCCGACGGCGACGCTCGACGTCCCCGACGGCGCCAGCAAGGCGGTCACCGGCTTCATCGTCAACGCCAACGCTCTCGGCGAGGCGACGTTGCAAGGAACCTACGATCGCTGACCGCGCCGCCGCCGAGCGCGCTCAGGCCGGTCGCCACGCGAGCAGGCCGCGCCATCGCCGGACGGTCGGCGCTGGCTGCCGTTCACGGGCGAAGAGCGGGCCCTCCAGGCTGCCGGCGACGAGCCGAACACGCGGCCGGCCGGCGAGACGGCGCAGGATATTCGCTACCAGATGCATATTCGTTCTCCCGATCTATCTTATCGAACATAGCACGAACAAATAAGAACGAAACAAGAAAACAAGGAGGGGGTTCAGACCGGCCCTTCGCTCAGCCGGCGGCGGTCGCCGCGGCGAGCTCCTCGGCGAAGTGACAGGCGACGACGCTGCCGCCGCCGACGGGGCGCAGCAACGGCTCCTCGGTGCTGCAGCGCGCGCGGGCGAAGCGGCAGCGGGTGTGGAACTTGCAGCCCGCAGGCGGGCGAGCGGGGCTCGGGATCTCGCCGTCGAGCTTATCCGCCTTGCCGCGGTCGTCGGGATCGAGCGACGGGATCGCGGACAGCAGCGCGCGCGTGTAGGGATGCATGGGCACGGCGAAGAGCCGCCGCGTCGGCGCGGTCTCCACCAGCCGGCCGAGATACATCACGGCGACGTGATCGCAGACGTGGGCGATGACCGAGAGGTCGTGGCTGATGAAGAGGAAGGTGAGCCCCAGCTCGCGCTGCAGCTGCTTCAAGAGGTTGAGGATGTCGGCCTGGATCGAGACGTCGAGGGCGGCGACGCTCTCGTCGGCGACGAGGAAGGCGGGCTCGGCGACCAGCGCCCGGGCGATCGAGATGCGCTGGCGCTGGCCGCCCGAGAAGGCGTGCGGAAAGCGCCGGAGGTGCTCGACGTTGAGCCGGCACTTGGCGGCGATCGCGCGCACGCGCTCGTCGGTCTCGCCCCGGCTCGCGGTGAGCCGCATGACCTCGAGCGGCTCGGCGATGATGTCGCGCACGGTCATGCGCGGGCTCAGGGCCGCGTAGGGATCTTGGAAGACGAGTTGGGCGCGGCGCCGGTAGCGCTTGGTCTCGGCGACGGAGAGCCTGGGGACGTCGAAGCTGCGCTCGCCGTCGTGGAACACGATCTGGCCGCGGGTGATCGGCACCGCCTTGAGCATGGCACGGCCGAGCGTGGTCTTGCCCGAGCCCGATTCGCCGACGAGCCCAAAGAAGGCGCCGCGCGGGATCGCGAGGCTCACGCCCTCGACCGCACGCACGACCAGGCCCCTGCCGAGCAGACCGCCGCCGATCGGGAAGTGGACGGCGAGGTCCGTGACCTCGACGATGTTCGCGCTCAAGACGCCGCCACCTCGGCCGCGACCCGGTCGTGGGCGGCGAAGCAGGCGACGCGCCGCCGCGCGTCGAGCGCGGTGAAGGCGGGCACCGACAGCTCGCAGCGCCCGGCGATCTTCTCCGCGCAGCGGGTGTGGAAGACGCAGCCGCGGGGTCGCTCGAGCGGGCTCGGAATGTCGCCGGGCACGGGCGTCAAGGGCGCGTCGAGATCGTCGAGCCGCGGCAGCGCGTGGATCAGCCCTCGCGTGTAGGGGTGCTGCGGGTGGCGCAGCACGTCGCGCACCGGCCCCGTCTCGACCAGCCGGCCGAGATAGAGCACCGCCACCCGGTCGCAGGTCTGGGCGACGACGCCGAGGTCGTGGGTGATGAGGATGACGCCCATGCCGTACTCGGCGACGAGGTTGCGGATGAGCTCGAGGACCTGGGCCTGGATCGTCACGTCGAGCGCCGTCGTCGGCTCGTCGGCGATCAAGAGCTGCGGGCGCGTCGAGAGCGCCATCGCGATCATCGCCCGCTGGCGCATGCCGCCCGAGAGCTCGAAGGCGTATTGGTCGAAGCGCTGGGCGGGCTCGGCGATGCCGACCTGGCTCAGCATCGCGATGCCGATCTCGCGGGCCTCCTTGCGGCTCACCCGTCGATGCAGCTGCAGCTGCTCGATCATCTGTTTGCCGATGGTGATCGCGGGCGCGAAGCTCGCCATGGGCTCTTGGAAGATCATCGAGACGCGATCCCCACGCACCGGCCGCATCTCGCGCTCACGCCGCAACGCCATGACGTCGACGGTGCGCTCGGGCGTGCGGACGATGATGCTGGTCTCGTCGCCGTAGCGGGCGTTGCCGGCGTTGAGCCGCATGATCGACTTGGCGGTGACCGACTTGCCGGAACCCGATTCCCCGACGAGCCCGAGGATCTCGCCGGCGCGCAGCTCGAAGCTCACACCCTCGACGGCGGTGACCAGCCCCTCGTCGGTGGCGAAGCGAACGGTGAGGTCCTCGACCGAGAGGAGCGGCCCGCTCATCCTCGCTTGTCCCCGTAGGGATCGGCCGCGTCCCTGAGCCCATCGCCGACGAAGACGAAGGCGAGCACCAGGGCGACGAAGATCGGCACCGGGATGAAGTACCACTGGTAGTTCAGCATGACGTCGACCTTCGTCACGTTCTGCAGCATGACGCCCAGCGAGTTGACGGGGTCCTTGAGGCCGAGGCCGATGAAGGAGAGCGCGGTCTCCGAGAGCACCATGTAGGGAAACGAGATGACGAGATCGACGATGATGTAGCTCGTGAAGCTGGGCAGCAGGTGACGCGCGATGATGTGGCCGGGCGGCGCGCCGCAGAGCCGGGCCGCGAGCACGTAGTCGGCGTTGCGCTCGGCGAGGATGTGGGTGCGCACGCGCCGGGCGAGCGTCGGCCAGCCGATCAGGCCCAGGAGCAGCGAGATGAGGAAGAAACGGGTCTCCGCCGACCATTCGGCGGGGATGAAGGCCGCGAGCACCATGAACAGCGGGATCGTCGGCACGGTTCGGACGGTGTCGGTGAGCGTCTGCAGGACCGTGTCGATCCAGCCGCCGAAATAGCCGGAGACGCCGCCGATGACGAGCGCCAGGACGAAAGAGACGAGCACGCCGAGCGTGCCGACCGCGAGCGAGATGCCGATGGCGTGCAGCGTCCGCGAGAACAGGTCCTTGCCCTGGGCGTCGGTGCCGAAGAGGTGGATGAAGCCCTCCTCGACGCCGAAGAGGTGGCGGTCGAAGGTGACGGGCCCCGGACCGTAGTCCCAACCGCGCGGTAGGAAGGTCAGATAGCTCCGCTCCTCGGTCGCGCGCGTCACCCAGCGAAAGTTCGTATCGGGCCCGCGATGGCGCTCGACCTCGTGGACGAAGGGGCGCATCGAGCACCCGTCAGCATCGCAGAACCGCGGGATCTGCGGCGCGCCGTTGGTGTAAGCGGCGTTGCGCCCGGCGGCGGTCGGATCGTAGGGCGAGAGGAACGGTGCGAGCAGGCCCACGAGCACGAACGAGGCGAGGACCCAGGCGGCGACCACGGCGACCCGCTTCTGCTTGAAGCGCGCCCAGACGAGCTGGCCCTGGCTCGCCGTGAAGTAGTCCTCCTTGGAGCGGAAGGTGCGGGTGGAGAGCGCCATCGCCGCCGCCTCACAAGATCGAGCGCCGCACCCGCGGATCGACGACCGCGAGCAGGATGTCGGTGAGGAAGTTGAGGCCGACGATCGTCGCCGTCAGCATGAAGATGATGGCGCCCGCGAGCTCCTGGTCGTTGGAGACGGCGAGCGCGTCGAACAAGAGCTTGCCGGCGTCGGTCAGGATGAGCACGACGGCGACGATCGGCAGCTCGTTGAAGACGCGGTTGAGATCGAAGCCGACCGAGTTGACGACCGGCCCGAGGGCGTGGCGCGCCGGATAGCGCCAAAGTAGCGTGGGGCCGGAGATGCCGCGCGCGCGGGCGGCGGTGACGTAGAGCTTGTCCTTCTCGTCGGAGACGAGCGCGCGCACGGTCTGCAGCTGGAAGGCCGTGGCCGACCAGCCGAGGATGAGGATCGGCACCCAGGCGTGGGCGACGAGATCCCCGAGCCGGGCCCAGCTCCAGGGCGCCTCGCGGAATTCGGGGCTGAAGAGGCCGGTCAGGCTCTCGCCGAAGACGACGGTGGCGACCAACAGGATGACGAGCGCCAAGAGGAAGTTGGGCAGCGCCAGCCCCATGTAACTCACGAAGCGCAAGCCGCCGTCGAACCAGCTCCCCCGCAGCTCCGCCGAGAGGATGCCGACGGGGACGGCGATCAGGTAGGCGAGCACGAGCGCGCCGAAGCAGAGAGCCAAGGATAGCCAGAACTTGTCGCCGACGATCTGGTTGACCGGTGCCCGCAGAAGGCAGCTCTCGCCGAAGTCGCCGCGCAGGAAGACGTCACCGACCCAGGTGGCCCACCGCTCGATGAAGGGGCGGTCGAGGCCCATCTGGACCTCCATCGCCCGGATGTCCGCGTCGGTGATGATCTGGCCCTGGGTCGACTTGTAGGCGATGTAGCGCTCGGCGCAGTTGCCCGGCACGAGCTCCATCAGCGAGAAGACGACGAAGGAGACGAGGAGCAGCGTCACGAGCGCCATTGTGGCCCTGAGCCCGACGAAGCGCACGAAGCCCACCGCTGCCCCTCCCCGTCGCCGACCGCGCCCGGCGTCCTATTCGACGAGCGACCACTGCTGCGGCCGGTACGGGTACATCCGGTAGTACTCGTACGACCAAGTCTGCGGCGGCTGGAAGTTGGCCAGCGCGTTCGCATGGTAGACCGGGTTGGGCGACTGCACCGTGCCGATGAAGACGTACTCGTCGAGCATCTTCTGGACCAGCTCCCGGCCGATCCGGTCGCTCTCCTCGCTGCCGATCTCGTGCTGCTGCCAGGTGAGCACCGTCTCCTCCCAATCGGCCACCCAGGCCGGCGGCTCGAGCCCCTCGCTGCCGCCGGTCTCGATCCACTGGGCCCAGAGCATGCCCGTGCGGAGGTCGAAATAGCCGCCGAAGGGCACGACGAACTGCTTGGGGTCGCCGAGGATGATCGGCATCGGCTGGCCGCGGGTCCACATGACGATGTCGAGCTCGTTGGCCGACTGGGCGGCGCGGTACTCGTCGGAGGTGACCTCGCGGATCTGGCTCTCGATGCCGGCGTCGGTCCAATCCTGCGCGATCAGCTCGATCATCGCCGTCGGCATGCCCTGGGTCGAGAACTGGAGGTTCAAGAGCAGCCGCTCGCCGTTCGGCAGGTCGCGGAAGCCGTCGCCGTCCTGGTCGACCACGCCGAGGCCGTCGAGCGTCTCCTTGACGAAGGCCGGATCGTACTCGGTGCCGTAGGCGACCTGCTCCGCGCTCACGAAGGGCGGAACCGGGTCGAAGCCGATGTCGGCCTTGGGCTCGCCCAGATCGAAGAACGCCGCCGAGTTGATCGCCGCGCGATCGATTGCCCGGCTCATGGCGAGGCGGAAGTCGCGCTCGTTGAACAGCTCCCGTTTCGCCTCGTCCGCCACGGTCAAATTGAAGGCGAGCGTCGGCATCCCGATCTGCGGCTTGAGGTCGACCGTGTAGTCGCCGGCCTCCTGGTTGTCCAAGAGCGTCGGGGCATCGGGCAAGGTCACCGACTGGGATTTGTAGTCGACCTCGCCGTTGATCATCTTCAGGGTCCGGACCTCGTTGTCCGGCACGTAGAGCTCGGCGATCTCGTTGATGTAGGGGAGCTGGTTGCCGGTGGTGTCGACCATGAAGAAGTAGGGGTTGGCGACGACGCGGCGGCCCTCGGTGGTGTCCTCGACGACGACGTGGCTCTCCAGCGTGGGCACGACGTGCGCCGGCAAGCCCGCGAGCTTGCTCGCGTCCTTGAAGATCGGCGACGGCACGTCCTTCCAGTCGGAGCCGCCGTAGTAGAAGTTGATGACCTCGTAGCCGTCGGCGAAGCCGGCTTCCGCGGCCAACGCGTCGGCCTCGGGGTTGAGGTCCGGGTGGAACCGCCCGAGGAAGTGCCGCGGCTGGAAAGGCTGGGCGTAGTCGGTGGCAAAGGTGGCCAAGAGGCCCGGCTTGGGTGCGGCCATCGTGAAGCGCACCGTGACGTCGTCGAGCGCCTCGACGGTGAAGGGCTCGCCGCCGGCGAGCCAGACGTCGCGCGGCTTCTCGACGACGTTCTCGTTCATGGAGATGTCGTTGTACCAGAAGGCCACGTCGTGCGCCGTGAAGGGCTCACCGTCCGACCATTTGTGCCCCCGCCGCAGCGTGAAGGTCAGCTGGGTGTAGTCGTCGTTCCATTGCCAGCTCTTGGCGACGTTGGGCACGACGGTGACGAGGTCGTCGGCAAAGCGCACGAGGTTGACGTGGCGCACCGAGAGGAGGTCGGACGTACCGGCCTCGGTCGCGTTCGACATGCCGTCGAGCACGCCGCCATAGACCCCGATGCGCTCGTAGGGCGCGACGACGAGCGGCTCATCGGGCAGGCGCTCCGCGACCGGCGGCAAGCTCTCGGGGTTGCCCGCGATCCGGGCGTTGAGCGCGGCGATCTCCGGGTTCTCGGCGAAGCTCAGGGCGCAGCCGGCGAGCTCTTGGAACTCGGCGAGGTCGAACTGCTGGGGAGAGGCGCCCACGATCCCCTGGTCGTCGGCGACGGTGATCGGCGGGCAGCTCGCCCAGGCGGTGGTGGCGAGCGCGCTGGAGGCGACGAGCGCGAGGCTCACGCGGCGCAGGCGGGTCGCGATCTCGACCATGGCCCTGGGTCTCCTTGTCGATGAGCGGCGGGTTCACCCAATGGCCCCGGCCGGGCCGGGGACACGACGGATAAACCCGCATTCGACGACAATTTGATGACAGCCGCTGCCGCGGCACAGCCCGCCGCGGCTCGGCCGGCTCTCAGCCGCCTCGGTGCTCCGCCGTGATGCGCGCGTAGGCCTCGGCGACCAGCAGCCGGCCGTGACGGCGCTCGAGGCGGCGGACGACGAAGTGCCCGCGGGCGATACCGAGAAAATGCTCGAAGAAGAGCGCGTTGAGCGCGGCGCCCGTGACGGCGCCGACCACGGGCACGGCCCGGGCTGCCGCCTTCTGACCGACGACCATGCCGAAGCGCCGGGCGAGCAGCTGGAGGAATTGCGCGCCCGACGGCGTGCCAAGTTGCGCGGGCAGGCCGGTCCGGGACAACTGGGCGGCGAGCGCCGCGCGAAGCTGGAAGAAGCCGGTCTCGGCGGCATCGTCGACCGGGCTCGGGCTGCCGAGCGCGAGCACCTGCAGACAGGCGAGGCGGGTGTCGAGTTCGCGCAGGTCCTCGCCCTCGACGCGCGCGACGTCGGCGACGGTCCGCAGCATGACGACCGTCGTCACCGGCAGCTCGAGGACCAGACCCGCCGGGCCGAAAAAGCCCCCCGCTGCCCCCAGCCCGACGGTCATCGCACGGTGCCGGCTCGCGGACGCCGGCAGCGGATCGAGGCTGGTGGCCGCCACCGTGTAGGCGCGATCGAGCGCCCGGTCGGTCACACTCTCCAGTCGCTGGCGCAGGCCGGGCGGCAAGCGTTGGAAGCCGGCCTCGAGCGGCGTGCCCAGCAACCCGGCCGCGCGCGCTGCGAAGCCCGGCCGCTCCAGGCGGTTCCACGCATCGCGCAGCGCCGCCAGGTCGGCGGGCGGCAGCGACGCCGGCAGGACGAAGGCGTCAAGGGCTCCGCTCAACGGCTGGCCTCCGAGTGGCTGTGACCCAGCCGCCGCAACCCTCGGGCCCGGCGACCAACGCGTGATATGGCGAGTTCGGCGCGCGGGTCCACCGGCTGGTCGAGGGGTGCGCCGGAAGTTGCCGCCCGTGCCGCGCCACCTCGGCCCGATCACGGCGCCCGCCGTCGGGGCCGGCATCGACGATAACGCTGCTGCCGCCTACCAGGCGTCCTCGCCGCCGACCTTCTCCAGGAGGAAGTCGCGGAAGACGGCCACCCGCTTGGAGTTCCTGAGCTCCTCGGGGTAGACGAAGTAGGCGGTGAAGGACGGCCCCTCGATGTGCGGCAGGACGCGGACGAGGCGGCGGTTGCGGGCGAGGTAGTCGGGCAGCGTCGCGATGCCGAGGCCGGCCTCGGCGGCGCGGAGCATGGCGATAACGTTGTTGACCATGAGCTTCGCCTGGCGGACCGGCTCCTGCTCGCCCTGGCCGACATGGACGAGCCAGTTGAGGCTCGGCGCCGGCGGCGCGGCCTCGTTGCCGTAGACGATGAGGTCGTGCGCGTCGAGATCCTGCAGGGTTTCGGGCCCGCCGCGCGCTGCGACGTAGCTCTCGGCGGCGTACAGGTGGGTGTGGCCGAGCATGAGCTTGCGGCGGACGAGGTCGGGCTGGGTCGGCGGCTGCAGGCGGATCGCCACGTCCGCCTCGCGCATCGCCAGGTCGACCTCGCTGTCCTGAACCAGGAGCGTCAGATTGATCTCCGGATAACGCTTGCAGAACTCGGCGAGGTGCGGCGTCAGCCAGCCGGCGCCGAAGCCGATCGTGGTGTTGATCCGCAAATGGCCCGCGGGCTTGTCCTTGCTCTCGCTGAGCTGCGCCTCGGCGTCGCGCATCTTGGCGGCGACCAGCCGCGCCGCCGCCTGCAGGATCTCGCCCTGCTCGGTCAGGACGAGGCCGCGCGCGTGGCGGTGGAACAGCGCCGTGCCGAGGTCCTCCTCGAGCGCCCCCATCTGTCGGCTGATCGCCGACTGGCTGAGGTTGAGCCGCTCGGCGGCGCGGGTGAAGCTGCCGGCCTCGGCGACGGCGTGGAAGACCCGGATGCGATCCCAGTCGAGCATCAGTCGGCGCCGACGGCGCGCATCGGGTCGGCGCTGTCGAGCCCTTCGAGCTGCGGATGAGCGGCGAGGTGCTTCTCCGCCTCCAGGGCGGCCATGCAGCCCGAGCCCGCCGAGGTGACGGCCTGGCGGAAGACCTTGTCCTGGACGTCGCCGGCGGCGAAGAAGCCGGGCACGTCGGTCACGGTGCTGTCCGGCCGGGTGACGATGTAGCCCTCGCCGTCCATCGCCACCTGGCCCTTGACGAGCTCGGTCGCCGGATCGTGGCCGATGGCGACGAAGACGCCCTCGACATCGAGCTCGGTGATCTCGCCGGTCCGCACGTGCCGCGCGCGCAGGCCGGTCACGCTCGGCGGCGCGTCGGTGCCGGTGATCTCCGCGACGACGTGGTCCCAGAGCACCTCGACCTTGGGATGCGCGAAGAGGCGGTCCTGCATGACCTTCTCGGCCCGGAGCGCGTCGCGGCGGTGGACGACCGTGACGTGCTCGCACATCTGCGCGAGGTAGAGCGCCTCCTCGACCGCCGAGTTGCCGCCGCCGACGACGGCGACCCTCTTGTTGCGGAAGAAGAACCCGTCGCAGGTGGCGCACGCCGAGACGCCGAAGCCCATGAACCGCTGCTCGCTCGCGAGCCCGAGCCAGCGCGCCTGGGCGCCGGTGGCGAGGATGACCGCGTCGGCCTCGAGGCGATCGCCGCCGTCGAGCTCCAGGCGGAACGGCCGGGCCCCGAGGTCGACGGCGGCGACGAGGTCGGCGATGAGTTCGGCGCCGCAGTGCCGGGCCTGCTCGGCCATCTGCTCCATCAGCCACGGCCCCTGGATCGGCTCGGCGAAGCCCGGGTAGTTCTCGACATCGGTGGTGATCGAGAGCTGGCCGCCCGGTTGCAGGCCCTGGACGAGAACCGGCTCGAGGTTGGCGCGGGCGGCGTAGATCGCGGCCGTGTAGCCGGCGGGACCCGAGCCGATGATGGCCAGTCGGACGTGGCGCGACCCGGGCATGTTCGTCTCCCTGTGCTGATCTCCGCAAGAGCCGTCGTTGTAGCGCCTGCGACGCCCCCTCTCCACCGATTTAGAGCGCCGCTCTTGCGCGGACGAGGTCGGCGAGGCGCCGCGCCTCGTTCAGCGGCGCGGCCGGCGGCAGCGACGTCGCGCCCCACGGCTGGATGTAGCCTCGCTCGGCGAGGCGGTCCCGAAGCCGTCGCATCTTGGCGGGCGTGCCGTCGAGCGGGAAAATATGGACGGGCCGACCCGTGGCGGCGGCCTCGCTCAGCATCGACAGGCTGTCGGCCGTCACGACCACGCGATCGGCGACGCCGAGAAAGGCCGGCAGTGGGTTGTCCGCCGCCGCGTTGGCATCGTGGACGATGTGCGGCACGGCGAGCCCCTGCCGCAGCGCCTCCGCACCGCCTTCAGGCGTCCGCCGGCTCGTCGTCACGAGCGCGCTGCCACCGGTCGCGCCGATGAGCGCGCTGACGCGCGCGGCGAGCGCGGCGATCTCCGCGAGCCCGAACCGGATACGATGAGCCGGCCCGCCGACCAGGACCGTCGTGTAGGGCCGGGGCAAGGCGCGCGCCACCACCGGCAGGTCATGGGCGGCGGCGTCGAGGCGGGCGCGGTCGAACGGGTGGAGCGCGCCCACCGTGCGCACGATGCGGGGATGGTCCCCGGCGCCGTCGTGCTCCGGCACCGCGGCGAGATCGAGGCCCCTTAAGCACGCCGGCCGCATCAGGTAGACGGCTTGGAGCCGTCCACCCGCCCGCGCCTTGAGCCAGCGCAGGACCGCGGCCGTGCGGCGGCCGCAGCCGATCGCGACCGCGGGCCACGGCGGCGTCAGAGCGGCGCGGCCGTCGTCGCTCAGATGGGCGAGCGTCGCCGGAGCGAAGAGATCGGGGATGCGCAGCGGCCGGGCGTAGGTGAGCGGCACGCCGCGCCCGCCGCCCAGCGCCTCGAGCAGGCCCTCGACCTGGCGAGCGTGGCCAGGGCGGTCGTCGAGAAGCCCCCAGACCGCCGCCGCCGGATCAGCCGAAGCGGACCTCGAGGATCTCGAAATAGCGCACGCCGCCGGGTGTGCTCACCTCGACGCTGTCGCCCGCCTCCTTGCCCAAGAGCGCCTGGGCGACCGGTGAGTTGATCGACAGCAGGCCGGCCTCGATCTCCGATTCGTCGGGGCCGACGAGCTGGTAGACCGTCTCCTCGTCGGTCTCCTCGTCGACCAGCTTGACCTTGGCGCCGAACATCACCTTCGAGCCGTTCTGCTGCGAGATGTCGATCACCTCGGCGCGGGCGAGCTTGTCCTCGATCTCGAGGATGCGCCCCTCGATGAAGCTCTGCCGCTCGCGCGCGGCGTGGTACTCGGCGTTCTCCGAGAGATCGCCGTGCTCGCGTGCCTCGGCGATGGCCTTGATGACCGCCGGCCGCTCCGTGCTCTTGAGCCTCTTCAATTCCGCCGCCAGACGCGCATGGCCATCCGGCGTCATCGGCGTCTTACCCAGCATGCCGCGAAGCCTCGAACGCATTGATGGCGCGCCGGCGAAGGCCGGCCCGCTTTTTGGAACCATTTACCTTACGGAAGCCGCGAAGGATTGCAACGGGCGGACTTCCAAGGGCGCCGTGCGCAGGGCCTGAATCGCACGGACCGCCGACTTCGCGCCGGCGACCGTGGTGTAGTAGGGCACCCGGCTCACCAGCGCCGCGCGCCGCAGCGAGAAGCTGTCGCGGATCGCCTGCTGGCCCTCGGTCGTGTTGATGACCATGGCGATCTGCCCGTCGCTGATCATGTCGACCACGTGCGGGCGGCCCTCGTGCGCCTTTTTGACGTGGCCCACCGCGAGCCCCGCCGCGACCAGCGCCTGCTGGGTGCCGGTCGTCGAGACGACCGCGAAGCCCATCTCCACGAGCTCGCGGACCGCGTCGACGATGCCGGCCTTGTCGTGGTCGCGGACCGAGACGAAGACCGTGCCGGCCTCGGGCAGATGCGCCCCGGCGGCGATCTGCGACTTGGCGAAGGCGCGACCGAAGCCGCGATCGAGTCCCATGACCTCGCCCGTCGACTTCATCTCCGGGCCCAACAGCAGGTCGACGTCGGGGAAGCGGGCGAAAGGGAAGACCGCCTCCTTGACGGCGACGTGGTCCATCTCGGGGATCCTCGGCAGCAGGTCGTCGAGCCGCTCGCCGGCCATGACACGCGCGGCGACCCGCGCGATCGGGCGGCAGATGGCCTTGGCGACGAAGGGCACGGTGCGCGAGGCGCGCGGGTTGACCTCGATCACGTACACCTCGCCGTCCTTGATCGCGAGCTGCAGGTTCATCAGCCCGCGGACGCCGAGCGCCCGGGCGAGGCTGTCGGCGTGGCGGCGGATGTCCTCGATCACCGGCTGGTCGAGCGAGTAGGGCGGCAGCGAGCAGGCGCTGTCGCCCGAATGGATGCCCGCCTCCTCGATGTGCTCCATGATCCCGCAGATGAGCACGCCTTGATCGTCGGCGACCACGTCGACGTCGACCTCGATGGCGTTCTGCAGATAGCCGTCGAGCAGCACCGGGCCGGTGTCGCTGTCGTGGTCGAGCGCGGCGAGGAACACCTTGATGTCCTCGGCGTCGTGGACGATGCGCATGGCGCGGCCGCCGAGCACGTAGGAGGGTCGCACGACGAGCGGGTAGCCGAGCTCGTCGGCGAGCTCGAGGACGTCGTCCTCGCGCCCGGCGATGGCGTTGGCGGGCTGCTTGAGCCCCAGCTCGTCCAGGAGGTCCTTGAAGCGCTCGCGGTCCTCGGCGAGGTCGATCGAATCGGGCGGCGTGCCGAGGACCGGGATGCCGGCGGCCTCGAGCGCGGGCACGAGCTTCAAGGGAGTTTGCCCGCCGAGCTGCACGATCGCGCCGACGAGCTCGCCCTGCGTCCGCTCGCGCGCGCACACGGCGACCACGTCCTCGGCGGTGAGCGGCTCGAAATAGAGGCGGTCGGCGGTGTCGTAGTCGGTCGAGACGGTCTCGGGGTTGCAGTTGATCATGATCGTCTCGTAGCCGGCGGCGCGCAGCCCCTGGACCGCGTGGACGCAGCAATAGTCGAACTCGATGCCCTGGCCGATGCGGTTGGGGCCGCCGCCGAGGATGACGATCTTGCGCGCGGCGGTGGGTTCGGCCTCGCATTCGGGCGCGCCGCCGGCGACGGCCGGTTGCTCGTAGGCCCCATAGAGATAGGGTGTCGCCGAGGGGAACTCGCCGGCGCAGGTGTCGATCCGCTTGTAGACCGGCCGGACGCCGAGCCCCTCCCGTCGGGCACGCACGCTCGCCTCGTCGGTGCCGGCGAGCTTGGCGAGCCGGGCGTCGCTGAAGCCCATGGCCTTGAGGGTCGTGAAGCCCGAGGCCGTCTCGGGCAGGCCCTCGGCCTGGACGACGAGTTCGGCATCGACGATGTCGCGAAGCTGGCGCAGGAACCACGGGTCGTAGGCCGTGACCTCGTGGATCGCCTCGACGCTCATGCCCATCCTCAGCGCCTGGGCCACGACGCGGATCCGCTCGGGCGTGGGCCGGCTCAAGGCCGCCTTGAGCGCCGCCTCGACGTCGTCGCCGGGAACCCCCGCCATGGCGATCTCGTCGAGCCCCGAAAGCCCGGTCTCGAGCGAGCGCAGCGCCTTTTGGAAGCTCTCGGAGAAGGTCCGCCCGATGGCCATGGCCTCGCCCACCGACTTCATCTGGGTGCCGAGCTCGCCCAGCGTCTCGGGGAACTTCTCGAAGGTGAAGCGGGGGATCTTGGTGACGACGTAGTCGATGGTCGGCTCGAAGCTCGCGGGCGTCACCCTGGTGATGTCGTTCTGCACCTCGTCGAGGGTGTAGCCGACGGCGAGCTTGGCCGCGACCTTGGCGATCGGAAAGCCCGTCGCCTTGGACGCCAGCGCCGAGGATCGCGAGACGCGCGGGTTCATCTCGATGACGACCATCCGCCCGGAGGCGGGGTCGATGGCGAACTGGACGTTGGAGCCGCCGGTGTCGACGCCGATCTCGCGCAGCACTTTGATCGAGGCGTTGCGCATGAGCTGGTATTCGCGGTCGGTCAGGGTCAGCGCCGGGGCGACGGTGATGCTGTCGCCGGTGTGCACGCCCATGGGATCGACGTTCTCGATCGAGCAGACGATGATGCAGTTGTCCGCATGGTCGCGGACCACCTCCATCTCGTACTCCTTCCAGCCGAGGACCGATTCCTCGACCGAGATCTGGCTGATCGGCGACGCCTCGAGCCCGCTCGTGGCGATGCGCTCGAACTCGGCCTTGTTGTAGGCGATGCCGCCGCCGGTGCCGCCGAGGGTGAAGGCCGGGCGGATGATCGCCGGCAGGCCGACCTCCGCGCGCACCGCGAGCGCGTCCGCGACGGTCGTGACGATGAAGCTCTTGGGCATCTCGAGGCCGATGCGCGCCATCGCCCGGCGGAACAGGTCGCGGTCCTCGGCCTTGTTGATGGCCTCGATGTTGGCGCCGATGAGCTCGACGCCGAAGCGCTCCAGCGTGCCGTCGTCGGCGAGTGCCCTGGCCGTGTTGAGCGCGGTCTGCCCGCCCATCGTCGGCAGAAGCGCGTCGGGGCGCTCCTTGTCGATGATCTTGGCGACCATCGCCGGCGTGATCGGCTCGATGTAGGTCGCATCGGCCATCTCGGGATCGGTCATGATCGTCGCCGGGTTCGAGTTCACCAGCACGACCCGATAGCCCTCCTCGCGCAGCGCCTTGATCGCCTGCGTCCCGGAATAGTCGAACTCGCAGGCCTGCCCGATGACGATCGGCCCGGCGCCGATGACGAGGATCGAGCGGATGTCGGTGCGCTTGGGCATCTCAGCCGACCCGGCCCAGGAGTGCCGAGAAGCGGTCGAAGAGGTGCGCGCTGTCCTGCGGGCCGGGCGACGCCTCGGGGTGGTACTGGACCGAGAAGACGGGCCGATCCTGCACCTTCAGGCCCTCGACGGTGCCGTCAAAGAGCGACTTGTGGGTGACGTCCACGCCCGTGGGCACGCTCGCCGGGTCGACCGCGAAGCCGTGGTTCTGCGAGGTGATCTCGACCCGGCCGGTCTCGAGGTCCTGCACGGGGTGGTTCGCGCCATGGTGGCCGAAGGGCATCTTGGTCGTCCGCGCGCCCAGGGCGAGGCCCAGGAGCTGATGGCCGAGGCAGATGCCGAAGAGCGGCTTGCCGGTGGCGAGCAGCTCGCGGATCGTCGGCACGGCGTATTCGCCGGTCGCCGCCGGATCGCCCGGGCCGTTCGAGAGGAAGACGGCGTCGGGGCCGAGCGCATTGATCTCGGCCGCCGTCGCCGTGGCGGGCACGACGGTCACGCGGAAGCCGCGCTCGGCGAGGTGCCTGAGGATGTTGCGCTTGGCGCCGTAGTCGACGGCGACGACGTGGGGGCCGGCGCCGCCGCCCGCGGCGAAGCCCTCGCCGAGCCGCCACAGGCCCTCGTCCCAGCTGTAGCGCTGGCGGCAGGTGACGAGGCCGGCGAGGTCCTGGCCCTCCATGTCGGGCGCGGTGGCCACCTCCCGGCGCACGAGCTCGATCGCCGGGCCGAGCTCGTCGGCGGCGACGATGCCGGCCGTCTGCGCGCCGTGGTCGCGGATGCGGCGGGTCAGCGCGCGGGTGTCGATGCCCGCGATGCCGGTGAGGTCCCGGTCCCTGAGCCACACGTCGAGCGCCGCAACCGCGCGAAAGCTCGACGGCAGCGTCGGCTCGGCTCGCAGCACGAGCCCGCGAGCCCAAGGGGTCACCGCCTCGAGATCCTCGTCGTTCGTTCCGACATTGCCGATATGCGGGAAGGTGAAGGCGATGATCTGCCCGGCGTAGGACGGATCGGTGAGAACTTCCTGATAGCCGGACATCGCGGTGTTGAAGACGACCTCTCCGATCGCGTGGCCGCGCCGGCCCAGGGCGCGGCCGTGAAAGACGGTGCCATCCTTGAGGACGAGGGCGGCGTCGGCGAGGAGCGGCGATGTCATGGACGTGTCACTTGGGCGGGGTGCGCGGACCGCGCCGGAGACCTACTGAGCCGTTGACAGCGCGTCAAGCGACGACCAATTCGCGGGATCACGCATCGTCGCTCGACCGGTCTGGACGAGGAGCTCGCTATGGCGGCAACGCTTCGCAATCATCTGCAAAAGCGTTTGCGCGAGGTCAGCGACAGCGACCAAAACGACGGCTGCGCCGCCGCCACCCTGCGGCTCATCCTCACCGCGATCCGCGACCGCGACCTCACGCTGCAAGAGGAGGGTCGGCCGCCCTTGGACGACGCCGCGATCGAGGAGCTGCTCGGCGAGATGGTCGCTCAGCGCCGTGCGGAGATCGCGCGATGCGAGACGTGCGGGCGGCTCGAGATGGCGGCGCGCGAGGAGCGCGAGATCGGCGTCATCGAGGATTTTCTGCCCAGGCCGCTCGACCAGGCGGAGACGGTCGCCGTCGTCGACGCGGCGATCAGCGACACCTCCGCCTCCGACCTGCGCGATGTCGGCCGCGTCGTCGCCCGGCTGAAGAAGCAGTATCGCGGTCGGCTCGACTTCCAGCAGGCCAAGCGGCTGATCTGCGAGCGGCTGCACTGAGGTGCACCGGTGAGCGGCGACCTCGCGGCCTTCAAGGCGCGGCTGCCGATCGTCGAGATCGTCGCCCGCTACGTCCGGCTCACCCGCAACGGTCCGCTCTGGAAGGGCCTCTGCCCGTTCCATCAAGAGAAGACCCCGTCCTTCACGGTGACCGAGAGCCGCGGCACCTATCACTGCTTCGGCTGCGGCGCCCACGGCAACGGCATCGACTTCGTCATGGCCATGGAAGGGCTCGACTTCGCTCCGGCCGTGCGCCGGGCGGCCGAGCTCACCGGCCTGGAGCCGCCGGTGACCGACCGGCCCGATCCGGCGCGCGTGCGAGCGCTCGGGCTCACCGAGGTGCTGGAGGCGGCGGCACGGTTCTACCGTGGCGCGCTGGCCCGCCCCGAGGGCAAGGCCGCGGCGGCATACGCGGCGCGGCGTGGGCTCGATTCGGCGACGCTGCAGGCCTTCGAGCTGGGCTACGCGCCCGCCGGTCGGGCCACGCTGACCCAGGCGCTGCACGCGAAGGGCGTGCCGCTCGCCGATCTGGTCGAGGCGGGGCTCACCATCGTCCCCGACGACGGCGGCGCCGCCTTGGACCGCTTTCGCGACCGGCTGATGTTCCCCATCCGCGACGATCACGGACGCCTCGTCGGCTTTGGTGGCCGGGCGCTCAAGGACAACGCCGCCGCCAAGTATCTCAACAGCCCCGAGGGCCCGCTGTTCAAGAAGCGCGAGATGCTGTACGGCGCGCACCGGCTCGACCGTCGCGCCGGTCGCGGGCGCGTGCACGTCGCCGAGGGCTACTTGGACGTCATCGCGATGGCGCGCTGCGGCCTCGCCGCGGTCGCGCCGCTGGGCACGGCCGTCACGAGCGAGCAGATCGAGCGCCTGTGGCGGCTCGACGACGCACCGCTCGTCTGCCTCGACGGCGACGCGGCGGGACTGCGCGCCGCCGGCAAGCTCGCCGAGACGGCGCTCGGGCTGTTGCGCCCCGGCCACACTCTGCGGTTCATCGTGCTGCCGCCTGGCGAGGACCCGGACAGTCTCCTCGCGGCGGGGGGCGTCGAGCGGTGGCGCGAGCTGACGGCGAGCCCGATGCCGCTCGCCGGCATGTTGTGGCGTCATCTCGGCGGCGATCCCCCACCGTGCGGCCCGGACGCTCGCGCGGCGCTGCGCCGACGGCTGAAAGAGGTGCTCGGTAGCGTCCGTGACCCCGACATCCGGCGCGAGTACGGCGACGACCTGTTCGCTCGGCTGCGCGCAGGCGGCGCGTCGGCGTCACCTCGGCCGTCGACGACCCGCCGGGCGGTCACGTCGCATCGGTCGAGCGCGAGCAACGACGAAGCCTGCGTGCTGCTGGCGGTCATGGAGGATCCGGGCCTGCTGCCCCATGCCCTCGCCTTCTTGGAAAAGCCCGGCTTCACCTCCGCTCACGCCGCGCATCTGTCCGAAGCGATCCTCGATCATGGCGAGAACGAGGCCGATCCCTCCAGCATCAAGGCGCGCCTCGACGCGGACGCGACGGCGGGGGACGCGCTTGCATGGTTGGAGCAGCGCCGGCGTCATTTCACGTGGTCCGGGCAGGCGATCCGAGAAACGGCGCTCCGGGTGCTCGGGATAGCGGGCGATGCGGCGGCGACCGACGGGCTCGCCGATCTGGAGGCGGAGGTCGCCCGCATCCGCGACACCTACGTCAAAAAGCCGCAATGAGACGACGTGTTGGTCCAACCCGACGGTGTGGCCTCGGACTTGAAACCGCGGCTAGGGTGTCACAATCTATCAACAAGGTTCGTGGCGCGCCTCACGATGGAAGCTCGTCAACCGTGGGAATGAACGGTTCCCAGCCCGTCGCGGGAAGGATTTGTCGAAATTGGTCGGCTGCTGTGGGCATGACAGCATCCCGGCTCGCGATCGCGCATGGCGCCGTCCGGCGGGTTGCCGCAGCGGGTGACGGTGGCCACGAGGCGATTCGGCGCGCGGCTCACGACCGATCGCGGGGGTCGTCCGCCGCTGACTTCTTGTGACTCATGGGCCGACACGACAACAGTTGACGCTCATACACGTGATGCGCGCCGAGGCGCGGGACTGGAGTTCTTGATGGCGAAACACGACGCGGTCGCGAAGGCGAACGGCAAGATCAAGCCGCAAGAGGCGCTCGAGCCCGAGCCGATCGGTAGCCTCGACGAGCTCTTGGAGCTGGCGCCGGCGCTCAAGAAGCTCTTCGGCAACGCCGGCAAGCGGCTCGCCGTGACCGTGGATCAGCTCAACGCGGCGCTCCCCGACAGCATCCCGCCAGACCAGCTCGACGAGCTCATCGGCTTGCTCGAATCGAAGGGCGTCACCGTTCTCCGAAGCGGTGAGGAAGGTGGCGAGCAGCTCGTCGGCGAGGGCGAGGAGCACGAGGGGGGCAGCTCGCTCGACGAGGCCGACCTTGGTCGGACGGACGATCCGGTGCGGATGTACCTGCGCGAGATGGGCACGATCGAGCTGCTCTCGCGGGAAGGCGAGATCGAGATCGCCAAGCGCATCGAGCAGGGCCGCAACGCCGTGCTCGAGGCCTTGTGCGAGAACCCGCTCACCATGCAAGCCATCATCGGCTGGCACGACAAGATCCTCTCCGGCGAGGCGCTGCTGCGTGAGATCATCGACCTCGACGCGACCTACGGCGGCGGGCCGAGCGATGAGGAGACCCTGCCCGAGGGTCAGGCGAGCGAGCTCGCGGCGGCGGCCGACGGGGTCAAGGACGAGGCGCAGGACGCCGAGGAGCGTGGCGCGGAAATCGAGGCCGCGGCGCCGGAGGCACCGGCGACGGCACCGGCGACGGCGGCCGGTGAGGACGGCTCGGAGGATGGGGGAGAGGCGGCGGCCGCCGAGCCGCCGGACGGCGATGGCGCAGAGGAGATCGACGAGGACACGTTGTCGCTGTCGGCGCTCGAAGAGCGGGTGCGCGACGGGGTGCTGCAGACCTTCGATTCTATCGCCGAAACCTACGGCACGCTCCGTGCCCTGCAGGAGCAGCGGCTCGCGGTGATTGCCGCGAAGGAGCCCGTCCCGGCCGAGCTCGACCAGTCCTACAGCGATGCCAAGCATCGCGTCGTCGAGCTCATGCAGCAGGTGAGCCTCAACAACGCCCGCGTCGAGGGTCTCGTCGACCAGCTGCAGACGATGTCGCGCGAGCTCAATCGGCTCGAGGGCCAGCTCATGCACCTCGCGGTCGGTTGTCGGGTGCCGCGCGAGAGCTTCCTCAAGCATTACAAGGGGCACGAGCTCGACCCGGAGTGGCTGTCGCGGGTGCGCCGGCTGAACGAGCGGGGCTGGGCCGAGTTCGTCGACCGGCACGGCCCCGAGGTCGAGGAGCTGCGCAACCAGATCGCCGCGGTCTCGGCGCAGACGGGCCTGCAGATCGGCGAGTTCCGCTCGATCGTCTCCCGCGTCCAGCGCGGTGAGCGCGAGGCCGCCCAAGCCAAGAAGGAGATGGTCGAGGCCAATCTTCGCCTGGTCATCTCGATCGCCAAGAAATACACCAATCGTGGCTTGCAGTTCTTGGATCTGATCCAAGAGGGTAATATCGGTCTGATGAAGGCGGTCGACAAATTCGAGTACCGGCGCGGCTACAAGTTCTCGACCTACGCCACGTGGTGGATTCGCCAGGCGATCACCAGGTCGATCGCCGATCAGGCGCGAACCATTCGCATTCCCGTGCACATGATCGAGACGATCAACAAGCTCGTTCGTGCCTCGCGGCAGATGCTGCACGAGTACGGCCGCGAGCCGACGCCGGAGGAGCTGGCCGCTAAGCTCAACATGCCGCTCGACAAGGTGCGCAAGGTCTTGAAGATCGCCAAGGAGCCGATCTCCCTAGAGACGCCGATCGGCGACGAGGAGGACAGCCACCTCGGCGATTTCATCGAGGACAAGAACGCCGTCCAGCCCTTGGATGCAGCCACGCTATCCAACCTGCGCGAGGCGACGACCAAGGTCTTGTCGTCGCTCACGCCCCGCGAGGAACGCGTGCTGCGGATGCGCTTCGGCATCGGCATGAACACCGACCACACCCTCGAGGAGGTCGGCCAGCAGTTCTCGGTCACCCGCGAGCGCATCCGCCAGATCGAGGCCAAGGCACTCAGGAAGCTCAAGCACCCGAGCCGATCGCGCAAGCTGCGCTCGTTCCTCGACACCTGAGCCGCCGCCCGTTATGCGGATCGGCTGCGGGGGCCCGTAGTTCAGCGGTCAGAACGCGCCGCTCATAACGGTGTTGTCGGGGGTTCGAATCCCTCCGGGCCCACCATCCCGCACTTTGACGTTGAAATTTCCGCTAACACCTTGAAGGGAAAGGAGATTTCAGCGGTTCGATAACCTGATTCCGGCGCGTACCGCAGAGGCTCCACAAAGGCCAGTCTGAGCACCGTTCTTTTGAAGGTCAGGCTGCCATTTTCGTAGAGATTCCAAGGGTTTGCCAAAAACTGAAGGGCCGGTTCGATAAACTCCTCCAGCCTGCCCCTCGGCGGCACGATCCGGGCCGCCTTATCCGAGAGCACCAGCTTTTCGCGCTCCAGCCGGGCGATCTTGGTCTCATAGGCCTTGATGACGCTGGCGTTGTCGGTCTCGACGATCCTCTCCAGGAGCGTTTCGATCTGCTTCTCGGCGTCGCGGAGCTGCCTTGCGATCTCATCCTTTTCGCGGTGCGCTTGCGTCAGGCGCATGTTCCAGGCGTCCTTGAACATGGCCCTTGCCAGCGCGAAGAGCTGCCGCGTCGGCTGGAGGCTCTTCAGGATGTCGGCAAAGCCGTCCTCGATCCTGTCACGCGGGATCGATCTGCGCTCATTCGCGCAGCCGCGCGTGTCGCACAGGTAGTAGGGGTAATGTGTCAAACGGCGTTGAATCGGGACCCCCTATCGGCGTGCAAAAGGGACCCCCGT
>CAYZSE010000031.1:0-27185 GCA_964481035.1 uncultured Geminicoccaceae bacterium | reverse complement strand
CGCTGCGCGACGGCACCAAGAAGATGAGCAAGTCCGACACCTCGGAGATGTCGCGCATCAACCTCACCGACGACGCGGCCACCATCGCGCTCAAACTGCAGAAGGCCAAGTCCGACAGCTTGGAGGGTCTCGCCGTCGACGCGGCGGGACGGCCGGAGGCGACCAATCTCTTGACCCTCTACGCGGCCTTGAGCGAGCGCAGCGTCAAGTCCGTGGCCGAGCAGTTCGCCAGCGCCCAGTTCTCGAGCTTCAAGCGCGATCTGGCCGAGCTGGCGGTCGAAAGGCTCGCCCCCATTGCCGCCGAGATGCGCCGTCTCTTGCACGACCCGGGGCAGATCGATGCCATCCTCGCCCAAGGCGCGGAACGCGCCCGGGCGGTGGCCGAACCGATCCTCGGCGAGGTCAAGGACCGGGTCGGTTTCCTGCAGCCGGTGCCGGCCCGAGCCGGGTTCGACGACCACGACTTCGCTTGAGGAGGACGAACGCGTGGCCGCAGCCGCTCGCCGTCGGGCTCGCCGCCTCGTCACCTGGCCGCTGGCGCTGGCCCTGCTCGCCGCTCTCTATTATGCCGTCGGCGGTCACTTCGCGCAGCGCATCGACGCCGATTCGAACTTCGCGGCCGGGGTCGACGTGTCGGCGGGCGGTGCGCGCACGGCGGCGGTCCTCGCCGCACTCGTCGAGCGCGAGGTCGACGCCCATGGCTGGGTCGCCAACGACCCATGGTTCTTCCCATCGGCGATCCTCGACGACATGGCGAGCTTCCAGACGGCCGTCGTCGCGACCATCACCCGGCGCCTGGAGGAGCTGGGCGGTCTCGTCGGCGACGGTGGGCCGAGCGCGGACCTGGAGACGGCCAGAGACGCGCTCGCGGCGCCCGCCGACCGCTGGACCTTCGACTTGGCCGGGGGCCTGGCACCGCAGCGGACGAGCGAGCAGGTCTACCGCGAGGGCGTCACCGCCTTGCGGCGGTTCGACGCCGCCGTCGCGAGCGGCGCCGTGACGCTCGACCGGAGCGCCGCCGCGCTCGCGGCGATCGCAGCCACGTTCGCAGCGGAGCTCGACGCGGCAGCGGCGGCCAACCTGCGCCACGTCGGCGAACGCGGCGGACACTGGCTCGACCGAGCGGTCGACGATCGTTTCATGACGACGCGCGGCCTCGCCTACGCGCAGCTCGTGGCGTTCGATGGTCTCATGGCCGACTTCGCCGAGGCGCTCGCCACCGCCGGCGCGGCGCGAGAAGCGCTCGGGGTCCGACGGGCGCTCGGCGCCGCCGCCGCGCTGGGCCCGTGGCTGGTCATGAACGGGCCCGCCGACGGCCAGTGGCGAGCGAGCCATCTCGCCGCGCAGGCATCCTACGTGCTGACCGCGGGCGCCGCGTTGCGCTCCTTTCGGGCGCGTCTCGTTACCGGCGCTTGAAGCGCTGCGCGGTCCGCGCCATGTTTCGGCGGCAACGGAGCGAGAGAGATCCATGTTCATTCAGACCGAGCCGACGCCCAACCCGGCGAGCATGAAGTTTCTGCCCGGTCGCGCCGTCATGGAGACCGGGGTCGTCGACTTCACCAGCAGCACCGACGCCGAGGCCGCGTCGCCGCTCGCGCATCGCGTCTTCACCGTCGAAGGGGTGAGCGGGGTCTATCTCGGGCGCGACTTCGTCACCGTGACCAAATCGGATGCCGTCGACTGGCAGAGCCTGAAGCCGGCGGTACTGGGCGCCATCATGGAGCACTTCATGAGCGGCGAGCCGGCGGTGAACCCGGCGGCGCTGCCCGAGGAGGCGACCCACGACGACGACGACGAGGTCGTGCGCACGATCAAGGAGCTCATCGACACCCGCGTGCGGCCGGCGGTGGCCCAGGACGGCGGCGACATCGTCTTCCACGGCTTCGAGCGCGGCGTCGTCTATCTGCACATGCGCGGCGCCTGCTCGGGCTGTCCGAGCTCGGTGGTGACGCTCAAAAACGGCATCGAGAACCTGCTGCGCTACTACGTCCCCGAAGTGACGGAGGTGAGGGCGATCGGCTGAACGACGGCAGATGCGTCGGCTCGCCTTCGACTGCTCGGGAGAGGCTCGGTCCGCCGCGCTGATCGACGGCGACCATACCGTCGCCGTCGCCGAAGCGAGCGGCGCGCGGGCGCACGCCGAGCAGCTCGTACCGATGCTGGCGACCTTGATGGCCGACACCGGCTGGGCGTGGTCGACGCTCGACGAGCTGGTGGTCGCCAGCGGCCCCGGCAGCTTCACCGGCATCAGGCTCGCCGTCGCCACCGCGCGAGGCCTGGCCCTGGCCCTCGATCGGCCCGTTCGAGCGGTGGGCACGCTCGACGCGCTGCTCGCCCAGGGTGCCGCGATCGGCGCCGACACCGCGGCCATCGACGCACGCCGAGGCGGCTTGTACCTCGCGACCGCCGCCGGAGAGGCATTCGGCGATCCCGCCGCCGTGCCGATCGAGCGCGCGGCCGCGTTGATGCCGGCGCGCTTCAAGGCCATCGGCTCCGGCGCGGCGCTGCTGGTAGCGGCCGCCGGAAGCGGTGTCGCGATCCCCGCGACCATCCGCGCCGAAGGCCTGGCGGCGGCCGCGCGGCGCGGGCGGAGCGCGCCGCCGTGCCACGGCTTCGACCTCGTGCCCCGATACGGTCGCGCCGCCGACGCCGTTGCGAGCGTCGCTTGACGATGGCCGCCGAGTTGGAGGCGCCGGGCTTCGAGATCGACGCCATCCGAGCGTTCGATCTGGGCCGGCTGGCGCGCCTGCATCGGGCGTGCTTCGACGAGCCCTGGAGCAAGTCCGATCTGGCCCATCTGCTCGCCCTGCCGGGCGGGTTCGGCGTGCTCGCACGGACACGAGGCTTGCGCCGCCTCGGTTTCGAGACGCGCCGCCCGATCGGTTTCACCTTGTGCCGGGTGACGCGCGACGAGAGTGAGCTCCTGTCGATCGGCGTGGCCCCGGACCTTCGGCGCAACGGTCTAGGCACGCATCTGGTGTATGCCTCGATGGCGCGGTGCCGGCGCGTCGGAGCCCGCTGCATGTTCCTCGAGGTGGCCATCGACAATCCCGGCGCGCAGGCACTCTACGTGCGCGAAGGCTTCCGTGAGGTCGGTCGACGCGAAGGCTATTATCGCCGTGCCGGTGGGACGCGTGTCGCGGCACTGACGATGCGCGCGGAGCTTTAGTCGACACCGCGCCCAACGCTCACCGTTCCTTGCGCACCACCACCACATACGCACCATCGTCCCGCCGCCGCTCTTCGAGCACGGCATGACCGTGGTCGCGAAGGCTCTGCGGCACGTTACGCCGCGCCTCGCCGTCTGCCACGAGAATCGTAAGGCGGTCGCCCACCCCCAGTTCTTCGAGCTTCAGCTTGGCCTTTACGAGGGTCATCGGGCAGATGTCCCCGGTGATATCGAGCGTGTATTCGGACATGCGCCTCGACGATTGGCTGGTTGGCATCTTTCGGCGAAAAAAAAGCTTGCACGCGGCCGCCGGGCAAATATATTCCGCGTTGCTACGATGCCAAGAGGCGAGAAAAGAGGATCGGGTTAGTATGACCGAAAAGATGAGCCAAAACGAGCTGTTGGCGCTGACGTGCGAGATCGTGTCGTCGCATGTTTCAAACAACACGGTGCCGGTGGGGGACGTGCCCGATCTGGTCAAGCAGACCTACGCGAGCCTAGCCGGCCTCGGCCTCCCGGCGGAAGAGGAGCAGGTGGAGAAGCCGACGCCGGCGGTGCCCATCAAGCGCTCGATCAACGACGACTACATCATCTGCCTGGAGGACGGCAAAAAGCTGAAGATGCTGAAACGGCATCTGAAAACCCGCTACAACATCACGCCCGACGAATATCGCAAGCGGTGGGGGCTGCCGGACGACTACCCGATGGTGGCGCCGGCGTACGCCAAGCAGCGCAGCAACCTCGCCAAGAAGATCGGGCTGGGGACGAAACCACGGGCGCGCTGAGCTGACCAAGGGCGGCTTGACGCGAGGCGACACGGGGGCACATAAGCGCGGACAGGGGTGATGGCTCCGTCTCGGCTCGATAACGCGACCTGAAGGTTTGGCTAAGCGTCTCTACATCAAAACGTACGGCTGCCAAATGAACGTCTACGATTCGCAGAGGATCGTCGACGTTTTGGCGCCTCACGGCTTCGTCGGTGCCGCGAGCGTCGACGAGGCTGATCTCGTCGTGCTGAATACCTGCGACATTCGCGAGAAGGCGGCGGAGAAGGTCTTTTCGGAATTGGGACGGCTGCGCGAGCATGCGGAGAGACGGGCGGCGACGGGCGGCCCGCCCCTACGGCTCGCCGTCGCCGGCTGCGTGGCCCAGGCCGAGGGTGAGGCGATGGCGCGCCGTGCGCCGTTCGTCGACGTGATCGTCGGCCCACAGAGCTATCATCGCCTGCCCGAGCTGCTGGCCCGCCGCGCGCGCCGGTCCGGTGCGGTCGTCGACACCGACTTTCCCGTCGAGAGCAAGTTCGACCAGCTGCCGGCCTCCGCCGCGCCGGTCGCGGTCACGACGTTTTTGACCGTCCAGGAAGGTTGCGACAAGTTCTGCACCTTTTGTGTCGTCCCCTATACGCGCGGGGCCGAGGACAGCCGACCCGTCTCCGCGGTGCTCGCCGAGGCCCGAACGCTCGTCGCCCGGGGGGCGCGCGAGATCACGTTGCTCGGCCAGAACGTCAACGCCTACCACGGCGAGGGGCCGGACGGGCGCGAGTGGCGCCTCGGGCGGCTGATCCGCGCGATCGCGGACATCGACGGCCTCTGGCGGATTCGCTACACGACCTCGCACCCGGCGGACGTGGACGACGATCTGATCCGCGCGCACGCGGAGGTGCCCGCGTTGATGCCGTTTTTGCATCTCCCCGTCCAAGCCGGGGCGGATCGGGTGTTGCGGGCCATGAACCGGCGCGGCGGCGTCGACGACTACCGCCGTGTGGTCGCCCGCCTCCGGACGGCCCGAGCGGATCTCGCATTGTCCTCGGACTTCATCGTCGGCTTTCCAGGCGAGCGCGACGAGGACTTCGCGGGGACGTTGGCGCTCGTCCGCGAGATCGGCTACGCGCAAGCCTTCTCCTTCAAGTACAGCCGGCGTCCCGGCACGCCCGCGTCGATCATGCGGGGGCAGGTGCCGGAGGCGGTCAAGGCCGCCCGCCTCGCGGAGCTGCAGGCGTTGCTGGGCGACCAGCAGGCGGCGTTCAACGCGAGCTTCGTCGGGCGTGCCGTCGACGTCCTGGTCGAGCGCCGAGGCCGCAAGCCGGGTCAACTCGCGGGCCGCACGCCGCATCTCCAGCCGATCCATTTCGATGGGCCGGATCGCCTTCTCGGGCGACGCTGCCGCGTCGAGGTGCTCGCCGCCGAGCCCCACAGTCTCGCCGGACGGCTCGACACCGCCGCGCCGAACCAGCTCGGAGCGGTGGCCTGAAACTGGTCCTCCCGGACAATCGCCTCGCGGCCGTCGTGTTCGGCCAGCACCACGAGAACCTCGCGCACATCGAGCGACTGCTCGACGTCCACTTCATCGCGCGCGGCAACGAGGTGCGCGCCGATGGCGACGACGCGCCGACCGCGCTCAGCGTGGTCGACGGCCTCTACGCCCGCGCCGAGCGCGGCGAGGAGATCGGCCCGGGCGACGTCCAGGCGGCGGTCCGCCTCGCCCACCTGCCCGGCGCCGCCAACGGTGCACCGGCACGCCTCGACGAGCTCGGGCTCAAGACCGACAAGCGGGTCGTCCGGCCCCGCTCGCGCAACCAGGCCAACTATCTCGACGCGATGGCGCGGAACGAGCTGGTCTTCGGGCTGGGCCCGGCCGGCACCGGCAAGACCTATCTAGCGGTCGCGCAGGCGGTCTCGCTGTTGAAGCGCGGCGAGGTCGAGCGGCTCGTCCTGTCGCGCCCGGCCGTCGAGGCCGGCGAACGGCTCGGCTTCCTGCCGGGCGACATGAAGGAGAAGGTCGACCCGTACCTGCGTCCGCTCTACGACGCGCTGCAAGACATGCTGCACGAGGGCAAGCTCAACAACAAGATCGCCTCGGGCGAGATCGAGATCGCGCCCTTGGCGTTCATGCGCGGCCGGACCTTGAGCCGCGCCTTCGTCATCCTCGACGAGGCCCAGAACACGACGACCGCGCAAATGAAGATGTTCTTGACGCGGCTCGGTGAAGGATCGCGCATGGTCATTACGGGTGACCCTTCCCAGACCGACCTGCCGGCAGGCGTGCCCTCGGGCCTGGTCGCCGCGACCTCGCGCCTCGCCGACGTCCCGGGCATCGCGATGACGCGCTTCGACCGCAGCGACATCGTCCGCCATCCGCTCGTCTCCGCGATCCTCGAGGCCTTCGAGGACGAGGACGGCGCGACACGGCGAGCGGCAGCGGAGCCATGACCGACGAGCCGCCAAGTTGCGAGGTCACGATCGAGCCGGCCTGGGCGCCGGCCGAGCTCGATCTCCAACGCTGGTCCGAGCGATGCACCTTCGCCGTGCTCGACCGTCTCGGCGTCGTCGCGCCCGGCGGCGTCGAGGTCGGCTTTCGCTTCACCGACGATGCCACGATCCGCGAGCTGAACGGCGTGTGGCGCGGCCGGGACGCGGCGACCGACGTCCTGTCCTTTCCCGCGAGCACGCCGGGCGAGGCACCGCTCGACGGCCAGAAGCTGCTGCTCGGCGACGTCGCCCTCGCCTACGAGACCTGTCGACGCGATGCGGCCGGGCTGGCGCGTCCGCTGGACGCCCACGTCGCGCATCTGCTCGTCCACGGCCTGTTGCATCTCTGTCACCACGATCACGACGCGCCCGAGGCCGCCCGGCGAATGGAGGACCTCGAGGTCGCCATCCTGGAGGACCTGGGCGTGCCGGACCCCTACGCCGGCCGCCCTTTGAGCGAGGAGACGTCATGATGCGCGACGAGACGCCCGGCGCCGCGGGGCCGATCGTCAGCCTGTTCCGCCGGCTGCGGGATTTGGCTTTCCGCAGCGACGGCGAGAACGGCTCGCTGCGCGAGACCATCGAGGAGCTGCTCGAGGACGAGGCCGAAGGCTTCAAGAGCCTGACCGAGCACGAGCGCCGCCTGCTCTTGAACGCGCTCAGCTTCGGCGACCTGGAGGTCGCCGACGTCATGGTGCCGCGCTCGGACGTGAAGGGTATCGAGATCAACGCCTCGATCGGTGAGATCGTCCGCGGCATGTGCGAGGCGGGCCATACCCGGCTGCCCGTCTTCCGGAGCACGCTCGACGACGTCGTCGGCCTGGTCCACATCAAGGACGTGCTGCCGTTCTGGGGCGACGGGGAGACGTTCCGGCTCGCCGACGTGGTCCGCAAGATCATGCACGTCCCGCCATCGATGCGGGTCATCGACCTGCTCTTGCAGATGCGCGACGCCCGCGTCCACATGGCGGTCGTCGTCGACGAGTACGGCGGCACCGACGGCCTGGTGACGATCGAGGACCTCATCGAGGAGATCGTCGGCGAGATCCAGGACGAGCACGACCGCATCGTCCAGCCCAAGCTGGTCGAGACCCCGGATGGCGGGATCGAGGCCGACGCACGGATCGAGCTCGACGAGCTCGAGGAGAAGCTGGGGCTCACCCTGCTGGACGCCGAGCGTCGCGACGATGCCGATACGCTGGGCGGCCTGGTCTTCATGCTGCTCGACCGCGTGCCGTCGCGCGGTGAGATCATCACCCATCCCTCCGGCATCGAGCTGGAGGTCATGGACGCCGATCCACGCCGGGTGAAGCGGCTGCGCATCCATCGCCCGACCGCCGTCGACGCCGTGACGGTCGGCGCCTGAGGTGAGGGCGCCGCCGGATGCCACCTCACCCGGCGACGGGCGGCGGGTTCGTCTTCGACCGGCGTGGCAGGCGGGCCTCGCGGGCGCGCTGTCGGCGGCGGTCTGGGCGCCCCTCGACGTGCTGCCGGCCCTCCTCGCCTATGGCTGGCTGCTCGCGCTGCTGCTCGACGCGCCCGGCTGGCGCGCCGCGTGGCGGCTGGCGGTGCTGTTCGTCTTCGCCCAGGCGCTCGTCGGGATGCATTGGATCGCGGTCGCCTTCACCGTCGACATCGACCGCTTCGGTGCCCTCGCCGTTCCGGCCGTGCTTCTGCTCGCCCTCGGCATCGCGTTGATCCAGGGCAGCGTGGTCAGCCTGTTGGCGCTGCGCCGCTGGCGGTCACCGCTCGCGGCGGCATTGGTCTTCGCTCCGCTGTGGCTCGCCGGCGAGGCGTTGCGCAGCGTCATCGGCCAGTTCCCGTGGAACCTCGTGGGCTACGCCTTCGCCGGCTGGCCCGCCTTGGCGCAGGGTGCCGCGATCGGCTCGGTCTGGTGGTTGGGCTGGCTCGCCGTGCTCGCCGGCACCCTGCCGCTCGCAGCTCGCAGCCCGCCCGGCGAGAGGCGCGCGTGGCTCGCGGCGAGCCTCGTCGTCGCCGTCGCTCTCGGCGGCTGGGGGCAGGGACGCGCCGGCCGGCCGGAGGCGTCGACGGACACCCGCCTGCGGCTGGTGCAGGGTGCTTTCGCGCTCGACCACGGCTTCGCTCCCGACCGACTGCGAGCCTGGTTCTCCCGGCAACTGGAGCTCAGCGCGGGAGGGGCGGCGGTCGACGCGGTGATCTGGTCCGAGGGCGCGAGCCCCTACCTGCTCGCGACCGACGCCGCGGCGCGGACGGCCATCGCCCGGATGCTGGCGGGCGTGGCGACCGCGAGCTGGCTGCTCTCGGGCGGCGACGCCTATGTGCGCGACGCCGCGGGCCGCGTCGTCGCGGTGACCAACTCGCTCTTCGCGGTCGATCGCTCGGGCACGCTCGAAGCTCGCTACGACAAGGTCGACCTGGTGCCCTTCGGCGAATTCCTGCCCGTGCGCCCGCTCCTGCGCGCTCTCGGCCTTAAGAAGCTGACCGCCGGCACGCTCGACTATGTGCGCGGCGACGGGCGCTCGACCATGCGCCTCGCCGGTCTGCCGCCGTTCAGCCCCTTGATCTGCTACGAGGCGATCTTTGCCGGCCGGGCGATCGGCGAGCCGCGGCCCGCGTGGCTGTTGAACGTCACGATCGATACCTGGTTCGGACGCACGGTCGGGCCCCATCAGCATCTGGCGATGGCCCGGATGCGCGCGATCGAGGAAGGGCTGCCGATGATCCGCGTCGCCAACTCGGGGTTGAGCGCGGTCATCACGCCTCTCGGCCACGTGCCGGTGCGGACGGCGCTCGACGAGGTGACGGCGGTCGACGTCACGCTGCCGGCGGCTCGGCCCCCGACGCCCTTTGCCCGCTGGCGCTGGAGCGTCGTCATCGCGACGAGCGTGGCCGGCCTCTTGCTCGCGGTCGTACTCGAGCGCGGTCCACGCGGCAGGACGGGTTAACAGCCGTCGCTGGGCATCGCATAGTCCACTCCCGGGACGACGGGTCGTTGCCATGCCTCGTGAGCCTCACCACGTCGATCGACATGTCGGTCAGCGGTTGAAGATGCGACGACTGCTTCTCGGCTTGAGCCAGGAGCGGCTGGGGGAGCTTCTCGGCTTGACGTTTCAGCAGATCCAGAAATACGAACGCGGGGCGAACCGTCTCGGGGCGTCGCGCTTGTACGAAGCGGCGCGAGCGCTGGGCGTCGACGTCAATTTCTTCTTCGATCAGCTGGAGGCGGGTGCGGTCGGCCTCGCCGAGTGCGGCGAGGCGTACACCGCGGAGCGCGGCGACGGCTCGCATGTCGACGGCCGTCGCGACACCCTGGAGTTGCTTCGGGCCTTCGAGCGGATCGACGACCCGGAATTGCGGCGGCGCGTTCTCGAGGTGACCAAAGCGGTGACCACCTACCAGGGCGACGACCCGTCCGCATCTTGACCGCGCCGGCCCGTGCCCGCAGAACACCTTGCGCATCCAGCCATCGCCGGTAACTCGAACGAAAGGACACCTCTTGGCGAATTTCCTGTTCACCAGCGAATCGGTCTCGGAGGGACATCCGGACAAGCTCTGCGACCGGATTTCCGATGCCGTGGTCGACGCCTATATCGCCGCCATGCCGGAGGCGCGGGTCGCGGCGGAAACCCTCGCCACCACCAATCGCGTGGTGATCGCGGGCGAGACCCGAGGACCGGCCGAGATCTTGACGCAGATCGAAGACATCGCGCGGCGCGTGATCCGCGAGATCGGCTACGAGCAGGACGGCTTCCACCACGCCGACGCGCGTATCGACGTCCTGCTGCACGCCCAGTCGGCGGATATCGCCATGGGCGTCGACAAGGAGGGTGCCGGCGATCAGGGCATCATGTTCGGCTTCGCGTGTGACGAGACCCCCGAGCTCATGCCGGCCCCGATCCTGTTCTCCCACAAGATCCTGCGCCTCATGGCCGAGGCGCGGCATCGGGGCGACGAGCCGCTGCTGGGTCCCGACAGCAAGAGCCAGGTGACCCTGGTCTACCGCGACGGCAAGCCCGTCGGCTGCGACAGCGTCGTCGTCTCCACCCAGCACGCCGAAGGTGCGCGGGGCGACGACGTGCGGGCGATCGCGCTGAAGTACATCGCGCAGGTCCTGCCCGAGGGGTGGTTGCCCCCGGAGGACAGGATCTACATCAACCCGACCGGCAAGTTCGTCGTCGGCGGGCCCGACGGCGACGCCGGGCTCACCGGCCGCAAGATCATCGTCGACACCTACGGGGGCGCCGCGCCCCACGGCGGCGGTGCGTTCTCCGGCAAGGACCCCACCAAGGTCGACCGCTCGGCGGCCTATGCGGCGCGCTACCTCGCCAAGAACGTGGTGGCCGCCGGCCTCGCCAAGCGGTGCGTGATCCAGCTCGCCTACGCCATCGGCGTCGCCCAGCCGCTCGCCATCTACGTCGACACGCAAGGAACGGGACTCGTTCCCGATGCGAAGCTCGGCGAAATCCTGCGCCGGTCGCTCGATCTGTCGCCGCGCGGTATCCGCACGCAACTCGGCTTGAACCGGCCGATCTACGAGCGGAGCGCGGCCTACGGCCACTTCGGCCGCGCGCCGGAAGCCGACGGCGGCTTCTCCTGGGAGAGAACGGATCTCGTCGATCTGCTCAAGCGCGAAGCCTGAGCAACCAGCGGCCGGACAGCGCCGCTACATCTACGGTCGGCGGCTGGGTCCGAAGCTGAAGCGCAGCCAGCGCCGTCGCCTGGAGCGCGTGCTGCCCGCCGTCGTCCTCGATCTGCCGGCCCATGACGGCGGGCGTTTCGCGCCCGACGATCTCGTGGTCGCCGGCACGCGGTCGGTGTGGCTGGAGATCGGCTTCGGTGGCGGCGAGCACCTCGCCGCGCAGGCGGCGAGCCACCGCGACGTGACCCACCTCGGGGTCGAGCCCTATCTCAACGGCGTGGCGGGCCTGCTCGCCCGGGTCGAGGACGACGCGCTGACCAACGTACGTGTCGTCGTCGACGACGCGCGCCTGGTCCTCGCGGCCTTGCCCGACAACTCGGTCGAGCGGGTGACGGCTCTCTTTCCCGATCCGTGGCCCAAGCCGCGCCACCACAAGCGGCGGATCGTCAACGTGGCGACCGTGCACGAGTTCGCCCGCGTGCTCGCCCCCGGCGGCGAACTCCGGCTCGCGAGCGACCATCCGGGCTACGTGACCTGGATGCTCGCGGCATTGCGTGGCCAGGACGTGCTGCGATGGACCGCCATGCGCGCCAGCGACTGGCGCGCCCGACCCGGCGACTGGCCGCCGACCCGCTACGAGGAGAAGGCGCTGGCGGCGGGTCGTCCTTGCGTGTTTCTTCGATTTCGCGCGGGCCGGCCGGAGGACGCCAGCTAGCACTTGCAACTCCGCGATGCCGGCCGCATATTCAGCATGTATAGACATCGAGAGTGGGCCGTGAGCCCGCTTTTTTGTTTGCGACGACGGGGTGGTGACAACGAGCGACGAGAGGGAAGGCGAAGTCCAAGAGCGCTTGGAAAGGCTGCTGCGGCCCGTCATTGCGACATTGGGATACGAGCTGGTGCGCGTCCAGCTGACCGGGCCGGGCCGACGGACCTTGCAGGTCATGGTCGAGCGCGACGACCGGACGACCATGACCGTGGAGCATTGCGCCGAGGTGAGCCGGGTCGTGGCGCCGGCGCTGGACGCTGCCGGTGAGTTCGACGACATGTTCACCGTGGAGGTGAGTTCGCCAGGGCTCGATCGCCCGCTCGTGACCCTCGATCACTTTCGTCGGTTCGTCGGGTTCGAGACGCGGATCGAACTGACGGAAGCGATCGACGGGCGGCGGCGCTTCGCCGGGCGCCTGCTCGGGGTCGAGCCGAGGGATGGCGCGGATGAGCTCGTGGTGGCCCTGCCGGAAGGGGTGAAACACCTGCCCTTTCGCGCGGTTCGTAAGGCGAAGCTCGTGATGAACGACGATCTGCTCGCCGCGGCCGAGCGCTGGGCGGCGGCGGGACGGTCGCCTTGAACGGGTGCGCCATGTTGAACGTGTGCGCCGTGCGCGCTCGGGGATGCGCTGAAGGACGAGATCATGACGACGGCTAGTCTGGGACGGGTGGAGCTGCTGCGGGTCGCCGACGCGGTCGCGCAGGAAAAGGGGATCAGCGCGGACGAAGTGCTCGACGCGATGGCGCAGGCCATTCAGACGGCCGCGCGTCGCAAGTACGGCGTGGAGCACGAGATTTTCGCGGAGGTCGATCGGCAGACCGGGGAGATCCGGATCTATCGCCAGCTCGAGGTGGTCGAGACGCCGGAGGACCCGATGCGCGAGATCCCGCTCGAGGTGGCGCGGCGGCAGAACCCCGATGCCGAGGTCGGCGATCAGATCCTCGAGCCTCTGCCGCCGATCGACCTGGGCCGGATCTCGGCGCAGAGCGCCAAGCAGGTGATCGTGCAGAAGGTGCGCGAGGCCGAGCGCGAGCGTCAGTACGAGGAGTACAAGGATCGCGTCGGCGAGATCATCGTCGGCGAGGTCAAGCGTGTCGAGCACGGCAACGTCCTGGTCGATCTGGGCCGCGCCGAAGCGATCATCCGCCGCGACGATCTGATCCAGCGCGAGATGTTTCAACCCAAGGACCGGGTGCGCGCCTACCTCTACGACGTCCGTCAGGAGCTTCGCGGCCCGCAGCTGTTCTTGTCGCGGAGCCATCCGCAATTCATGGCGAAGCTCTTCGAGCAGGAAGTGCCGGAGATCTACGACGGCATCATCGAGATCAAGTCGGTCGCCCGTGACCCCGGCTCACGAGCGAAGATCGCCGTGATCTCCAAGGACACCAACATCGACCCGGTCGGCGCCTGCGTCGGCATGCGCGGCTCGCGCGTGCAGGCGGTCGTCCAGGAGCTGGCCGGCGAGAAGGTCGACATCATTCCGTGGTCGCCCGACGAGGCGACGTTCGTGGTCAACGCGCTCGCGCCGGCGGAGGTGTCGAAGGTGGTGCTCGACCCCGACGACCAGCGGATCGAGGTCGTCGTTCCCGACGATCAGCAGCACATCGCGATCGGCCGGCGTGGCCAGAACGTGCGGCTCGCCTCGCAATTGACCGGCTGGGCCATCGACATCATTTCGGAAACGCAGGAAAGCGAGCGTCGCAACGACGAGTTCCGCTCGCTCACCGACATGTTCATCGCGCGGCTCAACGTCGAGGAGATGATCGCGCAATTGCTCGCGACCGAGGGCTTCTCGAGCGTCGAGGAGCTGGCCGACACGCCGCTCGACGAGATCGCCGCGATCCAGGGTTTCGACGAGGAGATCGCCGCCGCGCTGAAGGAGCGCGCCGAGCAGACGCTCGAGGAGGAAGCCGAGCAGTTGCGCGAAACGTGCGAGACCTTGGGGTTGACCCAAGATCTCGTCGACTTCGAGCCCTTGTCGATCCCGTCGATCATCAAGCTCGGCGAGCAGGGCGTGAAGACCCTCGACGACCTGGCCGACCTCGCCGCCGACGAGCTCGTGGAAATGCTGCCGGACCTGGGCCTTTCCAGCGAGGAGGCGGGCGCGATCGTCATGGCGGCGCGCGCCCACTGGTTCGGCGACGAGGTGGAGCCGGACGAGGCCACGGCTGACGGTGCGGCGGCTGAAGAGGCGGCCGACGGCACCGCACAGCATGGCTCGGAACGGGAGACCGCTTGAGCGCTCCCGACGCCAGCGATATCGACCGCGACCTCGTCAGCGGCGAAGATGATCGGCCGCGCCGTCGTCCGCGCCGGTGCGTGACCGCACGAGCGCCACGCGATCGGTGTGATCTGATCCGTTTTGTGGTCGGGCCGGATGATCGCCTCGTCTTCGATCTCGATGAGCGCCTCCCGGGGCGCGGTCTATGGTTGAGCGCCGACGCGGAAAGCCTTAAGACGGCGCTGGCGCGAAATCTGTTCGCCAGGGCAGCGCGGCGACCCGTCACCGTGGATGCAGATTTGCCGATGAGGTTGGTCGCCCAGCTCCGGTACCGTTGCCTGCAGCGTCTCGGCTTGGCGCGGCGGGCCGGTGTCTTGGAGGCCGGTTTCGAGCAAGTGGTCGCGGCGGCGCGAGCCGGCATGATCGATGTGGTTGTGATCGCCCGAGATGCCGGTGCCGACGGTCGTGGCAAGCTCGTCGACGGCGGCCGGGTCGCCCAGCGGATCGAGCTGTTCTCCCGTTCGGAGATGGGTGCGGCGATCGGTCGGGAGGCGCTCGTCTATGCGGGCCTTCGACACGGTGCGATCGCCGACAAGCTGATGGCGGATGCCGGCCGGCTCGCCGGCCTGCTCGCCGACACGGCGTCGGTGACGACGACGTCTTTGGAGATGATTGAGACGGCATGAGCGACAACAAGGGCCAAGATCGCGGGGAACGCATCTCGCTCCGATCGGGTGGGCGACGGGTGGATCCGCGCAAGGCGGAGGGCCAGACCGTACGGCAGAGCTTCTCGCACGGTCGATCGAAGGCGGTCGCCGTCGAGGTCAAGCGCTCGCCGGCGGCGCGCCGGCCGGGGGTCAAGGGCGGGCCGACCCGCGACGAGACCGTGGCCGACGGCGCGACGCCGGCGCCGTCGCCGGCCGAGAGCCCGCGGCCGTCCTCGAGCCGGGGCGGCGGTCGGCGGCCGATGGTCCTCAAGCCGCTCACGGACGACGAGCGCAAGGCGCGTCAAGCGGCGCTCGTCGAGGCGCGACGCCGCGAGGAGGACGAGCGCAAGCGTGCCGCCGAAGAGGCCAAGCGCAAGGCCGAGGAAGACGCCAAGCGCAAGGCCGAGGAAGACGCGCGCCGGGAGGCCGAGGCGGCCGAGGCGGCGCGCGAGCAGGCGGCACTCGACGCCAAGCGCAAGGCCGAGGAGGAAGCGGCCGCGGCGCTCGCCGCCGAGCAGGCGCCGGTGGGTGCGCCCGCCGCCGCGGGCGAGGCCGCCGCGGCGGCCGAGCGAGCGACCCGCGTTGCCGGGCCGCGGCCGCAGATGCCGCCCGCAGGATTGCGGCCGAGCGAAGACGAGGAAGGCGGGCGCGGCAAGGCGAAGCGCGCCAAGGCACCGGCTCGCGGCGCTCGCCGCGACGACAGCCGCCGCGCTGGGCGCGTGCAGATCGACGCCGAGGAAGGCGACGTCGTCGAGCGGCGCGGCCCGAGCCTCGCCGCCCTGCGGCGCCGACAGGAGCGCGAGCGACGCTCGCGGCACGTGCAGAGCACCGAGCCGCAGGTTCGCGAGGTGGTCCTGCCGGAGACCATCACCGTCTCCGAGCTCGCCAATCGCATGGCGATCCGCGGCGCCGAGGTCGTGAAGGCGCTCATGAAGATGGGGGTGATGGCGAGCGTCACGCAGACGATCGACGCCGACACGGCGGAGCTCGTGGTGAGCGAGTTCGGCCATTCCCCAAAGCGGGTGTCGGAAGCGGACGTGCTGGAGGGGCTCGAGGGTCCGGACGACCGGCCCGAGGACCTCGCCCCGCGCGCGCCGGTGGTCACCGTCATGGGCCACGTCGACCACGGCAAGACGTCGCTGTTGGACGCCTTGCGCAACGCCGATGTCGTCTCCTCCGAGGCGGGCGGCATCACCCAGCACATCGGCGCCTATCGGGTCGACCTCGGTACCGGCAGGCCGGTCACCTTCATCGACACGCCGGGCCACGCGGCTTTCTCCGAGATGCGCGCCCGCGGTGCCAAAGTCACCGATGTGGTGATCCTGGTCGTGGCCGCGAACGACGGCGTTATGCCGCAGACCGTCGAGGCGATCAGCCACGCCAAGGCGGCCGGCGTCCCGATCGTGGTCGCCATCAACAAGGTGGACCTCGCCGACGCGAACCCCGACCGGGTCAAGAACGAGCTTCTCGAGCACGACCTCGTGCCCGAGGACTTCGGCGGCGACATCCAGTGCATTCCGGTCAGCGCGGTCACGAAGACCGGGCTCGACAACCTGATCGAGGCGGTTCAGCTCCAAGCCGAGGTTCTGGAGCTCCGGGCCAACCCGAGCCGCGAAGCGCAAGGCATCGTGGTCGAGGCCAAGCTGGACCGTGGCCGCGGCGTCGTCACGACGGTGCTGGTCCAGCGTGGCACCCTGCGGGTCGGCGACATCGTCGTCTGCGGCGCGCACTGGGGTCGCGTGCGGGCGATGATCGACGATCGAGGTCAGAACGTGGAGGAGGCCGGGCCGGCCGTGCCGGTCGAGCTTTTGGGCCTCGACGGCGTGCCGACGGCGGGCGATCGCATCGACGTGGTCGACAGCGAGCGCCGCGCGCGCGAAATCGCCGACTACCACGGACGCCAGGGTCGCGAGGCGCAGATGGCCGCGGGCGTCGGCAAGGGCTCCGTCGACGACCTCTTCAAGGCGTTGCAGGAGGGCTCCGCGTCGGAGCTGCCGGTGGTCGTCAAGGCCGACGTGCACGGCTCGCTGGAGGCGATCCAGGCCGGGCTCGACAAGCTCTCGACCGACGAGGTCAAGGTGCGGATCCTCCATGGCGGCGTCGGTGGCCTCACCGAGAGCGACGTCACGCTCGCCCGCGCCTCCAACGCGCTGCTCATCGGCTTCAACGTTCGCGCCAACGCCCAGGCGCGAGACATGGCGAAACGCGACGGGGTGGAGATCCGCTACTACTCGATCATCTACGAGTTGCTCGACGACGCGAAGGACATGCTGTCGGGCATGCTGTCGCCGGAACAGCGCGAGACGATCACCGGCCGGGCCGAGATCCGCGAGGTGTTCAACATCACCAAGGTCGGCAAGGTCGCGGGTTGCCGGATCACCGATGGTTTTGTCCGGCGCACGGCGCGGGTGCGGCTGTTGCGCGACGACGTCGTCGTGTACGATGGCGAGCTCGCTTCGCTGAAGCGGTTCAAGGAGGACGCTCGCGAGGTCAAGGAGGGCTTCGAGTGCGGCATGTCGATCGCCGGCTATAACGACATCCGGCAGGGTGACGTGATCGAAGCTTACGAGGTGCAGGAGGTGGCGCGCTCGCTTTGAGCGGCGCGTCGACGGCCGATCGCTTTGGTCTCCTCCAAATCCCCTCCCCCCAGCCAGCGCCAGCTCAAGGTCGCCGAGGCGATGCGCCACGAGCTCGCGCAATGGCTGTTGCGCGGCGAGGTCCACGACCCGGTGCTGGCCGGCGCGAGCGTGACCGTGTCGGAGGTGCGCGCCTCGCGCGACCTCAAGCACGCGACGGCCTATGTCTCGGTGCTCGGCGAGGCGGGCGTGCCGACCGACGTGCTGGCCGGCTTGAATCGCGCCGCCGGCCAGCTCGGCGGTCGGCTCGCGCGGGCCCTGCACCTCAAATATGCGCCGAGGGTGCGCTTCGAGGTCGACGACCGCTACGACGAAGCGGCGCGGATCGAGGCGCTCATCCGGGCCGCGCGCGAGGATGACGGTGATGACGCGTAGGCGGCGCCCGGGGCGGCCGATTCACGGCTGGCTCGTCGTCGACAAGCCCGAAGCGATGACCTCGACCCACGTCGTCGGGGCGGTCCGCCGGCTGACGCGGGCGCAAAAGGCCGGGCACGGCGGCACGCTCGACCCGCTGGCGACCGGGGTTCTGCCGATCGCCCTCGGCGAGGCGACCAAGACGGTGCCCTACGTCGTAGCGGCGACCAAGGCGTACCGTTTCACCGTCCGCTTCGGCGAGGCGCGCGACACGGACGACGCCGAAGGCGAGGTCACGGCGGTCGCCGACGCAAGGCCGAGCGACGGCGCGATCGTCACGGCACTGGAGCGCTTCCACGGCGAGGTTCTCCAGACGCCGCCGCGCTACGCCGCGGTCAAGGTCGATGGCGAGCGCGCCTACGACCTCGCCCGCAACGGCAAGGAGGTCCAGCTCGCTCCGCGCGTCGTGCGCATCGACGCGTTGCGGCTGGAGGAGCGGCTCGACGACGATCGAGCGCGCTTCACGATGGTCTGCGGCAAGGGCGCGTATGTCCGCGCCATCGCCCGCGATCTCGGCGCGGTGCTCGGCTGCCACGGGCACGTCGAGGCGCTGCGCCGCACCGCGGTCGGCCACTTCCGCGTGGAGGACGCCGTACCGCTCGATACCCTGGGTCGGCTCGTCGAGGACGACGGCCTGCCCCGGGCCCTGGTGTCGCTGACGACCGCGCTGGCCGACATCCCGGCGCTGGCCGTCACCGAGCCGCAGGCGCAAAGGCTCCGCACGGGTCAGGCGATCCGCGCGGCCCGCCAACTCGTGGTCGGCGATGCCGATGCGGATACGGTCCGCGTCGATCTCGCGGGCCGGGTCGTCGCGCTGGGGCGCTTCGACGGCGAGTGGCTCGCGCCTTTGCGCGTCTTCAACCTCTAGCAGCCGCGGCCTCGTGCCGGGCGGAACAGGAGTATTCGATGTCGATCACCGTCGAGCGCAAGCAGGAGCTCATCAAGGACTTCGCCACCAAGGAGGAGGATACGGGCTCGCCGGAGGTCCAGGTCGCGATCCTGACGGAGCGGATCTTAAACCTGACGGAGCACATGAAGACCCACAAGAAGGATTTCGCCTCGCGGCGTGGCCTGTTGATGATGGTGGGGCAGCGGCGCCGCCTCCTCGACTATCTGAAGCGCAAGGATGCGCCTCGGTACCTGAAGTTGATCGAACGGCTCGGCATCCGCAAGTGAGCGGCCGCGCCACCGCGCCGGAACGTGACCGGCGCGGATCTGAAAGGTAGAAAAGAGATGTTCAAGATTACCCGACGCGAGCTCGATTGGGCCGGTCGCCCTCTGGTTCTCGAGACCGGACACGTGGCGCGCCAGGCCGACGGCGCCGTCATGGCGACCTATGGCGAGACGGTCGTGCTGGCGACCGCGGTCGGCGAGCGCCAAAGCAACCCGGCCCTCGACTTTTTCCCGCTGACCGTCAATTACCAAGAGAAGACGTTCGCCGCCGGCAAGATCCCGGGCGGCTACTTCAAGCGGGAAGGCCGGCCGACGGAAAAGGAGACGCTGACCTCGCGCCTCATCGATCGCCCGATCCGGCCGCTGTTCCATCCGAGCTTCAAGAACGAGACGCAGGTCATCTGCACCGTCTTGGCCTACGACCAGGAGAACGACGCGGACATCGTGGCCATGGTGGCGGCGAGCGCGGCCTTATGCCTGTCCGGCATGCCCTTTCTCGGCCCGATCGGCGCGGCGCGGGTCGGCGTCGTCGACGGCGAGTTCGTCTTGAACCCGACCGCCCAGCAGTTGGCCGAGAGCGCCCTCGACCTGATCGTCGCCGGCACGGCCGACGCCGTCATGATGGTCGAGAGCGAGGCCCGAGAGCTGCCCGAGGCGCAGATGCTCGCGGCGGTGATGTTCGGCCATCGCGGCTTCCAGCCGGTCATCGACGCGATCATCTCCCTCGCCGAAGCCGCGGCCAAGCCGATGTGGGAGATCAGGGAAGTCGATCACGGCGACCTGCCGACCAAGGTTCGCGAGATCGTCGCCGAGGACCTGGAGATCGCCTATCGCGAGCCCGAGAAGGCCGCACGACACGACAAGGTCGCGGCCGCGAAGCAGCGGGCGCACGCCGCGCTCGACGGCGAGGACGGCGCTCAGGCCAAGGCCGTGAGCGCGATCTTGAAGGCGCTCGAGAGCGACGTGGTGCGCGGCACCGTCCTCGCGACCGGCACGCGCATCGACGGTCGCGACACCAAGACCGTGCGTCCGATCCTCGCCGAGGTCGGTGTCCTGCCGCGTGTCCACGGCAGCGCCATCTTCACCCGCGGCGAGACGCAGGCGCTGGTCGTCGCAACCCTCGGCACGGGCCAGGACGAGCAGATGATCGACGCGCTCGAGGGCGACTACCGCGAGCGCTTCCTCCTGCACTACAACTTCCCGCCCTACTCGGTCGGCGAGACGGGCCGGATCGGCACGCCGGGGCGGCGCGAGGTCGGCCACGGCAAGCTCGCCTGGCGGGCGACGCGGCCTCTCCTGCCCGCCAAGGACCAGTTCCCCTACACGATCCGGGTCGTCTCGGAGGTCACCGAATCGAACGGCTCGTCGTCGATGGCCACGGTCTGCGGGACGTCGCTGGCGCTGATGGACGCCGGCGTGCCGATGCCGCGCTCGGTGGCCGGTATCGCCATGGGGTTGATCAAGGAGGGCGAACGCTTCGCCGTGCTCTCCGACATCCTCGGCGACGAGGACCACCTGGGCGACATGGACTTCAAGGTGGCCGGCACGACCGAGGGCGTGACCTCGCTGCAGATGGACATCAAGATCGCGGGCATCACCGAGGAGATCATGCAGATCGCCCTCGACCAGGCGGCCGCCGGCCGGTTGCACATTCTCGAGGAGATGGGCCGAGCGCTCATCGAGGCGCGGCCCGAGCTTCGCGACACGGTTCCGCGGGTCACCACGATCAAGATCCCGCAGGACAAGATCGGCGCGGTGATCGGGCCGGGCGGCAAGATGATCCGTGAGATCACCGAGACCACCGGGGCCAAGATCGACATCGGCGACGACGGCACCGTCAAGATCGCCGCGACCGACACCGAGGCGGCGGTGAAGGCGGTGAAGTGGATCGAGGGTCTCACCGCGACCCCGGAGGTCGGCCGGATCTACGAGGGCAAGGTCGTGCGGGTGGTCGACTTCGGCGCGTTCATCAACTTCCTCGGCAGCCAGGACGGCCTCTGTCACATCTCCGAGCTCGCCAACGAGCGCGTCGGCAAGGTGACGGACGTCGTCAACGAGGGCGACATGGTCAAGGTCAAGATCCTCGCCATCGACGATCGCGGCAAGGTCAAGCTAAGCTTGCGGGCGGTCGACCAAGCGACCGGGGCCGAGCTCGACGTCAAGCCCAAGGGCGCGCCGCCCGTGGGCGAAGGCGACGACAACAACGGCGGGCGGCGGCGGCGGCGCGCCGGTTGAGCGCCCGCCGGCCCCCCGGAACAGACAGAGGGAGAGCTGCCGTGAACATCGTCAAGGCGCTCCGCATCTCCGGTGCCGACGTGTGGCCTCTGATCGAGGGCGGCAAGGGCGTCGCCGTGACCAACGGCCTCAGCGCCGGCGCCTGGGCCGCGGCCGGCGGGGTCGGCACGTTCTCGGGTGTCAACGCCGACTTCATCGACGAGCTCGGCCGGCGCGTGCCGCTGATCTACCGCGGCCGCACGCGTGCCGAGCGCCACGACGAGCTGATGGAGCATTCCATCCGCGGCGGCGTCAGCCAGGCCCGCATCGCGCACGACGTGAGCGGGGGCCAGGGCCGCATCCACATCAACGTGCTGTGGGAGATGGCCGGCTGCGAGCGGGTGCTGCACGGGGTGCTCGAGCACGCCAAAGGGCTGATCCACGGCATTACCTGCGGCGCCGGCATGCCCTACCGCCTGGCCGACATCGCCGCGCAGTACGGCGTCCACTATCACCCGATCGTCTCCTCGGGCCGCGCGTTCCGCGCCTTGTGGAAGCGGGCCTATCACCGCTTCTCGGACTGGCTCGGCTCGGTCGTCTACGAGGACCCGTGGCTCGCCGGCGGCCACAACGGGCTGTCCAACAACGAGAACCCGAGCACCCCGCAGGACCCCTACCCGCGGGTGCTGGAGCTGCGGCAGACGATGCGCAAGGTCGGCCTCGACGACACGCCCATCGTCATGGCGGGCGGGGTGTGGTGGCTGCGCGACTGGCGCGAGTGGATCGACAACGAGGAACTGGGGCCGATCGCCTTCCAGTTCGGCACGCGCCCCTTGCTGACCCAGGAGAGCCCGATCCCGGAGACCTGGAAGCAGCGGCTGACCAAGCTCAGCCGTGGCGACGTGCTCCTGCAGCGGTTCAGCCCGACCGGCTTCTACTCGTCGGCGGTCAAGAACAGCTTCTTGGACGACCTCGTGGCTCGCAGCGAGCGGCAGGTGCCTTTCCGCGAGACGCCGGGCGACGGGTTCGACTACGCCTTCAAGCTCAATGCACGCGGCAAGCAGGTCTTCCTGCGCGCCGACGACGCCCCACAGGTCGCCAATTGGTACGAGGCGGGGTTCACCCAGGCCATGCGCACGCCCGACGACACGTTGATCTTCGTCGATCCGCTCGCCGCCCGGCAGATCAAGCGGGACCAGGCCGACTGCATGGGCTGCTTGTCGCACTGCCTGTTCTCGAACTGGGCCACCAACGAGACCAACACCACCGGCAGGCTGCCCGACCCGCGGTCCTTCTGCATCCAAAAGACCCTGCAGGACATCAGTCACGGCGGCGACATCGACGGCAACTTGATGTTCGCCGGGCATAATGTCTTCAAGTTCCGTGAAGATCCTTTCTACGCAAACGGCTTCGTGCCGACAGTGCGACAGTTGGTTCAACGAATCCTGGCTGGTGATTGAGGATTGACACCGGCGGCAAAGCGCACCAATTTCGTCCCGATTAGCCGGTGCGTGGGGTGGGATGATCGAACGCGGCACGTTTTGCGAAGCGATGGATTGCCTGCGGGAAGCGGGCTTGCGGCCGACACGGCAGCGGCTGGCGCTCGCCCGTCTGCTGTTCGCGGCCGGCCATCGCCACGTGTCGGCGGAAGCGCTGTTCCAGGAGGCGCGCGCGGCCGACATCCAGGTGTCGCTCGCGACCATCTACAACACCTTGCATCAGTTCACCGAGGCGGGGTTGTTGCGCGAGGTGCCGGTCGACAGCGGCCAGTGCTATTTCGACACCAACGTCTCGCACCATCATCATTTCTTCGTCCCCGCAACCGGCAGCGTCATGGACATCGACGACGGATCCATGCAGCTCGGTGAGCTGCCGACCCCACCCGAGGGCTACAGCATCGAGCGGGTCGACGTGGTGGTTCGCCTGACCAAGACCGGCTGAGCGCGGCGGATGAGCGGCGTCGTGCGGGACGAGGCGCGCATCGGCCCCAACGCCGTGACCCGGCTCGCCGAGGCCCTCACCGCCGCGAACGACGATCCGGCCCGTGTCTTCGCGCGAGCCGGCCTACTCGCCTGCCTGCTGGAGCCGCCGACCACGATGGTCGCCGAGGCCGACGTCACGGCGCTCTACGCGGCGCTCCACGCCGAGCTCGGGCGCGATGACGCCCGCCTCGTCGGGGACGCCGCCGGTGTCCGCACCGCCGGCTACCTTTTGGCGCATCGCATCCCCCGCGCGGCCCAGACCGTGCTCCGGGCCTGCCCCCCCTGGCTGTCGCAGCGCCTGTTGCTGGTGCTCATCGCCAAGCACGCCTGGACGTTTGCGGGCAGCGCGGCCTTCGAGATCCACCACGGCCGCCCGGCGCGCATCGTTCTCACGGGCAGTCCCTTGGCGCGAGGCATCACCGACGATCGCCCCGTCTGTGCGTTCTATGCGGGCACGTTCAAAGGCCTCTTTCGCGCCCTGATCGACCCTGGCACCGACGTCGTCGAGGTGGCCTGCGCGGCCGCCGGGGCGCCGCACTGCGCCTTCGAGGTTCGCCGCTGATCGGCGCCTCGTTCGGCGCCGGTCGGGGTTCGGCGCCCCACAGGCCGGCGCGCGGCAGCCAGCCGCGTCGTCCCTGGACCTCGACGAAGCACCACGCGCCGTCGCACGACAGCAGCGAGGCGACGACCGTGGGCTCGACACGGGCGATCGCGAGCCCCGCCTCGCCCGGCGCCCGTCGCAGGATCCGCGGCGCCTCGACCACGATCGCAGTGCGCCGGCCGGAGAGGAGGCTGGCGTGCATCCAGCCGCGGTCGCCCGCGAAGTCCTCCACCTGTCGCCAATTGTCCTGCTCGTCGACCACGAGGAGCGGCAAGCCTCGCCGCCGGTAGACGGCGACGACGGCGGCGTCCGCGCCGGGACCGAGGCGGAGATTGGCGACTTTCGCCGCGAGCGACACGAACCGAGGCAAGGGTAGGCCGCTCTCGCGACCGACCTCGGCCGCAGCCGGCGCCGCGAGCCCGACGAGACAGGCCGCCAGCACCCCGACGATGAACCTTCGCACATTCGATCCCAAGGCTGATACGACGCTTTCTAGTGCCAAGAATTGGCGGCGGCCGGCAAGCGTCCTCGCTTGGCCGCACCTGTCAGGTCTGCTACCGGGATGCAACTCTGCGGCCGTCACGAGGAGATCCGTCGATGACCCCTGCCCGCCCCCTGGTCGTCGTCACCCGTCGCCTGCCCGAGGCGATCGAAACGCGGATGATGGAGCTCTTCGATACGCGCCTCAACGCCAGCGACGAGCCGATGACCAAGGCCGACCTCATCGAGGCCGTGAAAATCGCGCACGTTCTCGTGCCCACGGTGACCGATCGCATCGACGCCGCGGTCCTGGCTCACGCCAATCCCGAGCTCCGCCTGATCGCGAACTACGGCACCGGCGTCGACAACATCGACGTGGACGCCGCCTACAGGCGCGGCATCACCGTCACCAACACCCCCGGCGTGCTGACCGAGGATACCGCCGACATGACGATGGCGTTGGTCCTCGCCGTCGCCCGCCGCGTCGTCGAGGGCGAGCAGCTCGCACGGTCCGGCGAGTGGACGGGCTGGTCGCCCACGGCGATGCTCGGCCATCGCATCCACGGCAAGCGCATCGGCATTCTCGGCATGGGCCGGATCGGGACCGCCGTGGCGCGGCGCGCCCGCGGCTTCGGCCTGGCGGTCCACTACCACAACCGCAACCGGGTCCATCCCTCGGTCGAGGCGGAGCTCGAGGCGACCTTCTGGGACAGCCTCGATCAGATGCTGGCGCGGGTCGACCTCATCAGCGTCAACTGTCCGCATACACCGGCCACCTACCACCTCTTGTCCGCGCGGCGGCTCAAGCTCCTTCGCCCGCACGCTTTCATCGTCAACACCTCGCGCGGCGAGGTCATCGACGAGCTCGCCTTGACCCGGATGCTGCGCGACCGGGAGATCGCCGGCGCCGGGCTCGACGTCTTCGAGCACGAGCCGGCGATCAATCCGAAGCTGCGCGAGCTGCCGAACGTGGTGCTGCTGCCGCACATGGGCAGCGCCACCATCGAAGGGCGCCTCGACATGGGAGAGAAGGTCCTCATCAACATGAAGACCTTCGTCGATGGCCATCGTCCGCCCGACCGCGTGCTGCCGGCCCAGACCTGACGGGGCCGGCGCCGACAGGCGCGCCGCGAGGTTGGTCGGGGCCGCGCCGTCCGAGGCCTGCCGCCGCGCACGCTGAGGCGCCCCCGGCTTCGGATGAAGTTCCGTGCGCTCGAGGACGATCGCCGGCGTGGCGCGTCGACGTCGGGCCAGGCGCGATCGGCACCATGCCTCAGGACCCGCGACCGACCACCGTTAGGTGCGGCGTCGGCGCAACCAATTCGCCTATAGGTTGATGAGGATCGCCGTGGGCCGCCCGCTCGAGCAGGCGGGCGAGTTCGTGCACGCGAATCTGCCAGGCCGGGGAAGCGGGCTCGACGGCGCGGAGCACCGCGCTCACGGCCAGGATCAGGCGCCGAGACCGCTCGGCGTCGGTCTGGTCGTACTCATGCATCGAAGCCACTCCATACCTAGCCTTGGAAGGTAGCACAACCGATCGGGGTGGAGAACCTGAACGACAGCTAACAGAATCAGCGTATCGCGCAATAGTTGTGTTCGGCGGCGGATTGCCGTCGATCACCAAGGGCCGGCCGCGGGGCGACCGGGGATCTCGCCCGACGCAAAACGCAAAGGTTGTGCATCGAGGCTTTGTGCAATTGGCATGGACTGTACGTCCAGGTTCTATGAGGCTGCGGGCGGCGGACGCCTCGATCATGCCGAGGATCACCTCGGGCAAGTGCTACGCTTCGACCCCGATGATCGCGGAGAAGGCCGCGGCGATGATCCGCGAGAGCGCCGTGGCAACCCTTGTCGCCGGTGTGCACGACGCTTGGCGGAAAGGCCTATGTTGCAGTGCAGCATTTTTGTTGCATTGCAGCATAATGCCGCTTAGAAAGGTTCCGCACCGTCAAGAAAGGCCCTCACGCCATGCAGCCCGTCACCTTCCCCAAATTCGACATGGAAAGCCTCCTCGCCATGCAGAAGGCCAACATGGACACCATCGTTCAGGCGCAGACCGTCGTCCTCAACGCCGTCCAGGCCGCTGCCAAGATGCAGTACGGTCTCGTCAATGAGTACGTCGAGCAGGTTCAGGCCATGCTCAACGGCAGGTACGACGCCGACAAGAAGCCCGAGGCGTATTTCGCGGACGCCAAGGCGGTCGCTGACCGGGTCGTCTCGGTCGCCCAATGCCAGATGGATCTGGGCATGAAGGCCCAGGCCGAAGCCGTCGACCTCATCGCCAAGAGGGCCCAGCAGAACGTCGACGAGCTGCAGAAGCTCGCCGCTTGAGACATCAGGTCTTCCGCCTTCGGGAACGCCGGTCCCCTCCCTGCCGGCGTGACCCGCACGTCGAGCCCCGGGCCTCCCTCCCGGGGCTCGCTTCGTTGTGCCGTCTACGCTTCGACCGAAAAGATGCATTGCCGCAGTGCAAAATTAATATTGCGGTGCACTATAGAAGCGAGCAACGTCATTCTCGTTCGCAAACGTGAGGTCGTAACGATGAAGTCGATGACATTCCTAAAGTTCGATATCGACGCGCTCTTCGCCATGCAGAAGGCCAACATGGACGCGCTCGTCCAGGCCCAGTCGGTTCTCATGGAGGCAGCGCAGGCGGCAGCGAAGGTCCAGTACGGCCTCGTCAATGAATATGTCGAGCAGGTCCAGTCGCTGATGACCGGCAAGTTCGACAGCGAGAAGAAGCCGGAGACCTACTTCGCCGACGTCAAGGCCGCGGCCGACAAGGCGGTCACGATCGCGCAGACGCAAATGGATCTGGGCATGAAGGCGCAGGCCGAGGCGATGGACGTGCTCGCCAAGCGCGCGCACAAGAACGTCGACGAGCTGCAGAAGCTCGCCGCCTGAGCGACTGTGTTGGCGGTCAAGCGTTTTGCCACGGTGTTTGTGTCCT
>CAYZSE010000030.1:17569-27350 GCA_964481035.1 uncultured Geminicoccaceae bacterium | reverse complement strand
GTCGCTGCCCTTGCCACCGTAGAGCTCGTCGGCGCCCTTCTGGCCGGCGAGGCGGTCGCCGCCGCCGCGGCCCCAAAGGCTGTCCTTGCCCTTCCCGCCGCTCAAGTCGTCGCCGAGCGGCCCTCCGGTCACCTCGTCGTCGCCGTCCGTGCCGAGGAAGATGATCACCTCATTCTGCGGCGGGACGAGGGGGTCGATGGTGACGACAACGTCGCCGCGGGCAGTCTCACCACCGTCGCCGACCTCATAGGTGAAGCCGTCCTCGCCGGCAAAGCCGGGGTTCGGCGTGTAGACGACCTCCGTCCCCTGCCGGATCACGACCATGCCGTTGGCAGGCGGCGAGGTCGAGGTGACGGTGAGCGCTTCGCCCTCGGGGTCCTCGTCGTTGTCCAGGACGGGGATGGTGACGGGCTCGCCCTCGGTCGTGGTGGCGCTGTCGTCGCGCGCGATCGGCGGGTCGTTCTGCAGCTCAAACGCCCCGATATCGGCTTGGCCGTTGACGACGCGGCGAAAGCCCTCGCCCCGCACATCGAAGTCGAAGCCTTGGGGATTGGCGCCGGCGTCGAGCGCCGGGCTGTCGCTCAACAGCGCGAAGGTGGCAAAGCGCCCCCCGTTTTGGGCGAGCGCCCCCAGCCGAGGATCGACCGGCTGCTGCAATGTCCCCACGATGTCACTGTTCGCTCCATCGACGAACTGACTTCGGCTGCCCGCCGCGCCGATGAGGTTATTGCCGCCACTCGTCACGTCATCTCCGACGATGTCGGGTGCGAGTGTCGTTTGTCCGCTCCATTCTTCCGCGTGATAATTATTGGCGATGAGCGTTGACAGTAGAAAAATGTCACCAGCCACCGCCCCATCGCTAACTGAAAAAAATTCGTCGTCGTATCGCGAAAAATTGTCCAAAATCGTCGAATTGAGGATATCGATACCATTCGACACAATGAAACCACCCGAGTACCAATTGTATGAAAGATTAGACGAAATTAAGGAATTTTTAATGATTGAGCCTACAGCTAATTGGTCAAAATTCAATGCCGGCAAAAGATCATTATTTTTTGAAAGATCAAAATTTGGATCATGGAAGATTACTGCTCCTTCGCCCCAACCTGGTCCTGTCGAAAACTCATTGAATTGCAATACTGAGTCAGAAATTTCAAGATAGCCGATGTGGTAAATCGCCCCGCCGCGACCAACATTTTCAGAATCCAGCAGATTATTGGAAACAGAACTTTCTTCAATGATGAGAATGCCTGACGACGAAATCGCGCCACCATATATAACAACAGAACCAGGTCCACGATTGCTTTCATTTTCATCAATATATGAGCCGGCGATTTTTAGCTCGCCAATACTATAAATAGCCGCTCCGTCAATGCCATATTGGGCGCCGCCTTCAGATTTGCCGAAGTCGCCATTTCGAACCACTTTGGAGTCAGAAATATGGACGATTCCGCCCAAATTCGCAATACCAGCACCGTACGCGTTTTCAGAGGTTGATACCGAGTTGGCGACGACGGTTGATTGTTCTAATGTTAAGAAAGCCGTATTATAGATACCGCCGCCGTAAACATCAAGTTGGTCGCCGTAAACATCAAGCTCGCTACTCGATACAGTATTCTCCGAGACCGTGACATTGCGCAGCGTCAAGTTCTCGGTGTTCCAAATACCACCGCCGGCGACAGTCTCGGCGGCGTAGTCATCGGGGCCGCCGTCCGTGGCGAAGCCGTTCGTGATCGTGATCCCCTCGATCACGACATCGCGGTAGGTGCTCTCGTCTGCGTCGTCGACGACGAGGACGCGGCTGGCGCCGTTACCGTCGAGGATGAATTCGTCGGCACCCGGGCCCCTGATCGTGACGTCGTCGCGGATCCGGATCGTCTCGTTGAGGACGACGGTGCCGCGTGCCGCGTCGGTGAAGACGACCTCGTCCGCCCCGGGGTTCGCGTTGGCGTCGATGAGGGCCCGGCGGAGCGAGCCGAGACCGCCGAAATTGGAGTTCGTTACAGTAAATGTTGCCACCTGCGCCTCCAAATAAATTGTAGGTCGAATAGCACTCGTATATCCCAAGAAACGCATATGTCTATTGGAAATTCATCCGAAAAACCGATAGTTGAAAGAAATCGGGAAAGAACAACCATTGTTCGTTAACGCGTCTCGGTGATCGGCCCGGCTCGCCCGTGAAGGGTTCTCTTGATGTCCGTCGGCCACCACCCGAGAGCCGCAACGCTGCCCGAGCGCAGGTTGAGCGTCCACCACCTGCGCACGCTGGCCCCCCGGCGATCGCCGATACCTCGAGCGCCGAAAGCGGACGCGCCAGTTGTTCGCCGGCAAATTCGCTTTCTCCGGCACTTTGCCCACTCCACGAGACCGGCGCGCAGGCGTCTCTTCCTCGCACTTCTCTGCCGTTCAGGCGTCCCGCCCGGGTCGGGCGGCGCGCGAAGGCGCTACGCCCCTGCTGTCAGGCGATGAGGCCCACCCGGCGGCGGTTGTCGGCGTCGCGGAGCGCGAAGTCGACGCCGTGGAGATCGGCGGCGGCGGCGGTGCAGAGCCAGGCGATGGCGCGGGCGGCCCACTCGGGCGGGATGTGGACGGCGGGATCGAGCCGGCTCACGGGGTTGACGCCCGAGGCCCTGATCGCGACCTGCATGTCGGTCGCCACCGTGCCGGGGCTGAGGCCGACGACGCGGATGCCGCGCTCGCGGTACTCGAGGTCGGCGCAGCGCGTCAGCATCAGCGCCGCGGCCTTGCCGGCGCAGTAGTGGCTCCAGCCCTCCAGCGGGTTGGTGGCGGCGCCCGAGCTGACGTTGACGACGACGCCCGCGCCCTGCTGCGCCATCAGGGGCAACGCCGCCCTGAGGCCGTGGTAGACCCCCTTGGCGTTGACATCGAGCCCTGCGTCCCAAGCGCCGGGATGGCTGTCGGCGAGCCGGACGATGGGCTCGATGACGCCCGCGTTGTTGACCAGGACGTCGAGCCGGCCGAAGGCGTCGGTCGCCGCTTGGACCAGCGCCTCGACCTCGGTGTAGCGCGCGACGTCGCAGGCCCGGGCGATGGCCTCGCCGCCGGCGGCGCGGATCTCGCGGGCGAGATCGTCGATGGCGTCGGCCGTGCGGGCGCCGAGGACGACCTCGACCCCGTGCCCGGCGAGCTCTCGCGCCGTCGCCGCGCCGATGCCCCGGCTCGCGCCCGTCACGACGGCGACCTTGCCGCGCAGTTCCTCCATGTCCGTCCTCCTTCGTGGCGCCTGTGACGGCGCGTCTGCACCCGCCGTCCGTCCTGGTGCAGCGGCGCATTCGGATGCCGCACATCCGAATGCGCCAAAGCTGCACGCTTCGATAGAGCTCGTGCTCGTTGACGCCATCGAAGCTGCTCGCTTCGATGGCGTCACTGCACTAGCGGCGCCCGGCCCGGCTGGCGATGCGGCGCTCGCACCGAGGCCTTCGGAACGATATCCTAGGAAGGTCCATGGCGATGGCCGCGCGGCCGCCGCCGGCCGGGATGCCCGCGATGCAGAACGAAACCAGATTCGGGATTTATCATTGTGCGACAACGACTTGTCCGTGACTATCGGCGCCGTCCCGCGGCGCAACCTGCTGCCGCGTGACGGCGAGGCCTACCTCGTCGAGGACGCGGTCGCCGATCCCGACGGCGTCTTCGCCCGGCTCGTGCGCGACGTCGACTGGCGCCAGGAGACGGCGCGGATCATGGGGCAAAGCGTGCCGCTGCCGCGGCTGACCGCCTGGTACGGCGAGGCCGGCTACCGCTACAGCGGGATCGACCACCCGCCGCGGCCGTGGCTCGAAGACCTCACGGCCCTCAAGGAGGTGGCCGAGGCGCATGCGGGCACGGGCTTCAACGCCGTCCTGCTCAACCTCTACCGCTCGGGCCGCGACAGCGTCGCCTGGCACCGCGACGCCGAGCCGGCGCTCGGCCCCGACCCGGTGGTCGCCAGCATCTCGCTCGGTGCCGTGCGGCGCTTCCGCCTGCGCCACGCCCGCGACAAGACGCTCGCCGTGGCGCTCGACCTGCCGCACGGCTCGCTCCTGGTCATGGGGCCGGGCTCGCAGCGCGCCTGGCGGCACGCGCTGCCGAAGACCGCGCGGCCGGTGGGGCCTCGCCTGAACCTAACTTTTCGTCGTATTGTTCAGCACTAGGCGCAACCTGGAGTAAGGATTTGTGCAGCGCACCCATGCGCGCCGAGCGTCGCCGAGGCGGGCACCGCGTGAGCTGCACGTCATGATGCGGCCCGCGCGGCGCGGCGCCGGCTGACCCGAGGGTCATGGCAAGCCCCGGGTCGGCGGCTGCGCCGAGCGTCGCGGCGAGGCGTCGCAGGGTCCGGGTCGCAGGGGTCGAGCGTCGCGACCGCAGTGCAAAAGAGCAAGCTGCGTTCGGTGGCGTTTCGCGCTATTTGATATGACGGCATGGACATCAAGATTCTGTACACCCTCGTCGCGATCGCCGAGCACGGCAGCTTTCTCGCGGCCAGCCGGTCGCTCGGGCTCTCGCCCGCGGCGGTGAGCCTGCACATCAAGATCATCGAGGACGAGCTGGGCTTCACGCTGTTCGACCGTTCGGTCCGCCCGCCGGTGCTGACCGAGCCGGGGCGACGGACGCTGGCCCGGGCGCGACGGGTGATCGACGCGTGGGAGCGTCTGGGCGACACCGCCCCGGCGGACGTCGTCGGCGTGCTGTCGATCGGCGCCGTGCCGACCGCCGTGGGCACGCTGCTGGCACCGGCGCTCGCCCGCCTGCGCGAGCGCCGGCCCAATCTCCGCGTGAGCTTGACGACCGCCTACTCGGAGGAGCTCGCCGAGCGGGTGTCGCGGGGTACGGTGGACGCGGCGCTGATGATGGAGCCCGGCTCGCCGCCCCTCGACGTGCGCTTCGATGCGATCATGGTCGAGCCGTTCCACGTCGTCGTCGCGGAGAGGTTGCCGGGCGGCGACGACGAGACGCTCCTGCGAACGATGCCCTACATCCGCTTTCGCCGGCACGCCTGGCTCTCCAGCCTGATCGAGAGCGAGCTCGCGAGGCGTCGCTTGCGCCTCGACGCCGCGATGGAAATCGACACCTTGAGCGGCGTGCTCGCCCTCGTCGATGCGGGCCTCGGCGTGTCGATCGTGCCGGCGCGTCAGCTCGCGAGCTTTCGGGCGACGAGCCTGCGCTCGGTGCCCTTCGGCAGGCCGCCCGTCCACCGCACGGTCGGCCTGCTGCGGCGCCCGGACCATCCGCGGACCCCGCAGCTGGACGAGTTCTTGACGGCGCTGCGCGACGCCGAGGCGAGCCCGGCCTCACCCGCCGGCGAGCCAGAGCCCCTGGCCCAGCGCGAGCAGGAGCCCGAGACCGGCGAGAAAGCGTAGGTTGAGGCTCAACGCCAGCTCGCGGGTCGGGATGTCGAACAGGCGCGCGGCGGCCACCACCGAGAGCGAGGCATAGGAGATCATCGCCCCGGCCATCCAGGCGAACAGCACGATCTGGATCTCCAAAAGGTCCGGCAAGAGGCCGTCCACCGGCGCCAGGAGCGCCAGCAGGATGGTGCCGCTGACGATCGGGTGGAGGCCCAAGAGCGCGAGCGGCGGGCCGAGGGCGAAGCCGAGCAGCGGCACCAGGGCAGGCGGCCAGGCCGCGAGGTGCAGCGCCCGCGCGACGCCGTCCGCCGCACCGCTCGCGGTGATGAGGTCGCCGAGGAGAACGGCGCCGGTGAAGATGAGGAGCTCGTCGCCCATCCTCGGCAGGTCGGCGATCGTCCGCGGCAGCACGCGCGCGAACGGGCGGTCGGGCAGGATCGCGAGCCGGAGCAGGCACAAGGGCGGCAAGGTCAAGGCGACGACCTCGAGGGTCGACAGTGAGGTCGTCGAGGCGAGCGCGACCACGATGCCGATGACGACCGCGACGGGAACCGCCAGGCTACGGAACGCCGCGAGCGCGGGCAGGGCGGCGCGCACGCCGGGCCAGCCGCGGTCGAGCCAGACGGCTCCGACCAGGGCCAGCACCGTGGTCGGCAGCCCGAGCGCCATCACCTCGACGAGGCTCACCGCCGGCTTCTGCGTCGAGACGAAGACCATGGCGACGGTGAGCGGTGACCAGAGGACGCAAAGGGCGAAGCCGCGCATGGCGGCGCGGGCGAGCTCGAGCCTCAGCGCGGGGTCGTCCTGGCGGACGATGAAGGGGCGGATGATCGGCAGCGCGCCGATGATCATGACGCTCGCCAGGAGATGGCTGCCGATGGTGAGCCCGGCGATGCGGCGGCCCGGACCGAGCGCGTCGAAGGCATCCTCGGCGGCGCGGGCCTCGGGGCTCACCTGCATCGTCTCGCGCAGGAGCAAGAGCGCGGGCAAGAACAGGATGAAGACGAGCGCCGCGTCCGCCGCGTCGATGAGCGCGCGCGGCCGGTCGTAGGCGAGCCAGAGGACCGAGGCGGCGACCAGCCCGACGAGCGCGACGGCGCGGCTGATCGGCTTCGCCGCCGGTAGCGCCAGCGCGAGCAGCACCAGGAACGCGACGTCGCGCGCCTCGGCGAGCATCGCCGAAGGGTGGGCGAGGAGCACGAGGCCGCTCGGCCACAGCGCCAGCACCAGCGCCAGCTTGAGGCCGTATACCGCGCGTGGCGGCGGTCGCCAGCGGCCCGCGGCGGCGAGATCGGAGCCGATCTCGGACCAAGCCATCGGCTTCTCAGGGCCCGCCCGCGTCGATGCCGAGAAAGCCCGCCATCAGCGGCACCTGCGCGTCGAGCATGTGCCGGCCGAGATGCACCTCGAGGCCCCGTGCCTCGGCCGCCACGACGAGCGGGGTGCGCTCGGGCTTCATGATGATCTCGGCCACCACCGACCGCGCCTCGACCGCCTCGACGGCGATGGGCAGCGCGTCGCCGGGCAAGAGGCCCTGCGAGGTGGCGTTGACGACGAGGTCGAAGCCGGTCGGGTCCGCCGTCCCGGCCCGGACGTCGACGGAAGGATAGGCGGTGCGGATTCGCCCGGCGAGCTCCTCGGCGCGCGCGGCGGTGCGGTTGGCGACGACGAGGGCCGCGACCTCGGCGTCAACAAGGGCGCAGGCGATGGCCTTGGCGGCGCCGCCGGCGCCGACCAGCAGCACCCGCTTGCCGGCCACCGCGCGGCCCTGCCGGCGCAGGCCCGCGACGAAGCCGAGCCCGTCGAAGTTCTCCGCCGTGAGGCGGCCGTGAGCGTCGCGGCGGATGACGTTGGCGGCGCCGATGAGACGTGCCTGGGCGCCGATCTCGTCGACCAGGTCGAGTACCGCCTCCTTATGGGGGATCGTGACGAGCACGCCGCCGAGGTTGGCGAGCGCTCGAAAGCCGTCCAAGGCCGCGGCGAGCCGGCCCGCGGGCACGTGCAGCGGCACCAGCACGGCGTCGATGCCGCGCGCGGCGAAGACCGGGTTGAACACCTCGCAGGCGCGGACGTGGCCGATCGGGTCGGCGATGACGCCGAACAGCCGCGTCCGGCCGGTGATGGGTAGGCTCGTCGCTGCCGCCATGGTCTCGTTCCTCCAGCCGCCCAAGCGACCTGGGTAGGCGCCGGCGCCCGGCTTGCCAATGTCGGCGCGCGCGACCGCCGCCCTCACCCGCGCGGCCCCCTCGCTCGCGCCCAGGGGGGCTCGCCGCACGTCCGTGCCGCGAGGCGGTTTCGGGTTCGGCCGAAACGCTCTAAATCGGCAAATCCAAGCACGACCCCCGAGGAGCCTCGCCGTCATGCGTCTTTGTCTCACCGTGCTCGCCTGGATGCTGGCGACGAGCCCGGCGCTGGCCGAATTCGAGCGCTGCCTCGCCGGCCTGGAGCGCGAGGCCATCGCCGGCGGCGTCGCTCCCGCCATCGCCGAGGCGGCCTTCGCCGGCGCCGAGGTCGACGAGCGGGTCTTGCGCTTCTCGACCGCCCAGCCGGAGTTCGTGACGCCGATCTGGGACTATCTCGCCTTCCTCGTCGACGATGCGCGCATCGTCGACGGCCGGCAGAAGCTCGCCGCGCACGAGGAGCTGCTCGAGCACATCGAGCAGAGCTACGGGGTGGATCGCCACGTCGTCGTCGCGATCTGGGGGGTCGAGAGCGACTACGGCCGCGAGACCGGCAACTTCTTCATCCCGCACGCCTACGCCACGCTGGTCTGCGCCGGCGAGCGCCGCCGGGACTTCTGGAAGGGCGAGCTGATGGCGGCCTTGGGGCTCGTCGACCAGGGCGACCTCGCCCTCGACGAGCTCCGGGGCTCGTGGGCCGGCGCCTTCGGGCAGACCCAGTTCATCCCCTCGACCTACGCACGCCTCGCCGTCGACTTCGACGGCGACGGGCGCCGCGATCTGGTGGCTTCGGTCGCGGACGCGCTCGCCTCGACGGCCAACTATCTCGCCCGCGCCGGCTGGCGGACCGGCGCGCCGTGGCTGATCGAGGCCAAGGTGCCGGCGGGCTATGCCGGCCCGAGCGGACGCACTGCGAAGGCATCGCTCGCCACCTGGGATGCGCGCGGCGTGCGGCGCGCGGACGGCTCGCGAGTAGCGGGCGAGGGCCGGGCGGGCCTGCTCCTGCCGGCCGGCGCGGCGGGACCGGCCTTTCTCGTCTTCGCCAACTTCGATGCGATCTACAGCTACAACCAGGCCGAGAGCTACGCGCTCGCCATCGCCCATCTGGCCGATCGGATCGCCGGCTATCCGGCGCTGCGCACGCCCTGGCCGACCGACGATGCGGGCCTGTCGCGGGCCGAGCGGCGTCGCCTGCAGGAGCGGCTGCTCGCCGCGGGCTACGACATCGGCGAGGCCGACGGGCGGATCGGGCCCACCACCCGCCAAGGCATCCGCGCGGCCGAGAGGGATCTGGGCCTGCCCGTCACCGGCCGCGCCGGCAAGCGGATCCTTGAAGCGCTCGGCGGCTGAACGCGCGACTTGCCGCTCGGCGACGTCCCTGCGACATGTTGGGTTCGGTGATCGTGGAGCCCCGCCACCGGGGCATTACGGATGTCCCTGCCACCTTGCGCTTGAGCGAGCTCACCCATCTCTTCGTCAATGACTTCGAGCGGCCGGTGGCGCCGACCGCGGTCGTCTTCGCGCACGGCTATCTGGCGCCGCTGCCCAATGCCTATTGGGTCGGCTCGCTCAAGCTCATGCACGACCTGCGGCGCCGCGGCATCGAGCTCAAGGTCGTCCGCGTCCCGGTGACGGGGCCCGTGCCCGAGCGCGCCCGCCGCATGGCGCGCGAGTTCGCCGTCAGTCGGGCGGATCGCATCGTCCTCGTCGGCCACTCGATGGGCGGCCTCGACGCGCGCTACGCGGCCCGGCATCTCGACCCCGAGCGCCGGGTGACCGACGTCGTCACGCTCGGCACCCCGCACCGCGGGACCCTCCTCGCCGACCTCGTCCACCGCTTGCGCCACCGCCTGCCGTCGGCGTTGCGGCAGATCGACCAGGGCGGGCTCAGCGATCTCACCCGCGGTGCGGCGCGCCGCTTCAACGAGGCGGTCCCCGATCGACCCGACGTGTGCTACCACGCCATTTGCGGGGAAGTCGCACCTTCGGCGGTGCCGCCGTTCCTGCGCGCTTTCAGCCGCCGCCTGCAGACCCACGAAGGACCCAATGACAGCCTCGTCTCGGTGGCGTCGGCGACTTGGGGGGACACCTCCGTCGTCGAAGATGCCGATCACTGGGCGCTGATCGGCCTCGAATGGATGTCGGGCGCGGACCTCCGCCACCAGTTCGCCAAGCTGCAGCGGGCAGACCGGCCGCTGGCGCGCCTGCGCGAGCGTCTGCGTACCATCGTCGCGAACCCGCCCTGAGCGCGGC
>CAYZSE010000030.1:0-17469 GCA_964481035.1 uncultured Geminicoccaceae bacterium | reverse complement strand
GCGCGCCTGCGCGAGCGTCTGCGTACCATCGTCGCGAACCCGCCCTGAGCGCGGCTCAACGGAGGTCCGCGGCGGCGACGCGGGTCACGGCGTGCGACGGGATGAGGCCGAGCTCGTGGGCGACCTCGGCCATGCGGCCGGTCGAGGCGGTGAGGATCAGCCGCGCGCCGGCGTCCGCCAGGTTGCGCTCGAGCGCGCGAATGACCGTCTCGCGGCTGGTCGAGCGGGCGAGATCGCGGATGAGGACGCAGCGAATCCGCCCCGGATACTCCCTCACGATCTCGGCGTAGATCTCGGCGTCCTGCTGGCCGCTGTCGCCGACGAGCACGACGGGCAGCCGCGGCGCGGTGTCGAGCACGTGGCGGATGAGCCGGATCTTGTGGTGCGGGTCGCGCCGAGCGAACGGATGATGCCAGCGCACACCCCACTCGCGCAGCAGCAACACCGCATCGCCGGGCATGCGGTGGAGGCGAAAATAGGCATCGAGCGTCTCGTAGATGGTCCAGGGCGCGCGGGAGACGAAGACCACGGGATTGCGCTCGTCGCCGCCGAGGCCGCGATTGAGCGCGCGGAAGAGATCGGCGAAGCCCGGCACCGGCCGGCGCTGATGCGGGCTCTGCGCGAACAGCCGCCACAGCATGACGAGGCGATTGGCGACACCGGTCTCGACTACCGTGTCGTCGATGTCGCTGACGATGAGGCAGCGACTCCGCGGTCCGTGTACGAAAATCCTCGCCATGACCTTGATGTCGGGGCGCGCGACGAGCGCGAGATCGGCGTGGTGCCAGCCGCCGTGCTCGAGCAGGCCTGCGTCGAGGTCGAGCGCGCAGCGAAAATAGCCGTCGCCATCGGTGCGCGCCGAGCTCGTCCGCCCGGCGATGCGGAGCTCGACATCGACGCCGGTAACCCCGTGCCGGAACAGCCGCCGCGCGACGTCGAACAGATCGCGGGTCAAGCGGTCCTTGAAGGTCAAGGGTCTGGGCTGGGTGAGCACGCGACCGATGACGAAGACCTGCTCCGGCGAGCCGAAGCCGCGATAGGGCTGGATGACCAGCTCGCGCTCGCGGCGGGCGCGGCGGACCGGGCGGGCGAACAGCCAGGCGAGCCGGCGCAGGGTCGACCGCCGGCGCGGTGTCCCGTCTGCGGTCGCGCGACCGCTTGTTGCCGGCGCGCGGTCGGCCGTCTGCTGAGTGTCTGCCATGAACCCGCGGCAAGGTGCTCGACGTCTCGCGGCGGGATGGCGCGGCGCCGCGGGCTTGTCCAGTCGGCCTTGGGTCGCGTCAGCGTCGGCAGTAGCTCGGCAGCGGCAGGGCCTTGCCCTCGATCGTCTCCAGGGCCTCGTAGCGGCCGCCGGAGTAGCGCTTGCAGTCGCGGCCGAGGCCGGCGGCGATCAACGCGGCGCCGATGTCACCGGTACCGTCCACCCGGCAGACGCCGACGAGACGATCGTACGAGCGCGCGCCGGTGGGCGCGCAGACCACCTCCTTGTCGCGTAGCAGGTCGACCATGAAGCGCGTCGCGGCGGGACCGCCGGGCTCGCCGCGCTCCGGGGCGTGCACGCCTTCGAGGCGGAAGCGTACCCCCTCGACCTCGATCGTGTCGCCGTCGACGACGGCGCCCGCGCCGACGCGGGCATCGTCCCCCGGCGGAGGAGCGCCGGCCACGAGGAGGAGAAGGGCGAAGACGGGACTGGCTGCAGGGTACATGATCGTTCGCCTTGCTGGGAGGCGAAGATCTACCCTGAGTAGAGTAGCTTTGTGAAATTAGAAATTGATCGGATAGTCAGGCGGTTTGCGTCGAGGCGTCGTTCATGCGCCACACCTGGAAATTCAACAGTGAGGCGATGCTGACCCACACCAGGTAGGGCACGAGCAGGAGCGCCGCCGTCGTCGAGATCGGCCAGAACAGCACGATGCATGCGGCGACCGAAAGCCAGAGCCCCAGCACCTCGGCGAAGGCGAGGCCCGGCTTCTTGAGGCCGAAGAAGACCGCCGACCAACCGGCGTTGAGCATGAGCTGCACGAACCAGACCGCCAGTGGCAGCGCCGCCCCGGCGAAGCCCGCCTCGCGCCAGACGAGCCAGGCCGAGGTGGCGATCATCACGTAGAGCGGGGTCCAGACGACCGGGAAGACCCAGTCCTTCGGCGTCCAGCCGGGCTTGCGCATCTGCTGGTACCAGGCATCCGGGGTGAACACCGCGCCGCTCGAGGCGGCGGCGAACGCGGCGAGCGCGAAGCCCGCGAGGCCCAGCCAGTCCGAGGTCTCCATGATCCGTTCTCCACATCCTCATGCTCACGGCCTATGTGCATGCGGGCACGGCCGCGGTCCAGGGGCCAGGGCCTGTTCAGACCGCCGACCAGACCGCCTTGACGAGCTGCGGGTCGTCCGGATCGCGGCTGATCGCGAAGCCGAGCTTGCGCGCCAGCTGCACCATCGGCGCGTTGTCGGCAAGGATCGTGCCCCAGACCCGCGCCACGCCGCGCTCGCGCGCCGCCTCGAGCAGCCGCTCCATGAGCGCGCGGCCGAGGCCGCGGCCCTGCAGGTGGGATTGCAGCGACACGGCGAACTCGGCGCCGTCGCCCGACGGGTCCGCCATCAACCGGTAGCCGCCGAGCAGCTCGCCGGCAAACGCGTCGCTCTCGAGCACGACGCAGAGGTCATCGGGGTCCTCGATCGTGCAGAACGCGAGCGCCATCGCGTCGCTGAGCTCCTTGGTCGGCGCGAACAGACGCGCGCGCCGGTCGTCGGCGTCCATCTTTGCGAACGCGCGCTGCAAGGCCGGCGCGTCGGCGGGCCGGATCGGCCGCAATCGGTAGACGCGACCGTCGCGGTCGGTGATCACCCCCATCGATGCCATGGCCGTCCTCCGGCAAGTGTTCGCCTCACGCCGCGAACAGCGTTTCGTCGAGCGCCGCCGAGCCCGCCGACACCGCCGGCAGGAGTGCCGTGGCCGGCGGCAGCAACTGCCCGGTGTGGAACGCGGCGACGGCCTGCTTGGCGGCGGCGAGCGGATGGCCGCTACGGGCGGCGGCGGCCGAAGCGCGAACGAGCGTGAAGCCGGCGAGCGTCGCCGCCATCAAGCGCAGATAAGGGGTGGCGCCGGCGGCGACCGCCTCGGTGTCGTGCCCGTGGTCCCCCTGGACCCAGCGCGTCGCGGCCTCGCAGTTGGCAAGGGCCGCGCGCAGGGTCGGCACCGCCCAGTCGAGCCGGTCTTGCTCGAAGCCGCGGAGCTCGGCACGCAGCTCGGCGAAGAGCTCCCAGGGCAGCTCGCCCTGCGCGGTGCGCATCTTGCGGCCGACGAGGTCGAGCGCCTGGATGCCGTTGGTCCCCTCGTAGATCGGGGTGATCCGAGCGTCGCGGAAGTGCTGCGCTGCGGGGCAGTCCTCGATGTAGCCCATGCCGCCGTGGACCTGCACGGCGAGCGAGCTGACCTCGACGCCGAGATCGGTGAGCCACGCCTTGACGATGGGGGTGAGAAGGTCGACCCGACCCCGCATCCGCGCGCGCACCGCCTCGTCCGCATGGCGGTGGCTCGCATCGAGCGCCGCGCCCGCCGTCAAGATCAGCCCGCGGGCGGCCTCGATCTGCGCGCGCATCGTCATGAGCATCCGGCGCACGTCGGGGTGCCCGACGATGGCGACACGGCGGCCGCCTCGGTACCCCTGGACGCGCTCGCGGGCGTAGGCGAGGGCCTCTTGATAGGCCCGCTCGGCGATGGCGAGGCCCTGGAGACCGACGGTCAGCCGAGCCTGGTTCATCATCGTGAACATGCAGCGCATGCCTTCGTTGGGCTCGCCGATCAGCTCGCCCAAGGCACCGCCTTCCTCGCCGAAGCGCATGACGCAGGTCGGCGAGAGGTGGTTGCCCAGCTTGTGCTCGAGCGAGAGGCAGCGGACGTCGTTGCGCGCGCCGGGGCGGCCGTCGGTGTCGACGAGGTACTTGGGCACGGCGAAGAGGGAGATGCCTTTCGTTCCTTCGGGAGCGCCCGGCAGGCGCGCCAGCACGAGGTGGACGATGTTGCGGCCCAGGTCGTGCTCGCCGAAGGTGATGTAGATCTTGGTGCCGGTGATCAGGTACCCGCCATCGGCCGGCTCGGCGCGCGTTTCCACCGCGCCGACGTCCGAGCCCGCCTGCGGCTCGGTGAGGCACATCGTCCCGGTCCAGGTTCCGCCGGTCAGGCCGGGCAGGAAGCGCCGCCGCTGCGCGTCGGTACCGTGGTGGATCAGCGCCTCGATCGCTCCCTGGGTGAGCAGCGGGCAGTTGCTGAAGGCGAGGTTGGCCGCGAACATCACCTCGTTGACGGCGAACGAGAGCGTCCACGGCAGGTTCTGGCCGCCGAACTCGGTGGCGAAGGGCAGCGCCTTCCAGCCGCCCTCGGCGAACAGGCGGAAGGCGTCGCCATAGCCCTCCGGCAAGACGACGCGGCCGCCCTCGAGCCTGGCGCCGTCGCGATCGCCGATCTCGTTGAGCGGTGCGAGCTCGTTCTCCGCCAGCCTCGCCGCCTCAAGGAGGATCGGCTCGGCGAGCTCGGCCGCGCCCGGATCGAAGCCCGGCAGCGCCGCGGTCTCGGCGAAGCCCGCGACATGGGCGAGCTGGAAGAGAAGATCGTCGACCGGCGCGCGAAAGGTCATGGGTGCTGCCTCGGGTTCCTGACCGCGTTGAGATGTAGCTCGGGAGCGCGGCCGCAGAAAGGGCGGCGGTCGATTGACAGCGCCCGGCTCGAAGCTAGCTTGGCGCGAATTCTCGCACCGGGAGCACAGGATGACCACGGACGCCCTGGCGGCGACGATCGAGGCGGCGTTCGAGGCCCGCGACACGGTCACCAGCGAGACCGGCGGCGAGATCCGCGAGGCGGTCGAGGCCGCTCTCGACGGCCTCGACCGCGGCGCCTTCCGCGTGGCCGAGCGACGGCTGCATGGCTGGCAGGTCAACGAGTGGCTCAAGAAAGCCGTGCTCTTGTCGTTTCGCCTCTACGGCATGGAGCCGATCCCGGGCGGCCCGGGCCACGCCACCTGGTGGGACAAGGTGCCGTCCAAGTTCGACGGCTGGGACGAGGTGCGCTGGCAGGACGCCGGCTTCCGCGCCGTCCCCAACTGCGTCGTCCGGCGGTCGGCCTACATCGCGCCGGGCGTCGTGCTGATGCCGTCCTTCGTCAATCTCGGCGCCTACGTCGACAGCGGCACGATGGTCGACACCTGGGCCACCGTCGGCTCCTGCGCTCAGATCGGCAAGAACGTGCACATCTCCGGCGGCGCCGGGATCGGCGGCGTCCTCGAGCCTCTGCAGGCGGCGCCGGTCGTCATCGAGGACGACTGCTTCATCGGCGCCCGCTCCGAGGTCGTCGAGGGGGTGCGGGTCGAGACCGGGGCGGTGATCGGCATGGGCGTGTTCATCGGCCAGTCGACCAAGATCGTCGATCGCGAGACCGGCGAGGTCTTTCGCGGTCACGTGCCCGCCTACTCGGTCGTCGTCGCCGGCTCGCTGCCGGGCAGGCCGCTGCCCGACGGCGCGCCCGGCCCGAACCTCTACTGCGCCGTCATCGTCAAGCGCGTCGACGCCCAGACCCGCGCCAAGACCTCGATCAACGACCTCTTGCGCGATTGATGGCGCTCACCGACCCGGTGGCGCTGGCCCAGGCGCTCGTCCGGGCGCCGAGCGTGACGCCGGACCCCGGCGAGGCCCTCGGGCTGGTCGCTCGCTGGCTCAAAGAGCTCGGCGCCGAGGTCCACCGGGTCGAGGAGGAGGGCGTGCCCAACCTCGTCGCTCGGCTCGGCCGGGGCGGGCGCCGGCTCGCCTTCGCCGGGCACACCGATGTCGTGCCGCCGGGCGACCGCGCGCATTGGCGGCGCCCGCCCTTCTCGGGCGACATCGCCGACGCGCGGCTCCACGGGCGCGGCGCGTGCGACATGAAGGGCGGGCTGGCCTGCGCCATCGCCGCGGCGGCCCGCGCCAATGGCACGGGCGAGTGGCGAGGTGAGCTGTGGTTCTACGTCACCGGCGACGAGGAGGGGCCTGCCCGCCACGGCACCGCCGCCATCGTCCGCTGGCTGCAGGAACGGCGCCTCGGCTTCGACGGCTGCATCGTCATCGAGCCGACCTCGACGCACGCCGTCGGCGACACCATCAAGGTCGGCCGGCGCGGCTCCCTCAACGCGCGGATCGTCGTCGCGGGCGTGCAGGGCCACACGGCGTTCCCGCACCTCGCCGACAACCCGGTGCACCGCCTTGCCGCCATCGTCCACGAGCTGGCGACCACGACGCTCGACGCAGGTACCGAGCGGTTCGAGCCTTCAACGCTGCAGGTGAGCAGCTTCGACGTCGCCAACGAAGCGACCAACGTCATCCCGCCCGAGGCGCGCGCCGCGCTCAACATCCGCTTCAACACCACCCACGACAGCGCGAGCCTGACGGCGTGGCTCACCGAGGTGACGCGCCGCCACGCCGGCGACCGCGGGCGGGTGGAGGTCATCGGCGTGAGCGATGCGTTTCTCGCCGGCGGCGGCGATTTTGGCCGTCTCGTCGCCGACGCGGTCGTCGCGACGCTGGGCCGAGCACCGCGCCCGAGCACCGCGGGCGGGACCTCGGACGCGCGCTTCTTGAAGGACCTGGGCCCCGTCCTCGAGCTCGGCACCGTCGGGCACTCGTTGCACCAGGTCGACGAATGGGTCGGGCTCGACGAGCTGGAGGAGCTCACCCGCGTCTTCGAGACGGTCATCGCCGGCTTCGCGGCCGCGCGATGATCCCGAGCCTCGACGAGATCACCCGCGGCGTCGTCGGCGCCGGCCTCCTGCTCAAGAACGACGCGCGCGGGATGGCGGCGTTCGACACCAGCCTCCAGGGCTTCATCAAGAGCTTCTTCGCGGCACTCCTGGTGCTGCCGGCCTACGCCTTCGTCCACTGGGTGCAGAGCCGCGGGCTCGCCGAGAGCGGCACGCCCATGGGCGTCGCCGTGCTCGCCTACGGCCTCCAGTGGCTGGCCTTTCCGGTCACCGCCGCGGTGCTCGCCAAGCTCATGAGCCGCACCGCCCTGTTCGTCCCCTACGTGGTCGCGGCCAACTGGGCGTCGGTGGTCCAGATCGCGATCGTCGCCGTGGTCGTCGTCGTGAGCACCATCCTGCCGGCGAGCCTCGCCGGGCTCGCGCTGTTGGCGCTGACCATCGGCCTCGTCTTCTACGACTATCTCGTCGCCAAGTTCGCCTTTGGCGCCCCGGGCCTCGACGGGGTCGGCGTCGTCGTCGTCCAATTGCTGGTCAGCATGCTGGTCCAGCGCTGGGTGGCGGGGGGGTGAGGCCGGCGTAGTCGACGCGCTCGAGGTAGAGCCCCGCGGCGGGCGCTGTCGGTCCGGCGGCGGCGCGATCACGCGCGGCGAGGGCTCGCGCGACCCAATCCGGCGCCGCGACACCCTTGCCCACCACGACCAGCGTGCCGACCATGTTGCGCACCTGGTGGTGCAGGAAGGAGCGGGCCTCGGCGACGATCTCGACGAGATCGCCTCGGCCCTCGACGGCGAGCCGGTCGAGCGTCTTCGTGGGCGAGCGGGCCTGGCACTCGGCCGCGCGAAAGCTCGTGAAGTCGTGATGCCCCTGGAGGTGGCGGGCCGCCTCGCGCATCGCCGCGACGTCGAGCGGCGCCCGGACGTGCCAGGCGAGGCCGACCTCCCAGGTCAGCGGGGCGCGGCGGTTGCGGAGCCGGTAGCGATAGGCGCGGCCCGTCGCGTCGAAGCGGGCGTGGGCGTCGTCGGGCACGCGCCGGGCCGCGAGCACCGCCACGGGATGGGGCCGCAGGTGCGCGTTGAGGGCGTTGGCCACGGTCTCGTCGCCGTAGTCCCTGGGCAGGTCGACATGGGCCACCTGACCGAGCGCGTGCACGCCCGCATCGGTGCGGCCGGCGCAGTAGACGCGGGCCGGCGCGCCGCCGAGCCGCGCCACCGCCGTCTCGACGACGTCCTGCACGGCGACGCCGCGCGCCTGGTGCTGCCAGCCGCAGAACGGGCCACCGTGGTACTCGAGGGTCAAGAAATAGCGCGGCACGTCAGCCGAGCCGGGTGCCGGCCGGCACCGGGCGGCCGCGCAGGAAGTCGGCGGTCGCCATCGCCCGCTTGCCCGCGGGCTGGACGATCGTCGGCCTGAGCGCGCCTGCGCCGCAGGCGACCGTCAGCGCCGCGTCGACGGTCGTGCCGGGCGTCCCCTCGGCGTCGACGACGACGGCCTCCAGCACGCGGATGCGCTGGGCGCCGATGGCGAGCCAAGCTTGAGGATGAAAGGCGCGCACGCGCCGCTCCAGGGCGATCGCCTCGGCGGTGAAGTCGAGGGCGAACTCGCCCTTGTCCAGCTTGTGCGCGTAGGTCACGCCGGCCTCGGCCTGCGGCACCGCGCGCGCGCTGCCGGCCTCGAGCGCGTCGAGCAGCGGCGGGAGGAGATCCGCTGCCATCGCCGCCAGGGTCGCCCTGAGCCGCGGTGCCGTGTCACCGGCGGCGATCGGCAGCCGCGCCGCGGCGAAGACGGGGCCGGTATCGAGGCCTCTCTCCATCTGGAAGATCATCACGCCGGTCTCGGCGTCGCCGGCCTCGACGGCGCGCTCGACGGGTGCCGCCCCGCGCCACCGGGGCAGGAGCGAGCCGTGCAGGTTGAGGCAGCCGAGCCGCGGCGCGTCGAGGACCGGCTGCGGCAACAACAGGCCGTAGGCCGCGACGACGCCGATGTCGGCGCCGAGGGTCAGCAGCTCCGCCTGCACCGCCTGGTCACGCAGGCGCGGCGGCGTGCGGACTTCGAAGCCCAGCGCCAGCGCGGTCTCGTGCACGGGTGTGCGCTGCTCATTGTGGCCGCGGCCGGCCGGGCGTGGCGGCTGGGTGTAGGCCCGGGCGATCCGGTGCCGGCTCGCCGCCAGCCGCTGGAGCGCCGGGACGGCGAACTCGGCCGTGCCGAAGAAGACGATGCGCAAAGGCACCTCCCGCGGGCCCGCTCAGCTCGCCTTGCGCTCCTTCTCGCGCACCTGCTTGGCGAGCTTGCGCATGAGCATCTTGCGCTTGAGCATCGACAGGTGGTCGACGAAGAGGATGCCGTCGAGGTGGTCGATCTCGTGCTGGATGCAGCGCGCGAGGAGCCCGTCGGCATCCATCTCGCGGGCCTCGCCCGCGCGGTCGAGGAACCGGACGAACACGCGCTCCGCCCGCTCCACGTCGGCGTAGATCTCGGGCAGGCTCAAGCAGCCCTCCTCGGCAACGACGCGGCCCTCACCCGAGGCCACGATCTCCGGGTTGACGAGGAACATCGGCTGCGGCGGCTCGTCCTTGGCGGACACGTCCATCACGACGACGCGCTTGGCGACCCCGATCTGCGGTGCGGCGAGCCCGATGCCGGGTGCCGCGTACATCGTCTTCAGCATGTCGTCCAAGAGCCCGCGCACCTCGTCGTCGCCGGCGGCGACGGGCGCGGCCTTGGCCTTGAGCTTGGGATGGGGGGCGATGAGGATGTCGCGAAGCGCCATGATCGTGTCGTCGCTGGGTGCGCGGAGTCAGAAGAAGGGGCGGCGCGCGCGGAGTGCGGCGTCGATTGTTCCATCGTCGAGATAAGTGAGCTGGCCGCCGAGGGGAACCCCGTGCGCCAGCCGGCTGACCTGAACGCCCAGGGGTTGCAGCCGCTCGGCGAGGTAATGCGCGGTCGTCTGACCGTCGACAGTGGCGCCGAGCGCGAGCACGACCTCGGCGATGGCCGGCTCGGCCTCGCCGATGCGGCGCACGAGGTCGGGGATGCGAAGCTCCTCGGGGCCCACGCCGTCGATCGCCGATAGCGTGCCGCCGAGGACGTGGTAGCGACCGCGAAAGGCGCCGCCGCGCTCCATGGCCCAGAGATCGTCGACCTCCTCGACGACGCACAGCAGGGTCGCGTCGCGTTCACGTCCCGTGCAGATGGCGCAGGGGTCCACCGTGTCCAGATTGCCGCAACGCCGGCACGCATGTACCTCCACGGCGACTCGGTGCAGGGCGTCGGCGAGCGGGCGCAGCTGGGTATCGGGCCGCTTCAAGAGGTGCAGCGCCGCGCGCCTGGCCGAGCGTGGCCCGAGGCCCGGCAGACGGGCCAAGAGCTTGACGATCTCGTCGAGAGCCGGGCTCGTCACCTCAAAACGGCAGCTTCATCCCCGGCGGCAGGGGCATCCCGCCGGTCAGCTTGGCCATCTCCTCCTGCATCATCGTGTCGGTCTTCGCCTTGGCGTCGGCGATGGCGGCGACGACCAGGTCCTCGAGCACCTCGACCTCCTCCGGGTCGACCAGCGACTTGTCGATCTTGACCCGCTTGACGTCACCCTTGCCCGTGATGGTGACGGCGACGAGGCCCGCGCCGGCGCCGCCTTCCACCTCTAGGCTCGCGAGACGCTCCTGCATCTCGGCCATCTTGGCCTGCATCTGCTGCGCTTGCTTGAGCATGTTGCCGATGTTCTTCATGGGCGAAGCGACCCTTCCTGGCGTGGCGGCGCGGCGTCGGAGGCCTCCGTCCGCGTCTCGACGGCGACGATGGTGGCGCCGGGGAGCTTGTCAAGCACGGCGCGCACCTGCGGCCAGCCGGCGGCGACGCGCAGGCGCTCGCGCCGCTGGGCCTCGGCGAGCTCGGCGAGCGTCGGCGCGTCGGAGGACACGTCGTCGACGCCCCAACGGCGCCCGGTGAGCCGGTGCAGCGCGGCTGCGAGACGGCCGTTGGCGTCCGCCGGCGCGCCGGGCAGCCAGCTCAAGCGCAGCCGTCCGGGCTCGATCGAGGCGAGCCGGGCGCTGGCATGGACGAGCGCCGCCAGCATCGGCTCGCCACCACCGCGCAACAGCGCCACGACCGCGCCGAGATCGCCCGGCATCGGCGGCAGGGAGGCGGTGGCCGGCGGTGACGCATGGGCGCGCGGCGCGGCGCTCGGCGGCGGCGCGGACGGCGCGGCGGGGGGCTGGCCGTGGGCCCGGGCGTCGAGACGACGAAGCAGGTCGGCGGGCGAGGGCAGGTCGCCCATGCAGGCGAGCCGGACCAGGAGCATCTCGGCGGCGGCCATCGCGTCGGGCGCTTGACCCACCTCGTCGAGGCCCTTCAAGAGAACCTGCCACGCTCGGGCCAGCGTGGCGAGCCCGACGCGCTCGGCGAGCGGCCGCTGCTGGCCCGGACCGCCGGTCACCTTCGCGTGGGTGAGCTCATGGCAGAGCGCGAGCAGGTCCTCCACCACCAGCCGCGGCTCGCCGCCAGCGGCCATGATTTCGCCGAAGAGCGCGAGCGCCGCCGCCGGCTCGCCCTCGGCGACGTGGCTGAGAAGCTGCTCGACGCGGGAACGGTCGACGAGGCCGACCATCGCCTGGACGCCCTCGAGTGTGACGCGGCCGCCGCCGTGGGTGATCGCCTGGTCCAGGAGCGAGAGCGAGTCGCGCATCGAGCCGCCGCCGAGCCGGGCGAGCAGCTCCAGGGCTGCGGGCGCGGCCTCGGCGCGCTCCGCCCTGACCACCTCGGCGAGGTGCGCCTCGACCATCGTCCGCTCGATCCGGCGCAGGTCGTAGCGCTGGCAGCGCGACAGCACCGTGACCGGGATCTTGCGGACCTCGGTGGTCGCCAGGATGAACCGCGCGTGCGGCGGCGGCTCCTCCAGCGTCTTCAACAGGCCATTGAACGACTGGGTGCTCAGCATGTGCACCTCGTCGACGATGTAGACCTTGTAGCGGGCGTCGGCGGGCGCGTAGCGAGCGTTGTCGACGAGCTCACGGATGTGGTCGATGCCGGTGTTGGTCGCGGCGTCGATCTCCAGCACGTCCATGTGCCGCCCCTCGGCGATGGCCCGGCAGGGCTCGCATTCGTTGCAGGGCTCGGGGGTGACGCCGCCCGTGCCGTCGGGACCGACGCAGTTGAGGCATTTGGCGATGAGCCTCGCCGTCGTCGTCTTGCCGGTCCCGCGGATGCCCGTCAGCAGATACGCTTGGGCGATCCGGCCGGCGGCGAAGGCGTGGGTGAGCGCCTGGACGAGCGCCTCCTGGCCGACCAGCTCACCGAGGCGGCGCGGTCGGTAGGCCCTGGCGAGAACGCGGTAGGGCTGGGACTCGGCGGTCACGGGCGGGCTCGGCTGTTGCGGAGAGGGCGGTGGCCGCGAGGGGCGGAGAACTGGCAGCGACCCGGATCGAAACTCGTTACGGCTGCTTCCTTCCGGACCTGACCGGGTTGGCGAGGGATCCGTCCGCGCCAGCCCTCCTGCCATCATAATCGGGTCTTCTACCCGGCTCCGCAAGGTGGCAGGTTGGCGAAATCATGCACCGCGTCACCAACCCGCCGCCCCACCGCTATGCCGGTGCCGGTCTCGACCGCGCCGCCCCACGGCGCAAGGATGCGGGCTGGCTCGCGGCCAAGCGGCGCGATCCGCGCTCGCGCCTGGTGCTTCTGTGCGACCTCAAGGCCGTCGTCGACGAGGATGGCACGGCGCGCCTGCACATGCCCGAGCTCGCCGAGCTGGCCGACGCGGTGCCCGACGACGCCCCGTTCCTCGGCGAGCACCACGGCCGCGCGATCTTCGCGCTCAGCCTCGCGGCCGAGCATCCCCTCGCGACCCGCGCCGTCGACGTGCGCGAGATCGGGCCACGGCTGCCGGCGGTGGAAGCGGGCCTCGCCGCTTACGCCCGCGCGCTCGCCCACTGGCACGGCACGCACGGCTTCTGCTCGTGCTGCGGTGCGCCGACGGAGGTCGGCGAGGGTGGTCATGCCCGGTCGTGCACGCGCTGCGCGCGCATCGTCTTCCCGCGAACCGATCCGGCGGTCATCGTCCTGGTGCACCATGAGGACCACTGCCTCCTGGGCCGCTCGCCACGCTTTCCCGCGGGCATGTACTCGACGCTCGCCGGCTTCGTCGAGCCGGGGGAGAGCTTGGAGGACACCGTGCGGCGCGAGATCTTCGAGGAAGCCGGCGTGACGCTCGCCTCGATGCGCTACGGCTCGTCGCAGCCTTGGCCGTTCCCGCAGTCGCTGATGGTCGGCTTTCACGCCGCCGCTCACGACCGCGCGCTCGCGATCGACGAGGACGAGCTCGCCGACGCCCGCTGGTTTCACCGCGCCGAGCTCGAGGATCCCGAGCGTCGCCCGATCAGCCTGCCGCGCCCCGACAGCATCGCCCGCTATCTCGTCGAAAGCTGGCTCTACGGGGGCTGAGAGCGCCGGCCGCACCGGGCCGCCCCCGCCAGGTTCACCGCCGGCGCGGCGGTTCGACCGGCGCGCGGCTCAAAAGCTGCCGAAGACCGTGCCGAGCGTGATCAGCACGATCAGCGCGATGAACGGCATCAGCATCGCCGCCATGGCGAGGTCGAAATAGGCCTGGCGGTGGGTCAGCCCGCAGATGGCGAGGAGCGTGATGACGGCGCCGTTGTGCGGCAGGGTGTCGAGCCCACCGGTGGCGACGGCCGCGACGCGGTGCAGGAGGTCGGGGCTGATGCCCTGCGCCTCGGCCATGGCGAGATAGGTGTCGCCGAGGGTCGAGAGCGCGATGCTCATGCCGCCCGAGGCGGAGCCGGTCATGCCGGCCAGCACGTTGGTGGCGATGGCGAGCGAGATCAGCGGGTTGTCGCCGCCGAGCCCGAGCACGCCGTCACGGATCAGCGTGAACGCCGTGAGCGAGGCGATGACGGCGCCGAAGCCGACGAGGCTGGCCGTGTTGAAGATCGGCAGGAGCGAGGCGTTGGCGCCGTCGTCGACCGTTTGCTTGAGCGCGCCCAGCCGCTGCCAATTGAGCGCGATGACGACGAGGATCGAGATCACGAGCGCGGCGATGACGGCCCAGATGCCCCGGACCTGCTCGAGCGTCGTCGCGCCGAACTCGGGCTCGGCCAGAAAGGAGGTGTCGAGCTGCGGGATGATGACGAAGGTGAAGAGCAGGTTCAGCGCGACCACGAGAACGAGCGGGAAGATGGCGACGAACGGGTCGGGCAGCTCGACCGGCGGCTCGTCGGCCTCGATCTCCAAGAGGTCGAACCCTTCGCCGGCCGCGCGCTCGCGCAGGTCCTTGTCGGCCCGCGGCGCCGCTTCCTCGTGGACGCCGTACCCTTCGTGCGCCAGCGTTCGGGCGCGGTAGGTGAGCCACCACATGCCGAGAAGGAACATCACCGCCGCGGTGATGATGCCGAGGCCGGGCGCGGCGAAGGGCGAGGTGCCGAAGAACGGCATCGGGATCGCGTTCTGGATGGCGGGCGTGCCGGGCAGCGCCGTCATCGTGAAGCTGAACGCGCCCAAGGCGATCGTCGCCGGGATCAGCCGCTTGGGGATGTCGGCACGGCGGAACAGCGAGGCGGCGATCGGGTAGACGGCAAAGGCGACGACGAACAGCGAGACGCCGCCGTAGGTCATCACCGCGCAGGACAAGACGACGGCGAGGATCGCTCGGTCCTGGCCCAGCGCCTTGATGATGGCGTTGGCCATCACCTCGGCGCTGCCCGAATCCTCCATGAGCTTGCCGAAGATGGCGCCCAGCAGGAACACCGGGAAGAACTGGATGATGAAGTTGCCGGCCGAGGCCATGAAGATCTGCGTGTAGGTGGCGAGAATCGGCCCGTCCATCGTCGCGATGACCGCGAGCGTGGCGAGGCCCGGCGCCAGGATCAACAGGCTCACGCCGCGAAACGCGAGGTAGATCAGCGCGGCGAGGACGACGAGGATGACGACGATGCCGTACATGGCCTACTCCGCGGCGCTCGAGGTGCTCACCTCTTCCAGGTGCGGCGGCTGAAAGCTGTCGGCGAAGAGGCGGCGCAGGTCGAGGGTGCTGCGCACCCCGAGATCGTCGAAATGCTCGGTGAGGAAGTGCTCGGCCCAGCCGCGCCCGTGGTTCTTCAAGACATTCAGATAAGGCCACTCCGCGTTCTGCTTGCTCGATGCGTCGAGATGCTGGACCTCCTCGTGCGCATGGATCAGGTGGATGTACATGCTGCGGTAGCGCTCGCTCTCCAGATTCTCCGTCTCCAACAGCTCGTGCAGCAGCTCGATCGCCCGCAACTCCTTCAACAGGCTCGAGTTGAAGGTGATCTCGTTGAGCCGATTGATGATGGCGCGCCCGCTGCTCGGCAGTTCCCGGCGCACAAGCGGATTGATCTGGACAACGATGAGATCTCGTGTTGCTTTGTCGTTGACCAGAGGAAACAGTGCTGGATTGCCGATATAGCCGCCGTCCCAATAAGCCTCGCCGTCGATCTCGACGGCCTTGAACATAAAGGGCAGACACGCCGAAGCCATCACGGTATCGACTGAAACCTGAGGCTGCGCGAAGATCTTGGCGCGACCGGTGCGCACGTTGGTTGCGGTGATGAAGACCTTGACGGCCGAGCAATTATTGACGTTGTCAAAGTTAATTTGTTTGGATACGAGATCTCGCAGGGGATTGATGTCGAACGGATTGAGCTGGTAGGGCGAGAACATGCGCGACAACTGGTCGAATAAGAGGAAGGCGGGTGAGTTGTCGAGGCTGTAGTTGTTGGTGAGGCGGTTCCAGATGGAGCGCTGGATCGGCGAGAAGCGGGCGGCGTCGCTGACCGCCTTCCAGAACGCCTCGAGCGCGGCGCGGGCGCCGGCCCGGCCGCCGCGCTCCAGGCCGTCGGCGAGCACCACGGCGTTCATGGCGCCCGCGCTGGTCCCACTCAGCGCGGAGATCTGGATGCGGTCGTCCTCGAGCAGGCGATCGAGCACGCCCCAGGTCAGGGCGCCGTGCGACCCGCCGCCCTGAAGGGCGAGGTCGACGACTTTGCGCTCCGTGCTGCTGCCGGCCATGCGGTCCTCCATGAAATCGAGCCAGACATTTCTGCTGCGGTGCACAATAGCGCGGACCGGCCCGGCGACCTATCCGCAGTCATGAGCGCAGGCTCTCACCCAGCGCTCACCCCAAAAAGACGGCCCTCGCCGGAGGGTTACCTTTTTCGGGTGTGGCTGCCGCGCATGGTCGCATCGGCGACACGGCGAGATGGGCTCGCCGCGGGCGTCGGCGGCCTCGCTGGGCTGCGCCGGCGCGCCTGATCCCGCCGCCACCGACGGGAACGAGCGCCGCCGGCCGCGACCGGCGCCACTCCAAACCCTGGGGTGAATGTCGCCCAACAACATTGACTGCGAGTTTTCAACTTCAACGTTAAGTAAACCCCTGCGCTCTGCTTGAAATGTGGGGCTCTCGGGAAATCGAGGACCCCTTATGATGTTCATAGAAGCTTCACTTTAGCGTCGACGACAACAACGCCCTTGCCAGCGCGGCCGCCCCGAGATGTCCAATTCATGAAGCGTGGATTTTTCGCCGCGCCGGATCGTGAAGCGGGGCATCGCCGCCGCACCGAGGGGGACACGACGATGGCTGTTGGGATGAAGCGTTGGTTCGCGGGTGCGGCGACGGCCGCCGGGGTCGTCGGCGGGCTGATCCTCGCGCAGCCGGCTTGGGTGGCGTTCACGATCGACTTCGGCAATAAGGGCGGGCTCGCTCCATCCTACACCGAGAAAGGATTCAGGTTTACCCCCGGAAACAGACTGACCAGCCAATGTCCCCCCAACGGAAGCGGCGGCGCCTGCCTCTTTATCAACACTGGAACTGAACCTTCGATCGAAATGGAGAGGACCTCCGACGGTGTGGAGTTCGACTTGCTGAGCTTTTCCTACAATTTCCCGCAGGGGGCTGAGCGTAAGCTGACGGTCACCGAAGACGACGATCCTACTCCTTCGCAGGTAATCAACTTTGGTGGTGGAACCTCGGGCGCTGGCGTCTTCTCCAATCAGTTCAACGGCGTGAGGACGATCACCTTTGCGCTCAGTGGCGGTGGCTCCGTCCGTATGGACAACTTCGTGGTGACGCCGCTGCTGGCGGCCGCTTGGATGATGATCGCCGGCCTCGGCGTCCTCGGGGGCGTCGCCGGCCGGCGACGGCGTGCGGCCGCTGCCGCCGGCTGACCCATGTCGCCGACCATCGCGCGCGGCGCCGCCGGTTCTGCCGGCGGCGCTCGTCGCTCGGGAACAGGGCCGCGACGAGGCTGCCGGTCTTCTCCAGCGTAACTTCGCCGCCGGCGCGGACACGCGTCGGGATCAGCTCGCGCTCCAGCTTGTCGAGGGTGGCGCGGACGGCCTCGTCGTGCGCGCGGACCAGGCGCTCGTCGCCCGCGACCTCGGCCATGATGCTCACCGACTTGGGTGCCGAGACGGTGACGTCCCAACCGGCGCGGTGCTCGCGCGCGCCGTCCCGGATGCGGCCCAGCTCGACGTCCTCGCCGAGCTTGCCTTCGAGGACGCGCTGGAAGTCCTTGCGGTCGACCGGGCCGTCCAGACCAAGGGCGTCGGCGCCCTTGCCGTACCAGGACGAGGGGCTGTCGCCGCGGGCGTAGTAGTTGTCCTTGTCGAAGTACGTGCTCGCATGGGCGGCGCTCTTCACCACCCCGATCGACGCGACCATGGCCGTGTCTCCGCCTAGTGGTGCGAGTTCAACGGAAGACTCCTTCCGTTGAACGTCTTGCGCACC
>CAYZSE010000029.1:13058-27750 GCA_964481035.1 uncultured Geminicoccaceae bacterium | reverse complement strand
TGCGAGACCATGATGATGTCGGAGCGGTCGGCGCGGGCGCGAAACGCGGCGGTGCTCTTGTTGCGGAAGGCGCGGTCGCCGACCGCGGTGAGCTCGTCGATGAGATAGACGTCGAAATCCACCGCCATCGAGCACGCGAAGGCGAGGCGCGCCTTCATCCCCGAGGAGTAGGTCCGCACGGGCATGTGGAGGAACTCGCCGAGCTCGGAAAACTCGGCGACGCTCTGGATCATGTCAGCGGTATCGAGGCCATAGAGACGGGCGACGAAGCGGGCGTTCTGCGCCCCGGTGAGACTGCCTTGGAAGACACCGCCGAACCCCAGCGGCCACGAAACGTGGGCGTCGTGGTGGATCCTCCCGGCGTCGGGGTCGATCGCGCCGCCGATCATCGCCAGCAAGGTCGACTTTCCGGCGCCGTTGCGGCCCATGAGCGCGACGCTGCGGCCGCGCGGGAAGGTCATGGTCACATCGTCCATGATGACCTTGCGCCGACCGTTGGCGACGTAGCTCTTCGAAACGTTCTCCAAGCGAATCATCCGTCGATGATCTCCATGACTTGCGTTCGCAACACTCGTAACAAAAGGATACCCAGCATGAGGCTCAAAAGTGAAACAAAAAGCACGTACATTGGTGACACGAATGCCGCATGATACTCTGCATAAAAACCTCGGCGCATTATTGCCGTGATATGCACCAGCGGATTCCACCACAAAATGTCTTGAGTTTCCCGCGATAATTCTTCATATATGCGTATCGTTCCAGAAATAATAAAAAGAGGTCGATTAATAATGTTAAAAACAAGCTTCCATGTCGGTGAAAAGGCGAAAAGAACACAGTTGAGTGCACCAATACCGACGCCAAGAAGCGCCGCCATGATTATCGATGACATGATCGGAAGAATTCTTAATTGCGTCGATATATCAAAAATTTGGATAATTCCGAATATAATTACGAAAAATACAGTGATTGAGGTGAGAAATTGAAGAATAAAGCGTGCGATGATGAGATCGAACATCGTGATGCGGGGAAAATTTAGCAGCGCACGATTGGATGCGACTGCCATGCTGACACTCCCAGATATATCCTTGTACATGTGAAAAGGAAGATAGCCGGTAGCAAAGAAAAAGATGAAATTTGAACCAAGGGGCGGGTAGCGCCCGATCTGCGCGAAAACCACCGACAGCAGGGCGATGATAAAGATCGGCTCGACGATTGCCCAGATATAGCCGCCAGCGCTGCGCCCATAACGAGTAACCATCTCGCGCATGATGAGCGCGAACAGCACCCGCAGCTGGATTCCGAGGCGCGATTGACGATGCGCGGTGGCCACCCAACCCCCAGCCGACTGGACGTGACAAGAGCGGAGCGGTATCCCGCCGTCAGCGCGCGACGTCGGCAGCGCCGGCAAGGCGGTTTCGCAACCCGCCGCGAAGGGTTAGACTCGTTTGGTGTTCTTTGTCGATGGCATTGGCTGATGGCCGAGCAGGCTGGTGACAACGCGTCGCTCTCGCCCCGCGAGCGGCGCAAGCTGAGGCGTGACAAGCAGGACGCGGCGCCCGCCGTCCTGGCGGAGGTGGAGCGGGTCGTCGAATATCCGGGACAGGCCGCCAGCCGCGCGGTGCGCCCGCACCGACCGCAGCTTCGTCACTACGCGGCGCTCGCCTCCTTCCTGCTGGCGGTCTTGCTGCCGACCGCGCTCACCGTCGGCTACCTCTACACGCGGGCCGCGGACCAGTACGCCTCCGACTTGGCTTTTTCCGTTCGCGGCAGTGACAGCGCCCTGCCGACGGGCCTCTTCGGCGCGTTCATGCAGAACGTCTCCGCCGCCGGGGCCGACGCGGAAATTGTCTACGAGTTCGTACGCAGCCAGCAGATGATCGAGGCGGCGATGCAGGCCCTGCCGCTCGCCGAGATGTACAATGTGCCGGAACACGACTTCGTTTTCCGGCTCGGCGAGAACCGAGCGGTCGAGGACGTCGTCTCCTATTGGAACTGGATGACCGACATCTCCTTCGACGCGGCGTCCGGCATCGTCCGTTTCCAGGCGCGGGCGTTCACCCCGGAGGACGCGCAGCGCATCGCCGAGTTCGTGCTCGCGGAGAGCACGCGCATCGTCAACGACCTCTCCGAGCAGGCCCGGGAGGATTCGCTCCGGGTGTCGCGCGCGGTCGTCGGCGAGGCCGAGGATCGGCTGCGCGAGGCGCGCCGGGCGATGCGCGAGTTCCGCGACCTCGAGCAGGAGGTCGATCCCGCCGCCAACGCCGGCGCCCAGCTCGGCCTCATCGCCGAGCTCGAGCAGCAATTGGCCCAGGCGCGGGTCGCCCTCGACAGCGAGCTGCAGCTCGTCGGCGCGCGCAGCCCCCGCCTCGAGACGATGCGCCAGCGCATCGCCAGTCTCGAGCGCCAGATCGTCGAAGAGCGCGCGCGCGTCGGTGCCGGCGGCCTTTCGGGCGAGGATCGCGAGCGTCGGCTCGCCGCCGTGCTCTCCGATTACGAGGAGCGGCAGGTCGACCTCGAGTTCGCCCAGCAGGCCTACGTCTCGGCGCTCGCCGCCCATGAGCAGGCGCAGATCGAGGCGCGTCGCCAGAGCCGCTTCCTCGCCCCGCACATCGAGCCGACCCGCTCGATCGAGCCGCAATACCCGCACCGGATGCTCATTTCCGCGGCCGTCTTCGGTTTGCTGATCGTTCTGTGGTCGGTGGCGCTGCTGATCTTCTACAACATCCGCGAGCGTCGCTAGGCGCGCCAAACGAGGCCCGAAAGCCGTGGGTTCATCGCGCCTCGAGGCGGCACTAGCGGAACGCGGCGCCGTCGTCGGCATCATCGGCCTCGGCTATGTCGGGATGCCGCTCGCCCGCTGGTTCACCGAGGTCGGGCTCGGCGTGCTCGGCTTCGACGTCGATGCGGCACGGGTTCGCGCGGTCAATGCCGGCCGCTCGCCGATCCGGCACATCGGCGACGACGAGGTGCGCGCGATGCGCGGCCGCGGCTTCGCCGCAACGGCCGACTACGCCCGCATCGGCGAGGTCGACGCGCTCGTCGTCTGCGTGCCGACGCCCTTGGACGACTACCGCCAGCCCGATCTGCGCTATGTCGAGGCGACGCTCGAGAGCGCACTGCCGCACCTTCGCCCGGGCCAGGTCTTGAGCCTCGAGAGCACGACCTGGCCGGGCACGACCGAGGAGGTGCTGCGGCCGCGGCTCGAGGCGCGGGGCTTCACCATCGGGCGGGACTTCTTCCTGGTCTATTCGCCGGAGCGCGAGGATCCGGGCAACCCGGTCTACACCACCCGCAACATCCCCAAGCTGGTCGCCGGCAGCACCACCGCCTGCCTCGAGGTCGGCCGGGCCCTCTACGGGCTGATCGTCGACGAGGTGGTGGCGGTCGGCTCGACCCGCACGGCCGAGATGGCAAAGCTGCTGGAGAACATCCAGCGCGCCGTCAACATCGGCCTGGTCAACGAGATGAAGCTCGTCTGCGAGCGCATGGGCCTCGACATCTTCGAGGTCGTGCGCGCCGCCGCGACCAAGCCCTTCGGCTTTGTCCCCTACGAGCCCGGACCCGGCATCGGCGGCCACTGCATCCCGGTCGACCCCTTCTATCTGACCTGGAAGGCGCGCCAGTTCGGCCTGCACACCCGCTTCATCGAGCTCGCCGGCGAGATCAACGCGGCCATGCCGCGCTACGTCCTCGACCGGCTGGCCGAGGCGCTCAACGCCCGCGGCCTGGCGCTCAAGGGCGCGCGCGTGCTGGTCCTCGGCATCGCCTACAAGCGCCACGTCGACGACGTCCGCGAGAGCCCGTGCGTCGAGGTCATGGAGCTCCTGCGCGACCGCGGCGCGGACATTCGCTACAGCGATCCCTACGTTCCCCGTTTCCCGCGGATGCGCCGCCACCGGTTCGACGTCGCCTCGGTGCCCGTCGACCGGGCCGAGCTCGAGGCGAGCGACGCTGTCCTCTTGCTCACCGATCACGACGACTTCGACTACGATCTGATCCTCGCGCACGCCCCGCTGATCGTCGACACCCGCGGCCGCTACGCCCCCGACGCGGCGCCGCACGTCGTACGCGCCTGAGCGCGCTGACGGCGGCAAAGCCCGCCCCGGGGCTTCTCGCGACTTTACGGGGGCGCCCGCAGCGGCTTTACCACTCGCCATGGCCGGCTGGCCGCCTGGTCGGGCAGCGTCACGGGTCGCCATGATCTTCGAGGTCTTCGTCGTTACGGCCGCCTTCGTCTTCGGGCTCGCGGTCCGGCCCTTGGGGCTGCCGCCGCTCGTGGGCTTTCTCGCCGCGGGCTTCACCATCCACGCGATCGGCCCGAACCTCGGCATGCCGGCCGAGACCGACCCGATCCTCGACCACGTCGCCCACCTGGGCGTCTTGCTGCTGCTCTTCACGGTCGGCCTCAAGCTCAAGGTCAAGCAGCTGACCGAGCCGCACGTGGTTGGCACGACGCTCGTGCACTTCGCCCTCTCGGTCGCCCTGTTCGCGCCCTTGACCCGCTGGCTGTTCGTCGACGACTGGACGCTGGCACTGCTCCTCGGGGTGGCACTCGCCTTCTCCTCGACGGTGCTCGCCGCCAAGATGCTGGAGGCCAAGCGCGAGCTCGGCAACTTCCACGGCCGCACCGCGATCGGCATCCTGATCGGCCAGGACATCCTGGCGCTGGTGGTGCTCGCGGCCTTCTCCGGCCAGGTGCCGGGGCCGTGGGCGCTCCTGGTCGTCGCCACGCCGCTCCTGCGGCCGGTCCTGTTCAAGATCCTCGACCTCGCCGGCCACGACGAGGTGCTGGTGCTCATGGGCATGGCGCTGAGCCTCGTCGTCGGCGGCGTCGGCTTCGAGCTGATCGGCCTCAGCGGCGAGATCGGCGCGCTGGTCATGGGGCTGCTCCTCTCGACCCACCACCGCGCCGGCGAGCTCTCCCGCGCGCTGTGGTCGCTCAAGGAGGTCTTCCTGGTCGGCTTCTTCCTGTCGATCGGCATGTCGGGGCTGCCCGACGGCCAGGCGCTCCTGTTCGCCCTCGTGCTCGGCGTGCTCCTGCCGCTCAAAGGCGCCCTCTTCTTCTTCCTCCTCACCGCCTTCCGGCTGCGCGCGCGGACCTCGTTCCTCACCGCGCTGTCGCTCACCGCCTACAGCGAGTTTGGCCTGATCGTCGCCGCCGGCATCCCCATGGCCGAGCCCCTGCTCGTGCCGCTGGCGCTCGCGGTGGCGGTCTCGTTCGTCATCGCCGCCCCCTTGAACCGGCTCGCCCATCCCCTGTTCGAGCGCTACGAGGCGCAGCTCTCGCGCTTCGAGCGGCGCACCCGCCACCCGGACGAGCAGCCGACCGACCTCGGCGACGCCGACGTGCTGATCTTCGGCATGGGCCGCACGGGCTCGGCCGCCTACGCGGCGCTCATCGAGCACGGCCGGCGCCCGATCGGGCTCGACGCCGACATCTACAAGGCGACGGCGCACGCCGAGGCCGGGCGCAACGTCATCTTCGCCGACGCCGAGGACAGCAATTTCTGGAACGGCGTGCGCCTCGAGGGGATCGAGGCCGCGGTGCTCGCCATGGACGACATCGAGGCCAAGCTGATCGCCGCCCGCACGCTGCGCGCCCGCGGCTTCATAGGCACGATCGTCAGCCACGCCCTCTACGAGGACCACGTGGCGCTGATCACCGAGGCGGGCGCAGATCAGACCTACCTCACCATGTTCGAAGCCGGCCGCAGCCTCGCCGGCCACGCGCTCGAGGCGATGGCGCCCGAGACCGCCGGCTGACCGGATCGTGGCGAGGCGGCGACGGGTTGGACCAGCGCCGGCAGGGGCTCGTCAGGCGGCGCGAGGACGCCGCTTCGCGGCGCCAGCACCACCCACGCGCGGTGGCCGCCCCCTCAAGCGAAGTCGCAGACGAGCTGGAAGCGCGACGCCGCGGCGCCGAGGAACCGGGTCTTGAGCTTGGCCAGCTCGCGCCGAGCGACCGCCTCGCTCTCGAAGGGTCCGTAACGCGGCTCCGCGCGCTCGCCGCCGCCGTCACGGCAAATGATCCAGTACACCATCGCTTCGACCCCGTTCACCGCCTACGAGCCCACAATCTGGTGCGAGGAGATGACGCTTACCTTAATCTCCGTCGGCGGATCGTGCGGCCCGCCCAGCGCGAGGCACGCGGCCGCGTCGCGGCGGACAACCAACGGTCGAGCTTGGCGAGGGTCGCGCGCTTCGATAAGCAAAGGGCGTATCGCCGAGGGGATCGACGCACCGTGCCGGCCCACGATCTCGCCCGCCGCCTCGAACGCCTGATCGCCCGCGACGTCGGCCGCGGGATCGCACCCCTCGCTGCCGCCACCGCCGGGGGGCTCGGTCGCGCCGCCGCCTCGCTCGACGAGGCCCGCGCCGCCACCATCGTCACCGGCTTCTACATCCCCGCCGCGATGCCGCCCGGGGCCGAGACCGACGGGCCGATCGGGGCGGCCTTCATCGCCCGCGCGCTGCTCGACCGTGGCGTGCCCGTGCACGCCGTGACCGATGCGCCGTGCGCGCCCGTCGTCGAGGCGGCGCTCGCCGCCATGGAGGTCGCCGGCCACTGCACGACCGACGTGGTGGCGGTGCCGGGCTTCGTCGGCGGCGAGCCCCTGGCGAAGGTTCTCACCCGTCACGACGAGGCGCCGCCGAGCCACGTCGTCGCCATCGAGCGCTGCGGGCCGGGCGCGGGCGGCGTGCCGCGCAACGCCCGGGGCGAGGACATCGGCGCGCATACCGCGCCGCTGGAGCGCTTCTTCACGCCCCCGGCCTTTCGCATCGGCATCGGTGACGGCGGCAACGAGCTCGGCATGGGCGCCCTGCCGGCCGAGCTGATCGCCGCCAACGTCCGCCACGGCGCGGTCATCGCCTGCCGCGTCCCGGCCGACGCGCTGGTCGTCGCCGGCGTCTCCAATTGGGCCGGCGCCGCGCTCGCGCTCCTGCTCGCGGGCCCGGAGGGCGCCGCGCGCTTCGACGCCGACGCCCACGACCGCGTGCTCGATGCCATGCTCGCCGCCGGCGCCGTCGACGGGGTGCGCCGGGTACCCGCGCGCAGCGTCGACGCCCTCGATGCCGGCGAGCACCGCGCGCTCATCGCGGCGCTGGTCGCCGAGCTGCGAGCCGAGGCCCGGCCGTGAGCACGGCCGGCGCCGCCACGCGTCGGCCCACGGCCGAGAGCTTCGTCTTCGGGCGGCCGCACCTCGACCCCGAGACCGGCGCGGCGACGCTGCCCTACCGCTTCACGGGCGGCGCCGCCTTCGTCGAGCGGTTCGGCTTCGGCCCGCCGCGCGACCCTCTCAGCCCCGAGCGCGCCGAGCTCGCGCGGCGGCTCCTGGCCTATCTGCACGGCGCCGCCGGGGTGAGCTACTACAAGGCGCTGGTGGCGCCCGCGCTCGACCTCGGCGCCACCGACCTCGATGTCGGGGCCGCATCGTTCCTGCGCACGCTCTACCTGAACGGGCTCGGCGAGTTCGCCCACCACAACGCCCTCGACCTCGCGCCGCGGCTCAACTTCACCGGCGCCCGGGGCGCGCTCGCGCCGATCGCCGCCGTCTTGCCCAGACGCGCGCTCGTGCCCGTGGGCGGCGGAAAAGATTCGCTCGTCACCGTCGAGCGGTTGCGGGCCGTGGGCGAGCCGATGGCGCTCTTCGCCGTCAATCCCAAGGGCCCGATCACGGCGACCATCGAGGCGAGCGGGCTCGAGGCGGTCACGATCACCCGCACGCTCGACCCGGCGCTGTTCGAGCTCAACGCCCGCGGCGCGCTCAACGGCCATGTGCCGATCACGGCCATCGTCTCGCTCGCGGCCCTCCTGGCCGCCGCTTGGCACGGCTTCGATCGCGTCGTCATGTCGAACGAGCGCTCGGCCGACTTCGGCAATTTCGACGACGCCGGCGTCAATCATCAGTGGAGCAAGTCGAGCGCCTTCGAGGCGCTCTTGCGGGCCGAGCTGGCGCGCGCCGTGAGCCCCGATCTCGACTGGTTCTCGCTCCTGCGGCCGCTCTCGGAGCTCGCCATCGCCGAGCGCTTCGCCGCGAGCGAGCGCTACGACGCGGTCTTCTCGAGCTGCAACCGCAACTTCCACCTCCGCCGGCCCGGACCCGAGGGGCGCTGGTGCCGCGACTGCCCGAAGTGCCGCTTCGTCTTTCTCGCCCTCGCCCCCTTCATGGCCAAGGAACGGCTGACGGCCGTCTTCGGCGGCGACCTCCTCGCCGACGCGGCGCAACTCGAAGGGTTCGCCGAGCTGGCCGGGCTCAGCGGGCACAAGCCCTTCGAGTGCGTCGGTGCCACCGGCGAGGCGGCGGCGGCGCTGATCGTCCTGGCCGAACGCCCCGAGTGGCGCGAGGCCCCCGTCGTGACGGCGCTCGCCGCGCGCCTCGCCTCCCGCCGCGACGAGCTGCTGGCGCATTTCGCGGCGTTGCGCGCCCCGGCAGGGCCCGACTTCGTGCCGGCCGATCTCCGGGGCGCGCTGGTGGGGTGAGCACGCTCGCGCGCATCGGCCCCGCGACGCGGGTGGCACTCTGGGGTTACGGCCGCGAGGGCCAAGCGACGCGGCGGTTCCTCGAGCGGCGCGTGCCGGGCCTCGTCGCGACCGTCGTCACCGACGCGCCGGCGCCGGCCGACGGCCTGCCGCAGCTCACGGGCGAGCTCGCCCGCGACGCGCTCACGACCGGCGCCTTCGAGGTCGTCGTCAAGTCGCCGGGCATCAGCCTCTACCGCGGCGAGGTCGAGGCGGCGCGGCGGGCGGGCAGCGTCGTCACCTCGGCCACCAACCTCTGGTTCGAGCTGCAACCGACCCGCCTCGTCCTCGCCGTCACCGGCACCAAGGGCAAGAGCACGACCGCGAGCCTCATCGCTCACCTCTGGCGGGGTGCCGAGCCGGAGGTGGCGCTCGCCGGCAATGTCGGCGCACCGCTGCTCGACGAGCCGCCCGACGGCCCGCCGCTCGTGCTGGAGCTCTCGAGCTATCAGATCGCGGATCTCGCCTACGGGCCCGATCTCATGGCGCTGACCAACCTCCACCCCGAGCACCTGGACTGGCACCGCGACCACGCGACCTACTTCCGCGACAAGCTGCGCCTCGTCGATCTCGCACCTCTGGCGATCCTCAACGCCGCCGACCCGCGCACCCGCGATCGGCTCGCCGGCCGGGCGGATGTCCGCTGGTACAACACGGCCGACGGCTGGCACGGCACGGCGGCGGGCGTCCACCGCGGCGACGAGCTCGTCGTCGCGGCCGAGAGCTGGCCCCTGCGCGGCGCCCACAACCAGGCCAATCTCGCCGCGGCCCTCGCCGCGCTCGATGCCGCCGGGGCCGACGCGCGCGCCCTCGCGGCCCGGGCGGCGAGCTTCAGCGGGTTGCGTCACCGCCTCGAGATCCTCGGCGAGCAGGGCGGCGTGCTCTGGGTCAACGACAGCATCTCGACCACGCCGGAGAGCGCCGCGGCGGCGGTGGCGGCCTTTTCGGGCCAGCCCCTGACCCTGCTCCTCGGCGGCCAGGATCGCGGCCAGGACCCAGCTCCCCTGGCGGCAGCACTCGCCGGCCGCGCGGCGCACGTGATCACCTTGCCGGACAACGGCCCCGAGCTCGCCCGGCCCCTCGGCCTCCCCACGAGCGCCGCCGACGATCTCGCGGCCGCCGTCGGCAGGGCGCGCGCGCTGACGCCCGCGGGCGGCGTCGTGCTGCTCTCGCCGGCGGCTCCAAGCTACGGCCATTTCCGCGACTTCGAGGAGCGCGGCGACCGCTTCGCCATGCTCGCGGGCTTTCCCCGCCCGGCGTGAGCGGCGGTGGTCCACGCCCGCCGGCGACGCTAAGGGAGCAGGGTAGGAAGCTGGGGGAGCGAGGGTTCATGGCGGCGCGGACGGCGAGCATCGGGGTCGGCACGGGTATGGTGGTGATGCCCGTGCTCCTGGCCTCGAGCGCCGGGCACTTCATCAACGACGTCCTGCAGTCGGTGCTCTTGGCGATCTACCCGATCATCAAGGAGCCGCTGGCCCTCGACTTCTTCCAGATCGGGCTCATCACGCTCGCCTTCCAGCTCACCGCCTCGATCCTGCAGCCGATGGTCGGCTTCTACACCGACAGGCACCCGCTGCCCTTCTCGCTGCCGGTCGGCATGACGATGAGCTTCTTGGGCATCCTCGCGCTCGCCTCCGCCGGCAGCTTCCCGGCCGTGCTCGCGGCCGCCGTGCTCATCGGGCTCGGCAGCGCCGTCTTCCACCCCGAAGCCTCGCGCGTCGCGCGGCTCGCCGCCGGCGGGCGCTACGGCTTCGCCCAGTCGGTCTTCCAGGTCGGCGGCAACACCGGCCAGGCCGTAGCCCCCTTGCTGGTGGCGCTGCTCATCTACCCCTACGGCCAGGCGCACGCAGCGTGGTTCGCGCTCGTGGCGCTGGTCGGCATCGCACTGCTCACCTATGTCGGCCGCTGGTATGGTGACCACCTCGTCCAGCGCCGCCGCTCGGGCCCGCCGCGGGCAGAGGCTTCGCCCGTCGGTGCCGGCCGCGCGGCCTGGGCGCTCGCCATCCTCATCGCGCTGACCTTCTCCAAGAACGTCTACGCCGCCGCCTTCAGCTCCTATTACGCCTTCTTCCTCATCGAGCGCTTCGCCGTCTCGGTGCCCGTGGCCCAGCTCCACCTCTTCGTCTTCCTCGGCGCCGTCGCCGCCGGGACCATGCTCGGCGGCCCCGTCGGCGACCGCATCGGGCGCAAGCCCGTCCTCTGGGTCTCGATCGCGGGCATCCTGCCGCTCGCGCTCATCCTGCCCTACCTGCCGCTCTGGGCCACGGCAGCGACGGCGTTGATCGTCGGCCTCGTCATGGCCTCGGCGTTTCCGGTCATCATCGTCTACGCTCAAGAGCTTCTGCCGGGCCGGGTCGGCCTCGTCGGCGGGCTCTTCTTCGGCTTCGCCTTCGGCACGGGCGGCATCGGTGCCGCGGCCGTGGGCTGGCTCGCCGACCGCGAGGGTATCGTCTGGGCCTTTCGCCTCTGCGCCGTCCTGCCGGCCATCGGCCTCCTCGTCGCCTTCCTGCCCGACCTCGAACCTCGCCGCTCGACCGCCGTGGGGGAGACCCTCAGATGACGGCTGGAGCGCATCACCTGCGCGCGTCAGCACAGCCGGAGGCGCGGCCCGCGCCCCCGGCGCGATCCTGTCGGCTCAGAAAAAGAGGCCGCGATAGAACCGGCGGTGGCGGGACGGCACGGTCGCGGCCTGGTCGAGCAAGACCCCGTCGAAGGTGATGCCGCGCCAAAGCATACAACGGCCGGCACGCGGCGCGTCGACGCCGGCGAGGTCGGCGGGGCGTACCTGGAGCCCGCGATAGTGCAGCCGGCGAGCCGGGGCCGGGCCGACGGCGGTGTCGGCAATGGCGATGCGATCGAACGTGGTGGCCATGACATCGTCTCCTGAGTGCGATCTCGGGTTGTTGCCCCCTCCCGTCGGCGCTCCCCCGCCGCGGTGGTGACCGGCTCGTCGTAGGCGCCCGCTCAACGCCCGGGTGTGATCAAAATCGCACCCGGCGAACAATCTCGGGTTGCCGGAACGCAGGGTTCGCTTCACCGAAGGTCAGGGCCACGGCGGACGACCCGCCCGAGTTCGCGATCACCGGCTTGCGCACACGACCGCCGATCACGTAACATACAGGCAATATACGGGCGGTCGGAGACTGCGCCCCGGGAGGCTGACATGGCACCGCTCAATCGGTTTCGGGAGGCGTCCATCGAAGCCGCGCGCGAGGCCGGGCGCCGCTGGCAGGAGCGCGCGCCGCAACGGGCCGACCAGCGAAAGCGGCTCAGCCTGGGCGGGCCGACGCAGGCCGATATCCAAGAAGCGGTCGCCAACTTCGCGAGCCGGCGCGCCCGGATGGCGCGAAAGGCATCGGCGCAGGACCGCGCCTTCGACCTGACCGCCGAGCGGATCATCGGTGGTGCCGACTTTGCGGATATCCCCGGCTCGCAAGCCGAGCGGCGGGCCGGGCGACCGGTCGCCCGCATCGTGGTGCTCGGCGGTCGCGGTGTGGAGCCACTGGGCCAAGCGACGGGCTTTCTGATCGCCTCCGGTCTGCTCATGACCAACCACCACGTCTTTGCGACGGCGAGCGACGTCCGCGGCCACGGCGCGCAGTTCGGCTACGAGCACGAGCATGCCGGCGGGCCGCTGCGCAGCGGCGAGATCTTCGAGCTCGACGCCGACACCTTCTTCGCGAGCGATCCGCACCTGGACTACGCGGTGGTCGCGGTGAAGCCCTCGAGCTTGGCGCAGACGGCGCTCGGCTCCTGGGGATACCTTCCGCTCATCGAGATGACCGGCAAGATCCTCGTCGGCCATCCGATCGGCATCATCCAGCACCCGGACGGCGGGCCCAAGCGCTATGCCTCGGTGAACAACCTCGTGGTCGATCGGCTCGAGAGCTACCTTCACTACACCACCGACACGCGCCCCGGCTCGTCCGGCTCACCGGCATTCAACGCCGTCTGGGAGGTCGTCGCCCTGCATCGCAGCGGGGTGCCCGAGATGCGCGGCGACACGATCGTCAACGACGAGGGCGGGCCTTGGCATCCGGACCAGGGCGACGACGCCATCCGCTGGATCGCCAACGAGGGGGCGCGGGTGAGCCGCATCGTCGCGAGCCTGCGGGCACTCACCTTCGACACGCCGGCGCAGGCCGCCTTACGCGATTTGATCTTCGAGTGCGGGGAGCTGGAGGAGACCGCCGACCTCGTCCCGTTACAGACGGCGGGGCTCCCGGTCGCGCCGGCGGTCGTCACCTCGACCGCGGCCGGGACGACGGCACCGGTGATCACCATCCGCGGCGACGCGCAGCTCTACTTCGGCAACGTTTCGACACCGTCACCGCCATGGCCTGGAACGCCCGCAGCACCTGCGGCCGGCACGCCGAGCGAGACCAGGGAGCGGCGCCTGCGGCGCGACCCAGATTACGGTCGCCGGCGTGGCTACGACGCGTACTTCCTGCGGGGGCATCGGGTCGATCCGCCGCGGATTGCCGCCCATCGACTCGCCGAGATGCGCAACGATCGGCACGGCCAGCCGGTCGTCTTCGACTACCACCACTTCTCGCTGGCGATGAACGCGCGGTGGCTGTTGCAGATGTGGTCGGCGGTCAACGTCGACTACAGCCCGGAGGTTCGCTGGAACATCAGCCGCGACGAGTTCGGGTCCGACGAGTGGATCCTCGATCCGCGCCTGCCGCCGAGCCTGCAGATCGAGGACGAGGAGCTCTACAAGCCGGCCCGCAAGTTCGACCGCGGGCACGTCGTCCGCCGCGACGACAATGCCTGGGGCGTCACCCGCGAGGAGGTGGAGTACGCCAACGCCGACACCTTCCACTGGACGAACTGCACGCCGCAGCACGAGGAATTCAACCGGGCCGCGTTCGGCTTCCGCGGCGTCTGGGGCAAGCTGGAGAAGCACATCGGCGCGCAGGCCGGCGCGGTCGGCGACCGCCTGACCCTCTTCGCCGGGCCGGTGCTGGCCGAGGATCGGGCGATCCCGCACGATTTCGGCGGCGGGCGGTTCAACGTGCCGCTCGACTACTGGAAGGTCGTCGTCGTCGCCGAGCCGATCGCCGGCGAGGAGGACGCCACCCGCCTGCGGAGCTACGGCTTCGTCATGGAGCAGCAGACGGCGATCGACCGGGCCGGCCTCGAGGCGATGCCCGTCGAGGAGCGCTTCCGCATCGGCGAGTTCGCGACGATCCAGCGGCCGATCGCGCGGATCGGGGAACGCACGGGCGTGGTCTTTGCCGACGCCGTGCTGGAGGCCGACGGCTTCGTCGCACCCGCCGACGACGAGGCCGAGCCGATCCGCACGCTCGAGGCCATCCGCCTTTAGGAGCCGGCGCTCCAGGAGACCGGCGCGGCGTTGAATACCCGCGTGCGCCGTGCCACGTTCGCGCCATGGACGATCTCGCGCCCGCCGCTGCTCCCGCTCCCGCCCCTGCCCGCACGCGCGACACGGCCGGCCTCGAAGGGGCCAAGCTCATCGCGGCGAAGGTGCGGCATTTGCCGCACGCGCCCGGCGTCTACCGCATGCTCAACGCCAAGGGCGACGTCCTCTACGTCGGCAAGGCCAAGGACCTCAAGAAGCGGGTCGCCGCCTACGCCAAGGGACAGGGCCACACCCAGCGCATCGCGCGGATGATCGCGCTGACCCGCGAGATGGAGTTCGTCACCTGCGCCAGCGAGGTCGAGGCGCTCCTGCTCGAGGCCAACCTCATCAAGCGCCTCAAGCCGATGTTCAACATCGTGCTCAGGGACGACAAGTCGTTCCCCTACGTCTATCTGCGTCACGGCCACCGCTTCCCGCAGATCGGCAAGCACCGCGGCGCCAAGAAGCCCGACACCGAGTATTTCGGCCCCTTCGCCTCGGCCGGCGCGGTCAACCAGACGCTCAATGCGCTCTTGCGCGCCTTTCCCCTGCGCAACTGCAGCGACGCCATGTTCGAGAGCCGGACGCGGCCGTGCCTGCAGTACCAGATCAAGCGGTGCTCGGCGCCGTGCGTCGGTCGCATCGACGAGGCGGGCTACGCCGAGACCGTCGCCGAGGTCCGCACCTTCCTCGCCGGCCGCTCGCACGGCATCCAGGACCGCCTCAAGCGCGAGATGGAAGACGCAGCCGCAGCGCTCGACTTCGAGCGCGCGGCGATGATCCGCGACCGGCTCAAGGCCCTGGCC
>CAYZSE010000029.1:0-12958 GCA_964481035.1 uncultured Geminicoccaceae bacterium | reverse complement strand
AGCGCTCGACTTCGAGCGCGCGGCGATGATCCGCGACCGGCTCAAGGCCCTGGCCCACATCCAGGCGGCCCAGGGGATCAACACCGGGGCCGTGAGCGACGCCGACATCGTCGCCATCCACGGCCAGGGCGGCCAACTCTGCGTCCAGGTCTTCTTCTATCGCTCGGGGCGCAACTACGGCAATCGCGCCTATTACCCGACGGCGGGCTCGGCCGGCAGCGGCGGCGCCGACCTCGGCGAGGCGCTGGAGACCTTCGCCGCCCAGTTCTACAGCGAGCGCATCCCGCCGCGCCTCGTGCTCCTGAGCGAGGCGACGCCGCAGCAGGCGCTTCTCGAGCAGGCGCTCACCGCCCGCGCCGAGGCCAGGGTCCGGGTCATCGTCCCGCAGCGCGGCGCCAAGCGCGAGCTGGTCGGCCACGCGCTCACCAACGCCGAGCAGGCGCTCGCCCGCAAGCTCGCCGAGGGTTCGGCCCAGCGCGGCCTCTTGGCGGCGCTCGCCCGGACGCTCGAACTCGCGGAGCCGCCCCGGCGCATCGAGATCTACGACAACAGCCACATCCAGGGTCGCCACGCCATCGGCGGCTTCGTCGTCATGGGCCCCGAAGGCTTCGAGCGGCAGGCATACCGCACCTTCAACATCAAGGACGCGGCGACCGTGCCCGGCGACGACTTCGCGATGATGCGCGAGGTGTTTCGCCGCCGCTTCGTGCGTCTCGCCAAGGAGGATCCCGAGCGCGCGAGCGGGCACTGGCCCGATCTCGTCCTGATCGACGGCGGCCAGGGCCAGCTCTCCGCGGTCGAGGCCGTGCTCGCCGAGCTCGGCATCGGGGACGTGGCGCTCGTCGCCGTCGCCAAGGGCCCCGACCGCAACGCCGGCCGCGAGGTGCTGCACCGGCCCGGCCGCGCGCCCCTGGCGCTCGGCGAGCGCGAGCCGGTCCTCTACTTCCTGCAGAGAATGCGCGACGAGGCGCATCGGTTCGCGATCTCGACCCACCGGGCGAAACGTGGCAAGGCGATGACGAGTTCGCCCCTGGACGCCGTCCAGGGCATCGGCGCCAAGCGCAAGAAGGCCCTGCTCGCCCATTTCGGCTCGGCCCGCGGCGTGCAGGAGGCGGGGCTCAAGGATCTCGAGCAGGTTCCGGGGATCAGCCGCCAGGTCGCCCGCCAGATCTACGACCACTTCCACGAGCAGGGCTGAGCCATGGCCATCACCCTTCCCACCTGGCTCACCATCGTCCGCATCGCGGCGCTGGTCCCGCTCGCAGCCCTGTTGATGGTCGACGACCCCGTCGCCCGCTGGATGGCGCTCGCGCTGTTCGTCATGGCCGCTCTCACCGACTGGGTCGACGGCCGCCTCGCCCGCGCCTGGAACCAGGTGACGCCCCTGGGGCGCTGCCTCGATCCGATCGCCGACAAGCTCCTCGTCGCGACCCCGCTCGTCATCCTGCTCGGCGACGGTGCGGCGCCGATGCTGCCCGTCCTCGTCATCCTCGTGCGCGAGCTGACGGTCTCGGGCCTGAGGGAGGCCCTCGCCGGCCGCGGCCCGGCGCTGCCCGTGACCGTGCTCGCCAAGTGGAAGACGACGGTGCAGATGGTGGCGCTCTCGGTGCTCATCGTCGCCGCGGCGCTGCCCTACGGCGCGACCGTCGGCGCGGCGCTCCTCTGGCTCGCCGCGGCGCTCACCGCGATCACCGGCGCCCAGTACGTCGCGGCCGGGCTCAAGGAGCTCGCCGACCCCACCCGCCTCGAGGGCTGAGACCCATGCGCATCCTCTATTTCGCCTGGCTCAGGCACCGCGTCGGCAAGGCGAGCGAGGAGATCGAGCTGCCCGACGGCGTGACCACCGTACGCGAGCTCGCCGCCTGGCTCGCCGAGCGCTCGCCGGGATTCAAGCAGGCATGGGAGGCGCCGGGCGTCGTCCGCATCGCGGTCAACCAGGTCCACGTCCCCGACGACATCGCGCTGACGCCGGACGACGAGGTCGCCTTCTTCCCGCCGGTGACGGGCGGATGATCCGCGTCCAGCAGGAGCCCTTCGACGCCGGCGCCGAGATCGCCGCACTCACCGCCGGGCGAACCGACATCGGCGCCGTCGTCAGCTTCCAGGGCGTGGTCCGAGGCGACGGGGGAGACGCCGTCACCGCGATGACCCTCGAGCACTACCCGGGCATGACCGAGCGCGAGCTCGCCCGCATCGAGGAGGAGGCCCGCGCCCGTTGGCCCCTGGAGGCGAGCCTCGTCGTCCACCGTCACGGCCGCATGGTCCCGGGCGAGCCGATCGTGCTGGTCGTCACCGCGTCCCGCCACCGCCAGGCCGCCTTCGAGGCCTGCGCCTTCCTCATGGACTGGCTCAAGACCCAGGCCCCGTTCTGGAAGCTCGAGGAGACGGTCGGCGGGGGGGCGCGCTGGGTCGACGCCAACGCCAGCGACGACGCGGCGGCCGAGCGCTGGGCAGCTTCGGAGCGGACCTGACCCGGCGGCGCGGGCGACGGCTGCCGGCCCCGCGCACTCTCTCGCCCCCCTCGGACCGGCGCGGTATCGCGTTGGCGGCGCCGGCCGTCGGCACGGCACGGCGACGCATCGGCGGATGGCTTCATCGCGTCCACGTCGAGGGATGGCATGGATCCCGACCCCTGCGCTACTCTCACCTCGGTGAAGGCACATTTCAGGGAGACGGCCGATGGCATGGCTGGTGAGGCGGGCGACCGTGGGGCTGGCGCTCGCGGCAGGGCTATCTGCGAGCGCGGCCGACGCGTGCACCCGCGGCGTTTTCCTCGGCGAGAACGATATCGTCATCACGCTGCGCAGCATGGACTGGATGGGACCGATCGGCTCGAACCTCTGGGTCTTCCCCCGGGGCATGGCGCGCGACGGGGCCGCCGGGCCGGAAACGATCACCTGGACCTCGCAATACGGCAGCGTCGTCGTGTCCGCCTTCGACGCGGCCACCGCCGACGGGATGAACGACGCGGGCCTCGTCGCCAACCTCCTCTACCTCTCCGAATCGGATTATCCCGAAGCCGCGCCCGTGCCCGGCAGCCGGCCGATGTCGATCTCGGCCTGGACGCAGTACGCGCTCGACAACTTCGCCACGGTGGCCGAGGCCGTGGCGGCGCTCGAGCAGGAGCCCTTCTTCGTCGTGCCCGTCATGTCGCCCGACGGCCACGCCGGCACGGTCCACCTGTCGATCAGCGACGCCAGCGGCGATTCCGCCGTGTTCGAGTACGTCGACGACGAACTGGTGATCCATCACGGCCGCCGGTTCCAGGTGATGACCAACTCGCCGACCTACGACCAGCAGCTTGCGCTCGACGCCTACTGGAAGCAGATCGGCGGGCTCACCATGCTGCCGGGGACGAACCGCGCCGCGGACCGCTACGCGCGGACCTCGTTCTATCTCGACGCGCTGCCGAAGGACGTGGACGACCAGACCGCCGTCGCCGCGGCGTTCTCGGTGATCCGCAACGCCTCGGTTCCGCTGGGCATCACGACGCCGGGCCAACCCAATATCTCGTCGACGCTGTGGCGGTCGGTCTCGGATCACAAGAACGGGCGCTACTACTTCGAGTCGACGCGGAGCCCCAACGTCTTCTGGATCGACCTCGCCGACCTCGACTTCGCCGAAGGCGCCCCCGCCCGACGGCTGATGCTCACGGACGGGTCGGTCTACGCCGGCAACGCCGCAGGCTCGCTCGAAGCCGCGGAAGCCTTCGCCTTCCTCGAGGCGACGCCGCAATAGCGAGCGGCGCCGGCGTCCTCGAGCAGGCGACTGGCCGTCGTCTCCCGGCGCCTCGTGCCCACACCCGCGACGGGCGTGCGCCCCCTCGCGAGCTTGTGACCTTCGGCACGTCGCGCGGTCACCGTCGTGAGCTACTGCTGGCGAGGGTTCGATCGCAGGGGAGGCGAGGCCGTGAACGACCAGAAGCTGTTCGATCTGCTGGGCAAGGTGATCGGCGATCTCGGCGGGGCCTATTCGGTGCCGCTCGTCCGCATGGGCGAGCAGCTGGGGCTGTTCGCCGCGCTCAAGTCCGGCGGGCCGGCGACGAGCGCGCTGCTCGCCGAACGGACCGGCTGCGCCGAGCGCTATCTCCGGGAATGGCTCGCGAGCATGGCCGGCGCCGGCTATGTCGACTACGACCCGGCGAGCGGGGCATTCGCCATCAACGACGAGCAGGCTCTGGTGTTCGCCGATCCCGACAGCCCGGTCTACCTCGTCGGCGCCTTCGACAACGCGGTCAGCGGGATCGAGAACCAGCCCAGGGTCCAGGCGGCGTTCCGCACCGGCGAGGGCGTCGCCTGGGGCGATCAGGCGAGCTGCATGTTCTGCGCCGTCGCCAAGTTCTTCCGGCCCGGGTATCGCGCCAACCTCGTCCAGAGCTGGCTGCCGGCGCTCGACGGCATGGTCGAGCGGCTGGAGCGGGGCGGCAAGATCGCCGACGTCGGTTGCGGCCACGGCTTCTCGACGCTGATCATGGCGGAGGCGTTCCCCGAGGCCGAGGTCGTGGGCTTCGACTTCCACGCGCCCTCGATCGAGGAGGCGAAGTCCCACGCCGCCGCCCATCGCCTCGTCAACGTGCGCTTCGAGACGGCGACGGCCAAGGACTTTCCGGGCCACGACTACGACCTCGTCACCTGCTTCGACTGCCTGCACGACATGGGCGACCCGGCGGGTGCCGCCGCGCACGTCCGCCAGAGCCTGAAGCCCGACGGTGCCTGGATGATCGTCGAGCCGATGGCGGGAGATGCGCTCGCGGACAACCTCAATCCCGTCGGCCGCCTCTACTATGCGGCCTCGACGATGATCTGCGTGCCGACCTCGCTCGCCCAGGAGGTCGGCACGGCGCTCGGCGCCCAGGCCGGCGAGCGGCGCCTCGCCGAGAGCCTCCGCGCCGGCGGCTTCGCGTCCGTCCGCCGCGCCACCGAGACCCCCTTCAACATGGTCCTCGAGGCGCGTCCCTGACGGCAAGGGCGGTTCAGAGGAGCACGACGCTCAGGGTGAGCGCCATGCCGACCAGTGTGCCACCGAGCATGGCCCGGCCGCGATGCTTCTGCACCACCGCCGCGAACCGCTCGCCGACGAGCACGGCCCCGAGGGCGAAGGTCGCGTAGACGGCGCTCCGGCCGAGGGTGATGGCGAGCAGGAACCACAGGAAGGGATAGCCCGCCGCGCCGGCGCCGGTGGTCGCAGCCTGAAAGGGAAGCGGGCTCGCGGCGAAGATGAAGAGGACCCAGAAGCCGTTCTCGGCGAGGCGCTCGGCGAAGGCCGCGGCGGCGTCGCCCCGAACGTCGAGGAGGGGGTCGAGCGCCGTGGCGAGGCCGGCGCCGGCCGCGTACATGGCGACGCCGCCCAGGACCGAGCCGAGAGCCATGGCGGCGGCGAGCAACCAGGCGCGATCGCGGTAGAGCACCATCAACGGCACGACGATCGGCTCGACGGTGAGCGGGATCACCGTGTTCTCGACGGCGGTGACGAAAGTCAGCCACCAGAAGGCGTCGCGGCGGTGGACCGCGGCCGCGACCCGACGCTCCGCCCGGTCGATCCAGCCCTCGCCTCGTGCCCTTCCCGGCATTGGCCTCGTCCTCACCGTCGGTTGCCCAGGTTCCTTGGAACCTGCCGGCTCCGCTCCAATTGATGGTGCAGTCGCGGTCGCGCGCCGGCGCGAGCCGTATCGCCAACTCGCAAGGAGAGCCGAAGGATGCAGGCCGTCCAACCGCTGACCCCGTCGACCGAGCCCGTCGGCGGCATCGACATCGGCATCGACGCGGAGCGCCGCCGCCAGCTCGCCGAGGCGCTCGCGCCCGTCCTCGCCGACAGCTACGTGCTGCTGGGCAAGACGCACGGCTTTCATTGGAATGTCACCGGCCCGCAGTTCAAGGCGTTGCACGACCTCTTCGAGAAGCTCTACCAGGATCTCTTCGCGGCGGTCGACGACGTGGCCGAGCGGATCCGGGCGCTCGGCATCCTCGCGCCGACCAGCCTGAACGCGTTCACCGCCATCGCCACCCTGCCGGAGGTCGACGAGGTGCCCGATGCCGAGACCATGCTCCGGTTGCTGGTCGCCGACAACGAGGCCGTCTCCCGCCAGGCACGGCGTGTGGCCGAGCTGGCGCAGCGGCTCGAGGACGGGGCCACCGAGGATCTGATGAACGCGCGCATGGCCGCCCACGACGAGGCCGCCTGGATGCTCCGTGCGAGCCTGCCGGCGTGAGCGCCGTGCGGATCATCGTCCCGCTGGTTCTTGCGGTGGTCGTCGTCGGGGTGGTCGTGTTCCGCTTCACGAGCCCAGACGACGCGGCGCTACCCACCGTCGGCGACGCCGGCCTCATACAAGTCGAGGTTGCGCCGGCGATGGCCGTCGAGGCCGAGGCGCTGTCGATCACGGCCGAGGTTCGGCCCGCCGAGGCGATCCCGGTGGTGAGCGGCAGCCGCGGCTCGGTGCAGAGCATCGAGGTCGAGGACGGTGAAACGGTGCGCGCCGGCCAGCTGCTGCTGCGCCTCGAGCAGAGCTCGCAACGGGCTGACCTGATGTCGGCGCGGGCCGAGCTGGACCAGGCCCAAGACGTGCTCGAGCGGGCGCGCCGTCGGGTCGAGGAAGGTCTGCTCGCCAGCGGCGCGATCGAGAACGCCGAGCGGGACGTCGTCGCAGCCCGCGCCAAGCTCACGGCCGCGGAAGAGGCGGTGGAGGCCTTCAACGTGCGGGCGCCGTTCGCGGGCGTCGTCGACGTCACGGAACTCGCCAGAGGCGAGCGCGTCGAGCCGCAAACGACGGTGGCGACCTTGACCAACCCCGCCGAGCGAGTCGTCCGCTTCGAGGCGCCGCGGCGGCTCACCAGTGGGCTGAGCGTCGGCGATCGCCTGCCGGTCAGCGCTGCGAGCGCCGGGGGTGGTGCGGTCGAGGGCGAGATCGTCATCTCGACCCTCGAGGTGGTGCCGGGCTCGGCGCCGCCCGCGACGGCGGTGTCGGCGCGCTTGGGCGGGGGGTTCGCCACCCGGCCGCCGGACGGCGAGGTCGACGTGCTGATCGGCGGGAAGGGCGCGGCGGTCACCGCCGTGCCCCGGGCCGCGCTCGTCGAAGGCGATGGCCAGGTTCGGGTGTTTCGCATCGTGCAGGGTGTCGCGCGCGCCACGCCGGTGCAGCCGCAGCCAACCGGCACGGCGGCCGAGGAGCCGGGCGAAACGGTGCCCGTGCGCGGCGCGCTCAAACCCGGCGATCGCGTCGCCATCAGCCGGCTCGACGAGTTGCGGGACGGGATGCGGGTCGCCGTGACCGGCACCGAGGAGCGCTGATGGCCGCGTCGCTGCATGTGGCCGCTTCCCGTCCCCGCTGCCGCCCGCTAACGAGGTCGCGACGAGTACGGGAGGTCTCGCGGGCACCATGCGCGGCGAGCTGGTCGATACGCGGGACGACCCGCACGCCTCGGCGGCGAGGCGGCGGGCGCGGCTGAGCCGCCTCGCCTTCCCCTTCGTCACCGCCGTCCTGCTCGTCGCGGCGATCGTCGCGATCACGATCTACACCGAGCGGGTGAACCGTCGCGATGCCCTGAAGCTCACTGCCGGCATCGTCAGCGCGGTGCAGAACTCCGTGCGCCGCGAGGTCCAAGCCTACCTCGCCCCGCCCGCCGCCACGGTCACCGCCCTTGCGGACGGCGCCATGGCCATGGCGGTCATCGGCGAGCCGGCGGCGGACCGCGCGCTGGAACGGACGTTGCGCCGCGCGCTGCTTCGCCATCCCGAGCTCACCGCGGTCTTCGCGGGCGACGCCGAAGGCGACTTCGTCATGGTCCAGCGCGACGGTGACCGGCTCCGCACCAAGCTCGTCGCCGCGAACGGCGAGAATCGGGTCGTGCGCTGGCTCGTGCGCGGCCGCGGTGGCGCGATCGAGGAGGAGCGGTTCGACCCGGAAGACGCCTTCGATCCGCGCGAGCGACCCTGGTTTCGCAGTGCCGAGGCCGGCGTCGGCGTGCATTGGAGCGACGTCTATCGCTTCTTCTCGACGGGCGCGCTCGGTATTACCGTCTCGATCCGGGTGCCGGAGGCCCCCGACCTTCCCACCACCGTGGTCGGCGCCGACCTCGAGATTGCCGCGATCGGAGACTTTCTGGGCACGCTCGACCTCGGCGCCGGCGGACGGGCCTTCATCCTCGAGCCCGACGGCGACGTCGTCGCCTACCCGCCGTCGCTCGTCCGCGCCGCCGAGGCGGCCGAGGCCGCGCCGACGGTGGGGAGCTTTGTCGATCCGGTCGTCAACGAGGCCTTTCAGCGCTTTCGCGTCGAGCGTCGGCGAGACGGCGTCGTCCACATCGACGGCCGCCGCTATCTGGTCGCCTCGAGCTCGCTCGCCGAGGTCGTCGACCGCGAGTGGTGGCTGCTCTTGATCGTGCCGGAGGAGAACTTCATCGGCTTTGTCGGCGCCAACGCGCGGCGGTCGCTCGCACTCTCGGGGTTCGTCGTGCTGCTGGCGACGCTCGCGGCCGGCCTCTTGACCTATCAGGGCCTGCAATCGGACGCTCGGGCGCAGCGGGCGGTCGAAGCCGAGGCCGCCGTGCGCGAGCGGGACCGGACGCTCGATCGCCTCGCCGCCATCCGCGGCCTGGCGGACCCGGGCGACGACGCGGCCCTCGAGCGCTACGCCGCCATCGTCGCCGAGGCCACGGCGGCCCGCCGCGTCACGATCTGGCGGCGCGACGCCGCGGAGGCGGCGCTCGTCTGCCTCGAGTCCTTCGACCGCGAGGTCAACGCCCACACGGCGGCGGCGACCCTGCGCCCCGACCATCTGGGTGCAGCCTGGGCCAAGCTCGTCGCAGGCGAGCGCGCGACGGTCGCCTTGGCCGGGCACGACGACTGGCAAGCCATCCGTGACCTCTACATGGCCGCGGTCGGCGTCGAACGCCTGGAGATCGTGCCGATCCGCAGCGCCGGCCGCCTGCTCGGCCAGTTGTGGCTGGAGGATGTGGCGCCCGGGCCCGCCGTCGTCGGTCGAGACAGCGCGCTCGACCTCCTGGCTCGTCTGCTCGCGCCCCGCCTCCTCGCCCTGGCGTCGGCGGACGCCGCGGGCGCGCTTGGGGTCGCGGACGCGGCGACGGAGCCGTCCCTGCTCGCGTCCCCGGCGGCGCACGCGGCGCCCCTCGGCGTCGCGCGCCGTGGCTCGATCAGCCGCGAGCGCGACCGCGCCCTGCTGCGCCGGCTCGCCGAGAGCGGCGGACAAGCGAGCCTCGGCGCCGCGCTGTTTCCGCGGGTGGCGGTCCTGCACCTGCGGCTCGGCGACGCGACCGCGCTCGCCCAGGCGGGCGCCGAGGCGGAGATCCGCCTCGCCGACCTCGTCACCGCGGCGCGCGAGGTCGCGGCCACCCATCGCGTTCCCTACCTCCAGCTCCTCGGCGACACGATCGTCGCCGCCGCGGGTTTCGACGCCGACAACGGGGACGTGGCGGCCGTCCGCGCCGTCGCCGAGGTCGCCCTCGGCCTGCAACCCGCCTGCCGTGAGGCGAGCCGGCGCTCTCGCGGCCGCGCCGGCTTCCGCTTCGGGCTCGACATCGGGCCGGCCTTCGGTGCGGGCCTCGGCTTCGACGACCGCCCGTTCAACCTCTGGGGCGAGGCCTGCCGATTGGCGGAGCGTCTGGCCGACAGCGCGCCGGCGACCGCCATCCAGGTGTCGGAGGCGGCCTACGACCGCCTGCGGGTCGACTATCTCTTGCGCCGTCGCGGCAGCTACTACGTCGAGGGTGTCGGCGAGATGAGCACCTTTCTCTTGGCCGGCCGGCTTTGAGGGTCGAAGCGTCGCCATCGCCGCTCGCCGCGTCCCGGCGCTGGCTCGCCGGCACCTGGCCGATCATGTCGGTCGCGGTCGTCGCCTGGAGCCTCCGGCTGGCGCCGCAGCGCCTCACCTGGCGCCGCCCCGTCGTCGACGAGTTCTGGCGCTTCGCGCGCATCGCCGGGCCGAGCTCGCTGGGCGTCATGCTGATCGCCGGCGCGCTGGTCGGTGCCGGCCTGGTCGGGCAGGCGGTGTTCTGGCTCGAACGCGTCGGTCAGCGCGAGACCATCGTCAACACGCTGCTCGTCCTCTTGATCCGCGAGTTCACCCCGATCGTCGTCGGCCTCGTCACCTTGGGCCGTGCCGGGCTCACCAACATCGCCGAACTCGCGACCATGCGCGCCGACGGGACGGTCCGCGCGCTCGCTGCCCAGGGCCTCGATCCGTTCGTGCTGCTGGTGCTGCCGCGGGTGCTGGCTCTCGGCCTCTGCACGCTCGCGCACGCGGTCCTTTTCTTGGTGGTCGCCATCGGTGCCGGTTGGGCTTTCGGTCAAATCGCCGGCATCGCCCAACCGAGCCTGGTCGCCAGCCTCTTGACCCTGACCCGTGTCCTCGGCGAGGTGGGCGTGCTGGTCGTGCCGGTCAAGACGCTGCTCATCGGCTTCGCGCTCGCCGCGACGACCGCCGTGACCGCCCTGCATTCCGGTCGCCCCGGCCTCGACGGCACGACGCTCGGGCGGGGCTTCTTTCGCTCGCTGCTGGCGCTCTTCACGGTGAGCCTGCTGTGCAGCGCGCTGCTGTGAGCGCGGCGCCGCCCGACGGCGTGCTGCTCGCCTTCGTCGCGGCGATCCTGCCCCTCGCCCTGGCGGGCGCCGGCGGCCTGGAGGTCGACCTCGCGCTCGAGCCGGGGGCCTTGTGCCTGGTCGACGCGGAGACGCCCGAGCACGAGCGCGCCCTGGTCGACGGTGCGCTCGGCCTCGTCGAACCGCTTGCGGGCCGCGTCGTCTTCCGCGATCACGACTGGCAGCGCGTGCCGCCGCATTTTCGCGATGCCCTGCGCGGCACCTGCGCTCTCATCCCGCGGCAGGGAGGGTTGCTGCCCCATGCGGACATGTCGGAGAACATCCTGTTGAGCGCCCGCTACCACCGCAGTGACGCGGACCCGGCTCTGGTGGCGCGCGGGGCGGCGCTCGCCCGTCGCTTCGGCCTGCCCGGCCTGCCGGCGGCCGCACCGGCGACCGAGAGCGTCGCCGATCGCCTGCGTGCGGCCTGCGTGCGCGCGTTCCTCGGCGAGCCGGTGCTGGTCATCGCCGAGAGCCGCGCGCAGGGGTGGCGGGCCGATCTGGTGGCGCCGTTGCTGGACGCGATGCAAGCGGTGCGCGAGCGCGGCGGCGCGGTCCTTTGGACGTTGGTCGACGACCCGCTGTTCGACGACGCGACGGTGCCGGCGAGCGCGCGGTACCGCCTGCGCGGGCGGCGGTTGAGAGTGGCCCCGTGAGAGCGCGAAGCGCCCCGCGGCTCGGTCGCGCCGAGGGCGGGACCGGGCTGTTCATCCTGCTCGGCCTCGGCATCTTCGTCTTTGCAGTCTTCCAGGCGGGCCTGCTCGAGCCGTTCCTGCGGCAGACCTCGACCTTGCGCATCCTCTTGCCGGAAGCCGGCCTCGCCGGGCTCTCGCGCGGCTCGGAGGTGCAGCTCTTCGGCACCCGAATCGGGCAGATCACCGCCGTCGTGGTGCGCCCCGACGAGCCCTTTTACGCCGAAGCCGTGATCGAGAGCGACAAGCGCGCCTTCATCCGCCAGGACAGCCGCGTCGTCGTCCGCCGCCAGTTCGGCATCGCCGGCGCCGCCTTTCTCGACATCGGCCGCGGCCGCGGCGAGGAGCTCGACTGGGATTTCGCCGTGCTCGAGGCACGGACCGAGCAGGCACCGACCGAGGGCGTCGGCGCGCTCATCGAAGAGGCGCGCGAGCGCATCATCCCGCTCGTCGAGGAGGTGCGGCGGGCCGTCGCCGCGGCGGCCGACCTGCTGGTGACGCTGCAGGCGCCCGACAGCAACCTGCAGGAGATGCTGGCCCGCGCCAACGCCGCGAGCGCCGCGGTCGTCGCCGGCGAGGGAACCTTCGGCCGCCTGTTGAACGACGACACGCTCATCCGCGCCCTGGAGACGTCGGTCGTCCTCTTGAATGCGCAGATCGAGGCCCTGGAGCCGGTCATCGCCAACGCCGATGCGCTCATGGACAACGTCGTCGACGTCACCGGCAACGTCGCCGCCGGCACCGCCGACCTCGCCCCGCTGCTCGCCACCGTCGACCGCACGCTGCGCTCCGCCGACCTGCTGGCGGCCGAGCTGACGCGAGCGATGCCCGACTTCGCCGACACGGCCCGAGGTGCTGGCCGGGCAGCGGCGGAGCTGCCCGAGGTCCTGCGCCGGACCAGCCAGGCGCTGGCCCAGCTCGAGGACCTGCTCGAAGCGCTCAGGCGGAGCTGGCTCCTGGGCGGCGGCGCGCCGGTCCCGGCGCCATCGCCCTTGGACGTGCGGCCGTGAGAGCGTCCGCGGCGGCGCTGCTCGTGGCGCTCGTCGCCTGCGGCGGCGGTCCACCGCCGACGATCGGCGCCCGCGAGGCCCAGACCGCGCTCAGGCTCGCCCGCGCCGACTTCGCCCGGCATCGTTACGCCGAGGCGGCCTCCAGCTACGATCGCGCGCTCGCGGCGGCCGAGCGCCTCGACGACGCGCCGCTGCTCGCCACCGCCGGCACCGAGCGTGCGCTGGCGCTGCTCCGCTCCGGCGACAGCGAGGCGGCGGCGCGCGAAGCGGCCGCCCTCGACGCCATGCTCGAGCGGCGCGGCGCCGCGGCCCCGGCGATGCTGCCGCTGGTCCGCGCTGCCGCGGCGCTCGATGCCGGCCGCGAGGACGAGGCCCTGGCGGAGCTCGCGCGCGTCGAGGCGACCGGCGATCCGCTCGTCGCGGGTCGCGTCGCCTACCTGCGCGGTCGCGCAGCCGCGGCGCGAGGTGACCGGGCCGGGCTCGCCGCGGCCATCGCCGCCATGGCGAGCGCCGCGGAGCCGACGCTTGCCGCCGACCGGCTGGAGCTCGAAGCCCGCCTCGCCCGCCTCGACGACCGGCCCGCGGTGGCGCTGGCCCGCCTCGACGACGTGCTCGCCGCCCGCCGGTCGCTCGACCAGCCGCTGCTCGTCGGCGAGACCCTGG
>CAYZSE010000028.1:0-27973 GCA_964481035.1 uncultured Geminicoccaceae bacterium | reverse complement strand
GGCCGGGCGGGGGTGCGGGATGGTCAAGCATTTCGGGAAACGCGCTAGGTGCCGGGGTTGTCGTCGTGGATGCCGGCGTTGGAGAGGTGGGAGACGTAGAGGTCGAGCCGCATGCGGTTCTCGAACTCATAGGCGAGCTCGCTGCCGATGATGAACTGGAAGACGCCGCCGAGATCCTTGCCGTCGCCGGAGGCGTAGCCGCCGATGCCACCCATGGGCGTGAAGACGATGCGGGGCGCGAGGCGGAGGTCGGCGTAGAGCCCGCCATAGCCGAAGACGCCGCCGTTGACGAGGAAGCCCGCGAGCGGGGCGATCCCCTGAAACCAGTCGCCGCCCAGCCCCTCGCCCGACGCAGCACCCGAACGGTATTCGAGGCGGGCCTCGCCGGAGGCATCGTCGAACTCGACGCCGTCGAAGGCGCCGACGCCGAGCACGACGCGATCCTCGGCGGCGGTGGCGGGCGCGGCCGCGAGCGTCGCGAGGGCGATGAGAGCGGACTTGAAACGCATCATGCTGTCTCCCTCTCCGCCGGGTGAACAAGCGCATCGCGGAATGCCGCGGAAGCCCGGCGGGTTGCGCGGCTCGCGGTGACGTGACCCTTGCCGGCGGCGCGCACGCGCTGGTGACTTGGCCGTGTGACGGCAGCCACGTCATCATGCGCGTCGATGCAGGGAGATGAGCCGAGATGAACCGATCGGCGGCTGGGACCGCGGACGCGACCGATGCCCTCCTGGCGCGCGTCGCGATGTTGTTCGACGGCGTGGTGCCCAACGTCTACCGGGTGCTCTCGCGCAGCCCGGTGGCACTCAGGGCCTTCGTCGACCTCGAAGCGGCGCTCGAAGGCACGCCGACGCTGGGCCGCGGCGCCCATGCGCTGATCGCGCTCGAGGTCGCCCTGCGCGCCGGCTGTCGCTATTGCGAGGGCGTCTTCGTCAAGGAGGCGGCCTCGGCGGGTGTGGCGAGGTCGAGCGTCGACGCCGTCCGTCGCGGCGACGTGCCCGCGGTGCGCGAGGACGCGAGGGTGGTGGCGGCAACCCGTCGTCTCATGGACACCGACGGTCGGCTCGGGCGCTTCGAGCTGGCGCAGCTCGCGCGTCAGGGCCTCCACGAGCAGGAACTCTTGGAGATCTTGACCGTGATCGCAACCTACGCGCTGGCGACGCGGGCCAACAATCTCGCGAGGACCCGCGTGGATCCGGAACTGCGCCTCGACGAGTGATCGCACGTGGCATCCGACACCGGCAGAGCGATGGCCTCGCGCTCCGCGGCGGCAATGGGCAATGGCCCGCACAGCACGGCTTCGGCGAACCCGTGCACCGACGGCTCGAGGTGGAGACGCGCGCCCACCGCACGTCGTCCTGAAGTCAGCGTGAGTTGGGCAGCGAGAGGCGGAACACCGTGCCGGCCGGGCCGGTCGTCGCGAGGGCGAGATCGCCGCCGTGGTTGCGGGCGAGCTCCCGGGCGATGGCGAGGCCGAGCCCCGTTCCGGTCGCGGGCTTGCGGGCGGGCGCCTCGTCGAAGAGGTGCGCGCGTACGGCCTCGGGCAGGCCCGCCCCGTCGTCGGCGACGTCGACCTCGACGCCGTCGGCGGAGGCGCGACCTCGGATGCGAACGGATCGCGCGCCCGCCTCGACCGCGTTGCGGGCGAGATTGAGGAGCACCCGGTAGATCTGGTCGAAATCGGCGTCGAGCGTCAGCGGGCCGTCGCTCGCCTCGGTGACGAGCGCGCCGCCGGCAGGGCTCGCGGGCAGGCTCGCCGCGACCTCGCTCACGACGTCGGCCAGAAGGAAGCGCTCTCGTCTCGGTGGCGGCGGTTCGGCGCGGCCGCGACGCAGCGTCGCTCGGCACATCTCGAGGGCGCGCTCGATCGAGCGCACCACCGTGTCGGCGCCGCGGCGCACGGTAGCGTCGGGGTGGAGCATCAGCCGATCGGCGGCGAGCTGGGTCGTCGCCAGCGTGTTGCGCAGGTCGTGCATCAGTCGGCGCAAGGACTGGCCCAGCGCCGCCTCGGCGTCCGGGCGGCGGTCGCGGACGAGGGTGAGCACGCATTCGCGCCCACCGAGGCGGACCCGTGTGGCGCGGATGTCGGCCGGTACATAAAGGCCCGCGCGCGTCCGGCAGGAGAGATCGTCCGAAGCCCAGCGGCCGTGCGCGCGGACCAGCCGGAGAAAGTCGTCGAGCTTGGGGATCTCGTGCGGGTGGATGTCGCTCGGTGTCATGGCTTCGATGTCGTCGCGGCTGTAGCCGAGGAAGTCGAGGGCCGCCCGGTTGACGCGCAAGAAACGGCCGCTGGCGACGTCGATGAGGAAGGCCGGGTCGTAGAGGTCGTCGAACAGGCGCGCGATCCCCTCCTCGTCCGCAGCGCCCTCGCTGTGTTGCGGCTCGGCCATGGCCGGCGGGATACCACCGCCCACGGGCGGTGCCAACGCGAGCGGCGGTTCAGCCGAGCTTGGCGAGCCAGCGGACCAGACGCTTGACGCCGGGACTGAAGAGCCGCGGCGCGTAGAAGGTCGAGGCCGCCTTCTTGCTGACCTCGCCAAGTGTCGGATAGGGCAGCACCGCCGAGGTCAGCGCCCGAAGGCGCGTGCCGGTGCTCATCATCAAGACCCAGGGCGCCAGCAGATCGCCGGCATGGGGCCCGACGATGGCGACCCCCTCGATGCGGCCGTTGCGGTGGGCGGCGAGCTTCAAGAGGCCCTCGGTGCGCCGCTCGGCGCGGGCGCGGTCGTTGTCGGCGAAGGGGGCACGGACGAGCTCGACGCCGTCTTCGCGGGCCGCCTCCTCCGGCGGCGCGCCGACGCTGGCGAGCTCGGGGTCGGTGTAGGTCACGGCGGGCAGCACGGCGCTGACCTTGGCCGGCAGCCGGAAGAGCGCGTTCTGGACGACGACGCTGGCGTGATGCCCGGCGACGTGGGTGAACTGCGGCCCGCCGGCGACGTCGCCGATGGCGAAGACGCGGCGGTTGCTCGTCTTGAGATGGCGGTCGACGGTGATCCCCGCCCGCTCGAAGGCGACGCCCGCCTTGTCGAGGTCGAGCTCCTCGACGTTGGGCCGACGGCCGGTGGCGACGAGCACGTGGCTGCCGTCGACGGCCTGGGGCCCTGACGCGGTCTCGAAACGGACCCGGACCCCGCTCTCGATCCGCTCCACCGCGCCGACGTGCGCCCCCTCGTGCAGCACGATGCCGTCGGCCGCGAGCGCCGCGCGAACGATGGCGACCAGCTCCGGGTCGTCGCGCGGCAGCAAGCTCTGCGCCTCGACCACCGTCACCGCGCTGCCGAGCCGGCGGTGCGCCTGCGCGAGCTCGCTGCCGATCGGCCCGCCGCCGATGACGACGAGGTGCCGCGGCAGCTCGGTGAGGTCCCAGATCGTCTCGTTGGTGAGCGGTCCCGCCTCGGCGAGACCGGGGATCGGCGGGACGGCCGGACGGCTGCCGGTGGCGACGACGAAGCGGCGCGCGCGGACGCGGACACCGTCCGCCTCGATCGTGTCGGGGTCGACGAAGCGGGCGGAGCTGCGGAGCACCGTGACGCCCAGCCCCTCGAAGCGCTCCTGGCTGTCGTGCGGCGCGATGCCGTCGATCACGCCTCGGACGTGCGCCCGGACGGCGGCGGCGTCGATCTGCGGTGGGCCGTGCGGGCGCACGCCCATGGCCTGGCCGTCGGCGGCGGCGTGGGCGGCGTGCCCGGCGGCGAGCAGCGACTTCGACGGCACGCAGCCGACGTTGAGGCAATCGCCGCCCATGGCGGCACGCTCGATGAGCACGGTCGAGGCGCCGAGCTGCGCCGCGCCGGCGGCGACGGAAAGGCCGCCCGAGCCCGCCCCGATGACGCAGATGTCTGCTTGGATCTCACGCATGAACAAACCACGTGAATTGCGGTGGTTTGGAGGAGTAGGTAGAGACGAGGCCGCGGAGAAGACACGCTGACGTGAGAGTGGTGTGAACGCGACCGCCATCGAGCCCGTCTCGCGGCCGGTCACGAAGCAGCGAACCGTAGCAAGCGCTACCGTGGAGTTGCCTACGGTCGTGCCAAGGCTCGTCATCGCTCAGCGAACCAGAAAACGGAGGACGCCGCCATGGAGCACAGTCTCGAGACCAATGATCGCCTGCCGGATCGCCGCGGCCGCCTCGCGGCGCAGCTCCTGGGGCCGGTGCGCCTGCGGACCTGCGACGGCATCCCGTGGAGCCGGGAGCGCGAGGCGGCGGCCGCCGCCGCGCAGGCGCGCCTCTGGTCGCTCGTCGGCATGGTCGCGCGGGAGCGCCGGCAGCCGCCGGCCAATCGCCGCGTCGCCTAGAGGCGGGCCCTCGGCCGGCGTGGGCGAGAGGAAGTCGCTCGGGTGCTCGGCCGCGCGGGCGCGCGTCCCGCCCCCGTGTCCCGACCGCGTTTCCCCGAGAGGGCTCCGCGAGCCCGAGGGCCGTGGCTGCGACGCGCGCCTCATCCGCGTCTCGAAGGGGAACCAGCGCCACGCGCTCCACGCGTGCGAGGACGCCGTCGACGAGGGTTGGGCCCTCCGGCGGCACGGCCAGCGAACTGCTGTCGAGGCGCCCGCCATGTTTTCGCCGTCCCTGCGCACCCGGCCGACGTCGTCGCCCGTCATGCGCCGATGGCCCATCGACGCGCAGCGCGGCGCGGCGTGGCCGAGGGAACTCACGATCGGGAGAGAACGGCTTCAGATCGTTGGCGCACCGAGGTGTCTTGCCCGATGCTCCTCGCCGGCGAACCCGCTCGAAGGATCATGCCATGCCACGCGACCTCGCCCCCGCACTGACCGTGCTCGCCGTCATCGCGACGAGCCCCGTCGGCGCGCAGAACGTCGGCTCTGAACAGGTCAGCCAGCCCGCCGGCACGCAACTTCACGAGGCCCCGACCGACGAGCTCGAGGCGCGCGGCGCGGAACTCTTCGTCGACGCGAGCCTCGGCACGACGGGCATGTCGTGCAGCACCTGCCACGCCGACTTCCAGTCGTACAGCGATACGTTCAAGGAGCCGTACCCGCACCGCGTCCAGATGGGCCAGGACGTGGCGGGGCTCGCCGAGGTCAACGCCGCCGAGATGGTGCAGCTCTGCATGGTCGTCCCGATGGGTGCCGAGCCGCTGCCGTGGGACAGCGTCGAGCTCGCGGCGCTCGCCGCCTTCGTCGAAGCCGAGCAGAAGCGCTTCGCCGCCCGCTGAGGCGCTGGCCAGAGAGACATCCGGCGTCAGAGAAGCATCCGGATGAGGCCGATGATGGCGGCCCAGAGGCCGAGCGCCAGGCTCGCCGCGAACGGGACCGTCGCCGCGGCCGGCCAGCGGCCGTGATCCTCGACGGCACGTCGCCGCCCGGCGAAAGCCTGGTGTTTCGCGTGCGGCGCGGAATTGGCCGATGGGACCCAGCTTTGACCCGGCATGGCTCGCCCTTCTCCGAAAGGCGCCGCCACCCGCCTGCGGCGACGCATGCGAGAGGCTGCCAGGAGACCGCCGCCGGGCCCTGTAGCCACCGCTACGGCACGCGGGACGGTGATCCGGTGTGAGGCCGTGTCCACCGCGTTTTCCGATCGGGTTGATCTGCGCCCATCCCGCACCCCTGCCCGACCGCCCACGAGGGCATGATGCCATGGGCGGTCGGGCAGGGGTGCGGGATGGGCGAGCCGTTCGGAAAGCGCGCTAGTGCAGCGGCGCATTCGGATGCCGCACATCCGAACGCGCCAAAGCTGCTCGCTTCGATCGAGCTCGTGCTCGTTGACGCCATCGAAGCTGCACGCTTCGATGGCGTCAGTGCGCTAGGCCGCGTCGCGGCCGTCGGGGGCGGGCCACGCGTACTCGGCGAACACCGCATCCAGCTCGGTGTGGAAGAGGTGGTTGGCGTAGTTGCTGAGCGTCTTGACCGCGAGGGCGAGGACGATCCCGAGGATGTGGCGCTCCTCGTAGCCGGCGGCGAGGAAGCGCTCGACGGCTACGCGCGACGGCAGGCCCCGGGTGCGGACCATCTCCTCGGTGAAGGCCGCCAGCGCCTGCAGCTTCGCGTCCGGCACCGGCGCGTCGGTGCGCAGCGCTGTCAGCGAGGCGTCGTCGAGCTTGGCCACCTGAGCGCCGAGCATCGAGTGCGCGCTCATGCAATAATCGCAGCCATTGAAGCGGCTGATCGTCAAGAAGACGACCTCCTGCTCCGGCGGCGTGAAGCCCGCATCGCTACGAAAGCGGGCATAGCCGTCGAGATAGGTCTCCAGCAATTCGGGCGCATTCGCCATGTTCGCGTACATGTTGGGAACGAAGCCGACCTCGCTCGCCGCCTTCTCGAGGACGCGGCGGGCCTCGCCTTCGGCCGCATCGAGCTGCTGCGGCGGCAGGTGCAGGCGATAGTCCGCATTCATGGTGGCCTCCTTGCGCTAAGCCGAGCCGTGGGTGACAGACCCGGGCCTTCACGGTCCACGCACGTATCGGTGAGGCGTCGCTCCCCCTGCCGCGCACGCGGCTGTGTTCGGGGTTGACTGGCATGAAGCGCCGAGGCGGTTCATCTCACGGTCATGGACGATTCCGCGCTCGCCTCGACCACGAAGCCCACCTTCGGGGGCTATCGGCCGATCGCCGACTACGCGGCCATCGGCGACTGCCACGGCGCCGCCCTCGTCGGCGGCGACGCGCGGATCGATTGGTGCTGCCAACGGCGCTTCGACGCCGATCCGGTGTTCTGTCGCCTCGTGGACGACGCGCGCGGCGGGTTCTGGTCGATGGCGGCGACGGCACCCGCTTCGACCACGCGCGGCTATCGGCCCGACACCAACATCCACGAGACGGACTTGACGAGCGCCACCGGCCGCGTCCGCGTCGTCGATTTCATGCCGCTGGGTCGCCGCGACGGCGCCGGGCCGCACGACTATACCTCTGTTCGCGCGCCGCATTGGCTCGTGCGTCGCGTCGAAGCGCTCGAGGGCGAGGTCGAGATGGTGACGGTCTACCGGCCGAGCGCCGGGTGGGATCGGCTCGCCGTCCCCCTGCGGCGCGAGGGTTCGGCCATCGTCGGCGACGGCGTGCCGGCGCTGTTCGCGAGCGTCCCGCTCGCAGTCGACGGCGCCACCGCCCGCGGCCGCTTCCCGCTGCGCGCGGGCGAGAGCGCACTCTTCGTGCTCGCGGCGACCCACGTCGCGGGCGAGACACCGCTTCAACGGGCGCACGCCTTCGAGGGCGTGACGCAGGCGTTCTGGGGCGAATGGCTCGCCTACTGCCGCTACCGGGGACCGCACGCGGCGCTCGTCCGGCGCAGCGCGCTCGTGCTCAAGCTCATGACCTACGCGCCCACGGGCGCGCTCGCCGCGGCGCTGACGACGTCGTTGCCGGAGGCCGTCGGCGCCGGGCGCAATTGGGATTATCGCTTCAGCTGGCTCAGGGATTCCTGCTTCACGCTCTATGCGCTCGCGGTGCTCGGCTATGGCGGCGAGGCTCGCGCCTATGTCGACTTTCTAGGGCGATGCGTGCGCGAGACGCTGCCGACCGTGCAGATCATGTACGGGCTCGACGCCGAGGCCGCGCTCGAGGAGCGCGCTTGGCCCGGCCTCGACGGCTACGCCTCGAGCCGCCCGGTGCGCACCGGCAACGGCGCCTTCGAGCAGCGCCAGCTCGACGTGTACGGCCAGGTTCTCGACCTGGCGCTCCTCTACGAGCGGCTCGGCGGACGATTGGGGCGGCAAGAAAGACGGCTGTTGACGACCCTCGCCGAGCAGGTCGCCCTCTCCTGGCACGAGCCGGATCAGGGCTTGTGGGAGATGCGCGGGCCGCCGGCGCATCACGTCCACGGCAAGCTCATGGGCTGGGTCGCCGCCGATCGCGCCGCGCATCTCGGCCTCGACGACCCGAAGCGCTGGCGTAACGTGGCCGACCGCATCCACCAGGAGATCCTGGCCGCCGGGTGCGATGACGCGACCGCGGCGCTCAAGCAGGCCTTCGAGCGGCCGGAAGCCGATGCGGCGACGCTGCTCGCGACCGCGGTCGCGTTCCCCTTGGATCACACGACCCTGACGGCGACCATCGACCTGGTGGAGCGGGAGCTGCGCCGCGGCGACCTGGTCCGCCGCCATCGCACCGACGACGGCCTCGGCGGGGATGAGGGGGCCTTCGTCGCCTGCGGATTTTGGCTGGTCGACGCCTACCTCGCCGCCGACCGGCCCGACGACGCGGCGGAGCTGTTCGACCGGCTCGGCGCGCGGGCCGGCACGCTCGGCCTGCTCGCCGAGGAGATCGACCCGGCGACTGGCGCGTTCCTCGGCAACATGCCGCAGGCGTTCAGCCATCTCGCGCTGGCCGGTTCCGCGGTCAATCTCGAGCTCTATCGTCGTCATGGCCGGGGCGGCGTGCTGGGCACCTACGCCGACCGCGCCGAGCGCGCCGTCGGCCGGGTCTTCGGCTGGCGAGCGCTCTGGGCGGCGCTGCGGACCTGCCAACGCGTCGGGCGGCTGCGCAGCTCGCCCGCTTCGATCCTCCTCTGGCCATGACCACCGACGACCGGGACAACGCGGTCGCCGACCCGGTCGCCGCTTTGGGCGTCGTCGAGATTCTGGCGGGCCTCGCACCGGAGGTGCTGGCGCAGCTGGCCGCGCGCTGCCGCTGGCGGCGCCACGCCGCCGGGGCGATGCTCATCGACCGCGACGAGCTGGGCGGCGATGTCCTGCTGCTGATCGAGGGAACGGCAAGGGTGCTCGACACGGGCCCCGATGGACGCGAGGTCACCTACGACGTCGTCGAGACGGGTGCGGTCTTGGGGGAGCTCGCGGCACTCGACGGCGGCGGGCGTTCGGCGAGCGTCGTCGCGCTCACCGACGGCCTCAGCGCGGCGCTGCCGGCGTCGGCGTTTCGCGAGCTGCTGCGCGCCCAGCCCGAGGTGGCGCTCGGGCTGCTGCGACGGCTCGCCCGCTCCCTGCGGTTCGCCGACCTCAAGATCACCGAGCTGGCGACCATGGGCGCGGTCCAGCGCATCGCCCGACACCTCTTGCGCCTGCCGAGCCGCTTCGAGGCCGGCGGCCTCGTCGTCGAGCCGTTGCCGACGCAGGACGCCATCGCCGCCGCCACCGGCACGACGCGCGAGACGGTCGGCCGGATCATGGTCCAGCTGCGCCAGGCGGGGGTCTTCGCCCGCCGCGGCCGTGCGCTGCTGGTGCCGACACCCGGGAAGCTGCAGGCGTTGGCCGGCCTCGACGAGGCGACGTCGGGCACCATGATGAATCGGGCGAACGACCGGCCCCAGCCCCATTGAGGATCCCCGATGACGATGGATCGACCGCCGGCCGACACGCCGCGCCCGCGTCCGTGGTGGCACCGCCTGCTGCCGCTGCTCGCTCTGGCGGCGCTGATCATCACCGTCTTCGCGAGCGGTCTCGACCGCTACCTCTCGTTCGACACGCTGCGCAGCCACTACGACGCCCTGCAGGCTTGGGCAGAGGCGAGGCCGATCGCGGCGCCGGCCGTCTTCGCCGTCGTCTACGCCGCCGCGGTCGCCGCCTCGGTGCCCGGCGCGACGATCCTGACCCTCGCCGGCGGGCTGCTCTTTGGCCTGTGGCTCGGTATCGTCGTCGTCGCGACGGCCGCCACCGTCGGCGCGAGCGTCGTCTTCCTCGTCGCCAAGACCGCGCTGGGCGAGCCCCTGCGCCGGCGGATCGACGGCCGCATGGCGCGGATGGAGCAGGGCTTCCGCGACGATGCGCTCAGCTACCTGCTGGTGTTGCGCCTGATCCCCCTCTTCCCGTTCTGGCTGGTCAACCTCGTCCCGGCCTTTCTCGGGGTGCCGCTGCGGACCTATGCGCTGGCGACGGTACTCGGCATCCTCCCGGGCACGGCGGTCTATGTCAGCGTGGGCAACGGCATCGGCGCCGTGCTCGAGCAGGGCGGGCGGCCCGATCTCGGTGTGATCTTCCGGCCCGAGGTCCTGGGCCCGCTGATCGGGCTCGCGGTCTTGGCGCTGCTGCCCGTCGCCTACAAGCGCTGGCGTCGGCGCCGCGGTTGAGCCCTCACGCTCACGCGACCCGTAGCCGTCGATACACCGAGACCGGCGCCTCTTCCGGCATGATGCGGGGTGTCGGCGGGCGCCGCCCGGGCGCACCGCGACCACGCGGAGCAAGGCCATGTTGGAGCACGTCGCTGTTGTCGAGCGCCACGGGCGGCGCGACATCGAGGACCCGTGGCGAGCACTCGACCAGATCCAAGGCCGAGCGGCGACCCGGCTCGCCGGCAGCCCTCTGCTGACCGCGGCCGAGGCTGCCTTCGTGCGCCTGATCATCGCCCGCGAGCACGGGCGGCCTGGGTCGATCGCCGCGGCCGCCGGCCGCGCGGGGCGTGCCGGCGTGCCGCGCGCCGTCCGCCGCAGCGTGCTCCTCGACCGCGAGCTCGACGACGTCAGATGGGCCGCGCTCGCCGCATGCACCAGAGAGATGCCGGCGCGCCGCGGGCGCGTCTCGCGCGCGGCGGTCGGCGCGTTGTTCCGGGCCGGCTACGGCGAGCGGCAACTCTTGGCGCTGGTCCTCTGCGTCGCCCTGGAGATCCTGGAGAATGCCCGGTGGAGCGCGGGCGACGCCGGGTGGCCGTGCCCTACCCGGACGATAACGGTGACCGCCTCGCCCATCCGGCAGTCGCTTCCGAGGTGCGCCGTCCGGGCGGGCGTGGTTTCGCCGTCGTGATCCGCCGTCGTCGCCCGTGCGACGCAGGACGTCGCGGCGGCGCGGCCGCGCGCGGCTCGCCCGAGTTCGAGGGCGCGCAAGGCGGCGACACCAACCGCTTCGCCAGTGCCGCCAACCGCGACCTCGCCGATGCCGCGTTGCAGGCGAGCCCGCCCGCCGGTCTCACCGCCGGCGCCAAGTAGGCCGGCCTCGGCCAGCCCGCCGGGTGGCCGGGCGGCCGCCGCGGGCTTCCGGGCGCGATGGCGGGCGCCTCCCGGGCCTCGCCGCAGCGGCACGGCGAGGCTCGCGGACGCGCCTCAATCCACCAGCGTCTTGCGGTAGAGGTGCCAGGTGGCGTGGCCGAGGATCGGCAGGACGACCGCGAGGCCGATCAAGGCCGTCAGCGCGCCGATGGCGAGCAGGCCCGCGACGATCAGCGCCCAGACCGCCATCGGCCCCGGGCTTGCGGCGACGACGCGGACCGACATCAGCGCAGCGTCCATCATCCCGACATCGCGGTCGACGAGCAGCGGAAAGGCGACCACCGAGATCGAGAAGGCGACGGCCGCGATGGCGAAGCCCGTCAGGTTGGCGAGGACCAGCAGCGTCCAGCCCTCGCCGGTGGTGAACAGCACTGTCGCGAGCGCCAACGGGCCACCGCTCACGTGGCCGACGAACAGCCGGGTCAAGACCGCGGCGAGCGCCATCCAGACGAAGAAGAGAATGGCGAGGACGCAGCCCAGGCCCAGCAGCGCACCGCGGGAGCGGACTCGAAAGACCGCCCCCATGTGCCACCAACGGGTCTCGAGGCCGGCCTCGCGGCGCCGGCTCAGCTCGTAGATGCCGACGGCGGCGAACGGGCCAAGCATGGCGAAGCCGCCCAGGAGCGGCACGATCAGCGGCAAGAGCGCGTAGTCGAAGGCGATCGCGACGAGAAGCAGCGCGGTGACCCCGTAGAACGCACCGACCAGGACGCCGTGGGTGGGGATCGCCTTGAAGTCGTCGACCCCTTTGGCGAGCGCGTCCAGGACATCGGCCACCCGCAGCGGGTGGACCCAGAGCGGCATGCCCCGAGCATCGTCGTGAGCGGCGAGCGAGCCTTGGTCGGTGGGCACGGCGAGTCCTCCCGTCGAGGTGCGAGCCGAGCGTGACGCCGCAGTTTCCGATCGGACCCGACAGTCTAGCCGAAGCCGCCCGCGCGTGCACGTCACGTCCGCTCACGGCTGGGCGACGGCGGCCGTCGTCAGGACGAGAAGCTCTTGCGGCTCCTCCAGCCCGGAGACACGGCGGTCGGGGCGACACTCGAAGCGCCCGGCATTCCAGCCCTGGCGGACGGCGCGCGCGACGGACGCCGCGGTGGTCACGACGGCGGCGGCTTCCACCTTGGCGTGCTTCTCGAGCTTCGCGGCGACGTTGACGGGCGATCCGAGCACCGTGTACTCGAGCCGCGTCTCGTGACCGACGGGCCCGACCAGCACGGGGCCGCTGACCACCGCGACCCCGACCTCGAAGGTCACGAGCCCGGCGCGGGCGCGGGTGCGATGCCAGTCGCGCACCTCGCGGACGATGCGCTCGGCCGCGCGCAGTGCCTGGGCCGCGTCGGTCTCGCTCGGCGCGAGCGCGCCGAAGCTCGCCAGCACACCGTCGCCCAGATACTTGTCGATGCACCCCTGCTCGCGGTGGACGAGCGGCACGACCAGATCGTGCCACTCGGCGAGCGCCGCCATCGTCTCCGCCGGAGTGAGACCTTCGGTGCGGTTGGTGAAGGCGCGCAGGTCGGCGACCAGCACGGTCGCCTCGCGGACGACGCCGTGGCCGGGCAGGTCGATGCTCTCGCCCTCGCGGATGCGCCTCGCCACCTCGGGCGCCAGGTAGCGCGACAATGCGCTCGCCGCCTGCTCCTCGGCGATGGAGGACACCAGAAGGCGCCGGGCGCGATGGACCGCGAGCGCCAGGACCAGCGTGGTGGCGAGGATCGAGACGATCTTGTCGAGCTCGGCGCCGATCAGCAGCGCGTGGGAGGTCACATAGGTCACGAAATCGTGTGTGATCGGCGGTGGATCGACCAAACCGGCATAGACGACCAGCACCGTCCAGCCCAAGGCCGCGGTGAAGCCGGTCAGCAGCACCAGCTCCGCCTCGAGGCGCAGCGCCCGTAGCGCGATCAGGATGAAGACGTACATCAGCGTCGGCGCCTTGAGGTAGAGGGCGGGCGGCGCCTCGTATTGTAGATGGAAGCTCCAGATCGTCACCATCAGCACGGCGATGTCGATGACGACCGAGAGCCTCAGAAAGCCGCGGGTCAGCCGCCGCTCGAGCGCGAGCCGCAAGCGGACGGCGGTGAACGCCGCGTAGGCCGCGAGCGTCCAGGGCACCGGGGCGAAGGGCACCGTGTCGGGAAAGGCCTTGGGCGTCAGGGCGTAGAGCGCGGCGAAGCCAACGATGGCTGCACTCTGCACCAGGCAGACGAGCACCTCGCTGTCGGCGTCCTGGCGGCCGATGGCGTGCCGGACGTGGCCCGGCAAGGCCGGACGGAGGCTGGCCCCCAGCGCGAAGCTCGCGAGCGCGTGGAGGCGCCGCCGCAGGTGTGCCGGTGTCCACGGGCGTGATCGACGGCCTTGGCGAGCCGCGTCCACGGCGAGCCTTCAACGGCGCCTTCGGCGCCGATCTCGACCCGCGACGAGGGCGAGAACGCGCGCCGGCGCCAACCGAGCGGTCGAAGTTTCCATCGCAAAACCTCCCTGGTCGATCTGCACGCCGACCCGACTTCGACCCTATCGCTCAACGGCCATGGCGACCGACACGAGACGCTGACGGCCGGTCACGGCTGCGCGAACGGCGCTCTGCGGCGGGGATCGTCACGGCGCTGTGACGGGCGATCAGCCGTCGATGCCCCTAGCTGAAAGCCTGTCCCATCGAGGAGGCGACGATGCTGCGATCCCTCGCCTGCGCCTTGCCGTGGCTGGTCGGCGCAACCCTTGCCGCGGCCGCTGCCAGCGACGTGCCGCGGAGCTGGCTCGCCGAATGGCCGGCGACCGACTTCTCCGAGGCCGCCGTCGACCTCGACGCGATCATGAGCGGCGGTCCCCCCAAGGACGGCATCCCCGCGATCGACGATCCCGCCTTCGGCCCGGTCGAGGCGGTCGCTGGAAACCTCGCGGCGACCGAGCCGGTCATCAGCGTCGCCGTCGCCGGTGATGCTCGCGCCTATCCCCTGCGCGTGCTGATGTGGCACGAGATCGTCAACGACACCGTCGGCGCGATGCCGATTGCCGTCACCTACTGCCCGCTGTGCAATTCCGGCATCGTCTTCGAGCGGACCGTCGCCGGCGAGGTCACGACCTTCGGGACCACGGGCAAGCTCCGCCATTCGGACCTCGTCATGTACGACCGCGCCACCGAGAGCTGGTGGCAGCAGTTCGAGGGGCGCGCGATCGTCGGCGAGCGCACCGGTGTCGAGCTCGAGCGCGTCCCGGCGCGCCTCGAGGCCTTCGCCGACTTCGCGGCGCGCCACCCCGACGGCCGGGTTCTCGTGCCGGGCGACGCGCGGGCACGTCGCTACGGCCGCAACCCCTATGTCGGCTACGATACGGCGCCGCGGCCGTTCCTCTTCGACGGCACCTACGACGGCCCGGGCTCACCCTTGATGCGGGTGGTGGCGATCGCGGGCGCCGATCGCGCCTTCAGCCTGGATCTGGTGCGGCAGGCGGGCGAGCTCGCGCACGGGCCCTACGTCATCCGCTGGCGCCCGGGCCAGAACTCCGCCCTCGACGCGACGGCGATCGCGCGCGGCCGCGATGTCGGCACCGTCACGGTCGCACGCCGCGGAGCCGACGGCCGGCTCGAGGACGCCGTCTACGACGTGCCCTTCGCCTTCGCTTTCCGCGCCTTCCATCCCGACCGACCGATCCTGCACACGGAGTGATCCGCCGATGCCCGAGCCGCTCTGGCTGAGCCGCGCGGAGATCGACGCCTGGCGTCCCGCCGGCCGCAGCTTCGCCGGCGCCGATCGCCGTGCGCCGCTGCGCCGCGGGCTCGCGCGCGCCGGGCAGCTCGGCCCCGGCCAGGCCGCCGGACGCTTCTGGCCGGTCGCCTGCGTCGCTCTCGAGGTCACCCAACGCTGCAATCTCGACTGCAGCGTCTGCTACCTCTCGACGAGCGCGGAGGCGGTGCACGACGTGCCGCTCGCGGTGCTGCTCGACCGGTTGGCGACCATCGCCGAGCATTACGGACCGGGCACCTCGGTGCAGCTCACCGGCGGCGATCCGAGCCTGCGCGCGGCGGCGGATCTCGAGGCGCTCTGCCGGGCGATCCGCGCCCGCGGCATGCGCTCGTGCCTGATGACCAACGGCATCAAGGCGTCGCGTGAGCTGCTGGCACGCCTCGCCGCCGCCGGGCTCGACGACGTCGCCTTCCATGTCGACATCACTCAAGGACGCCGCGGCTACACGGACGAAGCCTCGCTGGACGCGGTCCGCCGCGACTACCTCGTCCGGGCGCGGGGACTGGGCCTGCGCGTCCTCTTCAACACGACGATCTGCGCCGGCAATCTGGGCGAGGTGGCGCACCTCGCCCGGTTCTTTCGCGCGCACGCCGGGGAGATCGCGCTCGCCTCGTTCCAGCTCCAGGCCGACACCGGCCGCGGCCGCGCACGGCCGGAGCGCGACACGGTCACCAAGACGGCGGTGATGGAGGGGCTCGAGAACGGCATGGCGACCCGGCTGCACTTCGACGTGACGGCCGTGGGCCACAGCGATTGCAGTCGCTACGGCGCGGTGCTGGTCGCCGGCGGCGAGACCGTCTCCCTCTTGGCCAGGCGCGATCTCGTGCACCGCGTCCTCGCCGCCCTCGACACCGCCATGGCGCCCCATGTCGCCTATCTGGACGCCCGGCGTGCGCTGCCCCGCCTGGTGCCGCGACGACCCGGGCTCGTGCTCGCCGCGCTCGCCCATGCGGCGGCGCTGCTGTGGCGGCTGCGGCGCGGGCTCGTTCGCAGCCGCGGCCGCGCGCACCGGCTCGGCCTTCTGATCCACGACTTCATGGACGCGCAACGCCTCGAGCGCGGTCGATGTGAGAGCTGCGTCTTCATGGTCGCGACCCGCGACGGGCCGCTGTCGATGTGCGTGCACAATGCGCGCCGCGACGCCCACGTCTTCGCCGCGAGCCCGCTGACGGGCGAGCCCGGCGATTCTTGGTGGGAGCCCGCGAGCGGTCGCGCGCAGCGCGCCGAGCCGCCGCTCCTCGTGCCGGCGGTGGCACCCAAGCGGCGCAAGGGCCGTCTGCGCCCGGCCGGGCCGAGCGGCGGGTCGCCCCACGACGCGGCGTGATGCCGACCCACCGACAAGCGATCGCCGGCTATGGCGTCTGGGGTACCGGACGGCGGCGTAACACCCCGCCGCGACCGCCGGCGCGGTCGCTTGACCGGCCGCGGCGCATGCGCATGATCGCGCCCGGGTGCATAGCTCAATTGGCAGAGCAGCGGACTTTTAATCCGCGGGTTCAGGGTTCGAGTCCCTGTGCACCCACCATCTTTTCAATGCTTTAGCGGCTGTCCGACAATCCCGTGGGGGACTCGTGCGCGGAACTCTTCCGCGGCGTCCCAGCGCGCCATCGCCGCTCGAGCCTGTCGCCGGGTGGGCTGCCAGTAGGCGTCGAGGATCGTCTTGACGTTCCTGTGTCCAGTGATCGCCGCGATCTGGCGGTCGGAACAGCCGGCCTCGGCCAAGCGGACCACAGCGGAATGGCGCCACTGCTTCGGCGTCAGACCGGTCGGAAGCCCGGCCAGCTCCCGCCAAAGCGCAACCTGGTGGGTCAGATAGCTCTCGCGGATCGCCTCGCCGCGCCGGCCGCGAACGAACAGCGGGTCGCCCTTTCCCTCGCCGTCGGGTCTCGCCCAGGCCGCGATCGCCTCGCGCAGGCGCCGGTGCAGGGGGATCCAGACCTCGGCCCCGGTCTTGCGTTGGCGCAGCTCCTGCGCCGTGCCGCCGTCGCGGAGGTCGTTCCAGCCGAGCCGCAGCAGGTCGCCCGGACGCTGCCCGGTGTAGGGGCCGAGCAGGAGGGCGCGAGCGACCAGAGGCGGCGGTCCCTGTCCGCTCTCGTCGCGCGCGTCGAGCAGGGCCGCTTCGTCGGCGTCGGTCCAGATCAGCTTCGCTGCCGGCGCCGCCCGCTTGACGCGCCGCTCCCGGAACGGGGTGTCGTCGACATGGCCCTCGGAGACCGCCCAGTTCCAGAGCAGACGCATGGCCTGCAAGTGTTAGTAGGACCAGCGGGTCAGACGCCCGGCGGAATCGGTTGGCAAATTCGCGAGCCAAGCGCTGGCGGCGCGCCGGGTCCAGCCGGCATTGGAGTGGGCCCCTCGTCCCGGACGGGCTCAGGCTGCGGTTTTGACAGGGGGCCGGGCGTACTGCCGCGCGGTGAGGTGCTTCGTCCGGTCCTTGCGGCTCGAGAACAGCCAGTCGCTCTCGCGGCGCCGGGTCTCGGCGATCCAGGCGGCGACGCTGTCGCCACATCCGTTCGTCAGCTCGAACCGGACCGCGGGCGCCGTGCGCCGTTGGGCTCAAGTGTCGACGAGGGCGGCGCCGTGGTCGGCGACGCGGATCCAGACGACCGTGCCCACCTCGCGGACGCGGACGACGTCGGGGTCGACGGCGAAGACCTCGCCGACCGCGGTGGCGAGGCGGTACTCCATGTGATCGCCCTGATAGGTCGCCCGCAGGATGCGCGCCTCGAGACCGCCCGCCGCGGATGCGTCGTCGAGCCGCCAGGCCTCGGGCCGGATCGCCACGAGGCCGGGGCCGGGGCGGTCGTGGTCGCGGGCGGCGAGGCGCAGCCGCAGGCTGTCGGCGCGCACGCTGGCCATGCCCGCGGCGACGGTCTCGATCGCGACGGTGATGAGGTTGGCGTCGCCCACGAAATCGGCGACGAAGCGGTCGGCCGGCGTCTCGTAGATCGCCCGCGGCGGCCCCACCTGCGCGATCCGGCCGTCGCGCATGACGACGATCCGATCGGAGATGGCGAGCGCCTCCTCCTGGTCGTGGGTGACGTAGACGGCGGTGAGCCCGAGCCGCTGCTGCAGCTCGCGGATGTCCTCGCGCACCCGGCGACGCAGCTTGGCGTCGAGGTTCGAGAGCGGCTCGTCGAACAGCAGAACCTCCGGCTCGAGGACGATGGCGCGGGCGACGGCGACGCGCTGCTGCTGGCCGCCGGAGAGCTCGCTCGGCAGGCGCCGGCCGTAGTCGGGCAGGCCGACGGTGGCGAGCGTCGCCTCGACACGCGCACGCACCTCGGCCTTGGCGAGCCTGCTCATCTCGAGGCCGTAGGCGACGTTCTCCAGAACAGTCATGTGTGGGAACAGCGCGTAGGACTGAAACACCATGGCGACGTCGCGGCCGGTCGCGGCGAGGCTGGTGACGTCGCGGCCGGCGATGAAGATGCGCCCGGCGCTCGCCTGCTCGAGCCCGGCCAACAGGCGCAGCGTCGTCGTCTTGCCGCAGCCGGACGGCCCGAGGAGCGTGACGAGTTCACCCCTGGTGATCTCGAAGCCGATGTCGTCGACCGCCGTGACCTCGCCGTAGCGCTTGGTGACGCCGGCGAAGCGGACCGCGGGCGCGCTCATCCGCCGGCTCCGACGACGACCGGATCGGGTGCGGTCGACGCCCCGGCCCGGCGTCGGTCGCCGACGGCGAGCTGCAGCAGCACGACCGCGAGCGCCATGATCACGATCAAGACGGCGCAATAGGCGATGGCGATACCGTAGTCGCCGTTCTCGACCCGGCCCAGGATGTAGGTCGTCGCCATGTCGTAGCGCGCCGAGACGAGGAAGACGACGGCGCTGACCGCGGTCATCGCGGTGACGAAACTGTAGACGAGCGCGGCCAGGAGCGCCGGCCGCAGCAGCGGCAGGAGGACCCGGCGCAGCGTCGTCAAGGTGTCGGCGCGCAGGGTGAGCGAGGCCTCGTCGAGGCTCCGGTCGAGCTGGCTGAAGCCGGCGATGCCGGCACGCACGCCGACCGGCATGTTGCGGAAGACGAAGGAGAGCACGAGGATCAGGCCCGTTCCGGTAAGCTCCAACGGCGGCACGTTGAAGGCGATGATGTAGCTCACGCCGATCACCGTGCCGGGGATGGCGAAGCTGAGCATGGTCGCGAACTCGAAGGCGCGCTGGCCCGTGAAGCGCTGCCGCGCCAAGAGATAGGCGGTCAAGAGCCCGATGAGCGCCGTCGGCACGGCGGCGATGGCCGAGACCTGCAGCGTCGTGAAGAACGAGTTCCAGGCCGCGCCCGACCAAACGAGGCCGAATTCACTGCGTCCGATCGAGAACGCGTCGCTGAAGTGCCGGACGGTGAAGCTGTGGTCGCGGCCCCAGATTTCGACGAAGCCACCGAAGAGGATGAGCACGTAGATGACGGCCGTCAGCGCCGCCCACGGCAGCGCCACGGCGAGGGCAGCCACCCGCACGGATGTCGGCAACGTAGCGGGTCGACCGGCGTCGCCTTTGCCGGTGACCGTCGTGTACGCCTTGGTGCCGAGCCAGCGGTTCTGCAGCCAGAAGGCGGCGAGGGTGAACCCGAGAAGCACGATGGCGAGCACGGCCGCGCGGCCGGAATCGTACTGGGCGCCGGCGATGGCGAAGAAGATGTCGGTGGCGAGCACGTTGTAGCCGCCGCCGAGAACGATCGGGTTGCCGAAGTCGGCCATGCTCTCGATGAAGCTCAAAAGGAACGCATTGGCGAGGCCCGGCCGCAAGAGCGGCAGCGACACGGTGCGAAAGACACCGAAGCGCCCCGCGCGCAGCGTCTGCGCCGCCTCCTCGAGCGCCGGGCTGATGCTCTGGACGACGCCCACGAGCACGAGGAAGGCGATCGGCGTGAAGGCCAGCGTCTGCGCGAACCAGACGCCGAAGAGGCCGTAGACCCAGCGTGACGGCGGGATCTCGAAGGCGGTCCACAGAAACTGCGTGACCACCCCCGAGCGGCCGAAGAGGAGGATGATGGCGAGGCCGATGACGAAGGGCGGGGTGATGATCGGCAACACCGTCAAGAGCCGCAGCGGCCGCTTGAAGGGAAAGCGCGTCCGCACCACGACCAGCGCGAAGGCGAGGCCCAAGAGCGTGGTCGAGAGGCCGGTGAGCACGGCGAGCGCCAGCGTGTTCCATGCCGTGCCGCAGCCGCGCCCACCGACCAGGCAGTCGAGGCCCCAGATCCTGCGGTCGACGAAGCGCTCGAAGAAGAGTCCCGGCGCGAAGCTGCCGTCGCCGGCGCGCAACGCCCCCTCGAGCATCGCCGCCACCGGCCAGAAGATGAACAAGGCGACGAGCACGACGACGAGGCCGACCGCGCCGACGACGAAGCCGTCGCCGTCGACGGCACCCCGCGCCGCGAGGGCCTCGGTCGCGAGGAACAGCGCGGCGAGGCCGAGGACGACCGCACCGAGCCCGAAGCTCGGCTGCGCCACATCTGCGCCGAAAAGAAAGGCGGCTGCGGGCCAGGCCCGGCCTTCGAGGCCGATGGCGAAGCCCTGGAGGACGAGCCAGGTGAGCGCGCCGATGCCGGCGACGAGCAGGACGCGCGTGCGCACCGCGTCGTCGCGGGCGCGGCCGCGTACCGCGAGCGGCAGCGCCATGAAGGCGAGCAGCGGCAAGAGCCACGGGCGCTCGGCCCCGGCGAGGACCAAGGCCGGCGCCGCCTCGTGCAGCGGCCCGCCGCCGGCGAGCCAGCCGAGCAGGCCGAGGTCACGCGGCAGCGCATACCAAGGCAGCAACAGAAGCGCCGTCCAACCGACCGCCAGCCAGCGGTCGACGGCGCGGTCGGCCCGCACCGGCAGGGCCGACCGCGCGAACGTCGAGACCAAGGCTCAGCGCGGCAGCGAGCCGACGTCCGCGTCCCACTTGGCGAGCAGGCGGGTGCGCTCGGCGGACGAGCCGTACTTGGCGAAGTCGTAGTCGATCAGCTGGATTTCCGAAAAGTCCGGCGCCTCCGGCGGCGCCGCGGCGCCGGCGTTGGAGGGCACCTGGAAGGCCTTGGCCTCGGCCGCGAGCTCCTGGACGTCGGCGCGCAGCGCGAAGTCGTAGAACAGCTTGGCGGCCTCGGGGTTCGGCCCGCCCTTGATCAGGCTCATCGAGCCGATCTCGTAGCCCGTGCCCTCGCAGGGAGCGACCGGCTCGATCGGGAAGCCCTCGACCTTCTGGGTCACCGCGTCGTGCAGGAAGACGATGCCGACCGCGACCTCACCGCGGGCGGCGTCCTTGATCGGCGCCGAGCCCGACTTGGTGTACTGGGCGACGTTCTGGTGCAGGTCCTTCAAGTACTGAAAGCCGTCCTCCTCGCCCATCAGCTGCACCATCGTGGCGAGCGTGGTGTAGGACGTGCCCGACGAGTTGGGGTTGGCGATCTCCACCTCGCCCTGGAACTCGGGCTTGGTGAGGTCGGCCCAGCACGCCGGCGGCTCGATGCCGCGCTGCTCGAGGATCTCCGTGTTGTAGCCGAAGCCGAGCGCGCCGGCGTAGATGCCGACGGTGCGGTAGTTCGACTGCTCGGCCTGCCCGACCGCCCAGTCGCGCAGCTCCTCTAGGCGCGGCGAGCGGTATTCCTCGGTCAGATCCTCCTCGGCCGCCTGGAGGTGCGGATCGCCCGTGCCGCCCCACCAGACGTCGCCGCGCGGGTTCGAGGCTTCGGCCTTGATCTGGGCGAAGGTCTCGCCGGAGCTCTTGCGGGTCATGGCGACCGTGATGCCGGTCTCGCGCTCGAACGCCTCGACCATGAGCTGGCACCACTCGATCTGCGGGCTGCAGTAGAGCACCAGTTCTTCATCCGCCGCCGCGGCGGCCGTCACCCAGAGCACGGTGCTCGACGCCAGAAGGCGCCCCATCAGCTTCGTCATCGGTCACTCCCATATACACGTCGGCAACGTGCTAAAGGACGGGTTTGACAGAACCGTGACATGCGACGACGCCCTGGCGCGCGAAGGCCCAGCTTCGGGCGGCGGATCGAGCGCGGGCGTGGCAGACCGTGCGGCGGTCCATCCAGCGGGCAGCGTATCACTCAACCTGGACGTCGCGCGTGCGCCGGCCCCTCGGCGAGCTGCCGCGGGCTTGGCTCGCAATCGGCCTCGACGCTCGGGCCGCCGTCGCGGCAAGCATGGTTTCAAGGAATGGGCGCGGAGTGCGCCGGTCGAGGTGCTCGTCCGGGTCAGCCGAGATACCACCGTCGCGACGACGGGCGGTAGCCGGACTCGGCGCAGCAACTGCGGGCCAAGGACCGGTTGGACGGCGACGCGAGCGACGGCCTCACACTTCCGACGGCCTTCACCGGATTCTGTGCGAAGCGCAAGGTCGGTTGCCGCGTCGTCCTCGCGAATGAGCCCGCTGCCGAGGAACGGCGTTCAGCCCTCACGCCCTCCAACGAACGCCCGTAGCAGCGGCAAGGCCCGATGCGCGAGATCGGCCATCGCCGGATGCGGCTGGTCGGATCCGAGACCGCGACGCTCACGCAAATGCCGGAGCGCCGCCTCGAACGTGGAGAATTCGTCAAAATCTGTCAGGTGCAGCTTCAGCGCGAGTGCCGTGACCGAACGGCTGCGGCCGCCGCGGCAGTGGACCAGCAGGCCGCCCGGGCGATGCGGCGGGTAGGACGGCTTGCCCGGCGCCGCCTGCGCGAGCATGCCGTCGATCGCGAGCACGGCGGCCACGAGGTGCGAGACCGCGTTGCCGGGACCGTCGATGAGGCCGACCTTCGCCCGCCGCACCTCCGTGCCGTCGACGAGCCGCAGCGGGGGCGTGTCGGCGTTGACCGCGAGGTTCAGCGTCTGCGTCACCCCGTGCCGGGCCAACAGCGGGCCGTCGTTCGCGGCGACGACGTTGCCCAGGAATAGGGCCGGAGCGACCGCAACGAGCACGGGATCGGCATCGGCACAGACGGGAGCGGCGATCGTCCGGGTCCTTCCAACGGCGGGTCGGCGCAGCATCGCCGCTTAAAACCGCGCGTCGGTTAGAGCAAGAACGCTCTTCACTGTCGCTCAACTGTCATCTCACGCGTCTAATCAAGCGTCGGTTGGGGGCGACCGCGGAGGCATGGCGATCGTGGCGACGGGACGCACGGCCGAGACTTCCCGCGTTCGGCGCGCCGGCATCGATCTCGCAGACCCGACGACGGCCGTGGGCCTGCTCCTGCTCGTCCTCTTCGCCTATCTCGTGGCGCTGCCGATCGTCGTGATGCTGGCGAGCGGCGTGCAGGTCCAGTACGCCGACACGCGTCGCATCGGCGCCGACATCGGCAGCTTCACGACGTACTATGTCGAGCGGCTCGTCACCTCGCCGGTGGCCGAGCCGCTGTTCTGGACGCCGCTGGTCAACACCCTGCAGGTGGCCGTTGGCGCCACGCTTCTGGCGCTCGCGCTCGGCCTGCCGCTGGCTTGGCTGCTCGCACGCAGTGACCTCGCCGGGCGCGGCTGGTGGGCGAGCCTGCTCATCGTGCCCTACATCCTGCCCGGCTGGACCTTCGCGCTCGCCTGGACGACGCTCTTCAAGAACCGCACGACCGGCGGCCACGCGGGCTGGTTCGAGGGACTCGGCGTCTCGCCACCCGATTGGCTCGCCTACGGCCAGCTGCCGACGACGATCATCCTGGGCCTGCACTACGCGCCTTTCGTCGTGCTTCTGGTCGGCGGTGCGCTCAAGAACCTCGACAGCCAGCTCGAAGAGGCCGCGCGCGTGCTCGGCGCGCCGGCGGCCCTGGTCTCGCGCCGCATCGTTCTGCCGCTGGTGCGCCCGGCGGTCCTCTCCGCGGTCATCCTCGTCTTTGCCGAGTGCATCGGCGACTTCGGCGTGCCCTACGTCCTGGGCCTGCCCGTCAACTTCGACGTGCTCGCGACCTCGCTCTACCGCAGCGCCTCGACGAGCCAAGTGGGCGTCGCGGCGGTGCTCGCCGCGGTGATCCTGCTCATCGGCATGTTCTCGCTGTCGCTCGACCTCCTGCTTCTGCGCGAGGCGCGCCGCTTCGTCACCATCGGCGGGCGCGGGGCCATGGAGCGCGTCACGCCCTTGGGTCGCTGGCGCGGGCCGGCGCAGGCTTTCGTCATGCTGGTCTTCGTCGTCGGCGTCGTTGTGCCGCTTTCGACCCTCGTGCTGTCGACGCTGATGCGCGCGCCCGGCCGGTTCACCCTCGACAACTTCACGCTCGCCTATTGGTTCGGGACCGGCCTCGAGACCGTGGGGCTGCGCACCGGCATCCTCTTGAGCCCGGACTTCTGGGCGGCGGCGCGCAACAGCCTCGTCATCGTCGGCGGCGCGTCGCTGACGGCGGGGCTCTTGGGCCTGCTCGTCGGCTATGTCGTGACGCGCACCGACCGGCGGTGGCTCGCGGCGACCCTGCGGCAGATCACCTTCCTTCCCTACCTCGTGCCCGGCGTCGCCTTCGCCTTCGCCTATCTCACGCTCTTCGCCGTGGCCCGCGGGCCGATCCCGGCGCTCTACGGCACGACCCTCTTGTTGCTGCTGGCCTTGGTCGCGGACCAGATGCCCTACGCCTCACGGGCCGGCATCTCGGCGATGATGCAGCTCGGCCGCGAGCCCGAGGAAGCGGCCCGCATCGCCGGGGCGGGGTGGCTGCGGCGCCTGCTCATGATCGTCGTGCCGATCCAAAAACGCGCGCTGTTCGCCGGCATCCTCCTGCCCTTCATCTCCGGCATCAAGAATTTGAGCCTGTTCGCGATCCTCGCGGTGCCCGGCACCGACGTCATGACGACCTATGCGCTGCGGCTGGTCGACTTCGAGTACCTGCAGGCCGCCAATGCCGTCGTCTTGATGGTCGCGGTGCTGTCGCTGCTGCTGGCGACGCTCGGCCAGCGCCTGCTGCAGGTCAATCTCGCCGAGGGGCTGGGACGTTGAGATGCCGGTGATCGAGTTGCGATCCGTCGCCAAGGCCTACGGCGCCGTGCCGGTGGTCGAGGACCTCGACCTCACCGTCGCCGACGGCGACTTTCTCTGCCTGTTGGGCCCGTCCGGCTGCGGCAAGACGACGACGCTGCGCCTGATCGCCGGGCTCGAGGCGCCGAGCGCGGGGCGCATCGCCATCGGTGGCGAGGTTCTCGCCGACGGTGACCGCGGCCTGTTCGTGCCGGCCGAGCGCCGCGGCCTCGGCTTCGTCTTTCAGAGCTACGCGCTCTGGCCGCACCTCACCGTCGCCGAGAACGTCGCCTTCGGCCTGCGCCAGCGCGGTCTCGATCGCCGCGCGCGAGCGGCGCGCGTCGCCGAGGTTCTACGCACGCTCGCGATCGACCGCCTCGCCGCCCGCTACCCCTCGCAGCTCTCGGGCGGCCAGCAGCAGCGCGTGGCGCTCGCGCGCACGCTCGCCGTGGCGCCCTCGGTGCTCTTGCTGGACGAGCCGCTCTCCAACCTCGACGCGCGACTGCGGCTGGAAATGCGCGAGGAGCTCAAGCGGCTGCACGCGGCGTTCGCCACCACCGTCGTCTTCGTCACCCACGACCAGTGGGAAGCGATGACGCTCGCCGGCACCATCGCCGTCATGGACGGCGGCCGATTGCTCCAGTTGGGCACGCCAGAGGACATCTACGCGCGGCCCGCCAGCCGTTTCGTCGCCGAGTTCGTCGGCGCACCCCCCATCAACATCCTCCACCTCGAGTGCAGCTGCCCGCTCCTCGACGGGCTCCGTCCGCGGCTCGCCACTGGCTCCGCGGTGATCGGCCTGCGCCCGGAGGCGCTCGGGCTCGCGCCGGCGGACCGACCCGGCGGTGCCGACGTCCTCGCCGCCGACGCACGCGTCGCGGCCGTGATGCCGACCGGCGGCACGTGGCTCGTCGAACTCGTCTGCGGCGAGGCCCGCCTCACCGCGCACCTGATGGCGCGCCCCGCAACAGAGGTCGGGACGACCGTGCGGATCGCCGTCCCAGCCGCCGACCTCCACGTCTTCGCCGCCGACGGCGTCCGGCTCAACGGGCCGGCGGCGGACGCCAGCAGTTCGTTTCCGCCCGCTCACCTCACGCAAGGAGCATGACCATGCAGCCGAGCACGCGACGATCCGTTCTCGCCGGAACCGCGGCGCTGGCACTCGCCGCGCTCACGGGTCCGCTGATGGCGGCCGACTTCGATCTCGAGGCGCTGATCGAGGCCGCCCGCGCCGAGCCGCCGATCAACGTCTACGACAGCACGAGCAAGATCATCACCATGGCCGAGGCCTTCACCGCCGCGTACGGGGTCGCAGCCACGGGCGTGAAGGTGCGTGCCGAGAACCAGGCGGAGATGGTCCGCCGCGAGGCCCAGGCCGGCAACGTGCAGGGCGACGTCGTCATTCTCTCGGACGTGCCGGCGGGTGTCCTCGAGCTCATCCCCGAGGGCCATCTCGAGAGCTGGCTGCCGCCGGACCTCGCCGCCGCCATCCCCGAGCCGTTCCAAGATCCGCTCGTCGTCGTCAACAGCGCGGCGGTCTTCGCCTACAACACCGAGGCGGCGCCGGAGGGCTGCCCGATCGACAACATCTGGGCGCTGACGGAACCCGAGTGGCGCGGCCGCGTGGCGATGCAGGACCCGCTCAACCGCGGCGAGCTCACCGACTGGTTCAACCAGCTCGCGACCCACGCCGACGACGCCGTCGCCGCGGCCTACGAGACGCGCTACGGCAAGGCCCTCGCGGGCGAAGGCGACGCGACCACCGCCTGGGTCGAGGCGCTCGCCGCCAACGGGCCGCTCTTGACCGACAGCGACCAAGCCATCAGCGACGCGGTCGGCGCGCCGGGTCAGAGCGAGAGCTTCATCGGCATCGTCAGCTCGGCCAAGTTCCGCGACAACGCCGGCAAGGGCTACAAGCTCGGCCTGTGCGGTGACGTCGAGCCGATGATCGGCTTCTCCCAGCCCAAGCTGGCGCTCGTCGCCACCGGCACGGACAGCCCGAACGCGGCCCGCCTCTTCGTCCACTACGTCATGACGCCCGAGGGCATCGCGCCACAGATGGACGACGGCAAGATGTCGACCAACGTCAACGCGACTCTCCCGGCCGACGAGCCCTCTGGCATCGGCGCGGTCATCGATCGCGTCTTCGCCTTCAAAGCCGCGACCGCCGGCGAGGATCTCGATCGGCGTCAGGATTGGCAGGACGTCTGGCGATTGCACTACACCCGCTGAGCACACGATCTGCCCCGCGGACGTCGGCGAGCGCAACGCGCCGCTCGCCGACCCCGTCCGTCTCCGCCACCTCGGGGCGGGCGCCTGGATCTCGTTCGTCTTGGGAGTTCCCGCGCGGCCGGGCTGGCGGCGCACGTCCGTTTTCAAAGGAGCAGCGCACTGGCGGCCCCGGTCTTCTCAGAAGTGGGCTATGGGTCAGCGACCGGCTTCCGCCATCAGGACTCCAGGTGGCGTTCGATGAGATCGCGTTCATGAACGACGGCGGCGACCACGAGGCGTTCATCGTCGGGCAGGTAGAAGGCGACCAAGTGACGAGGTCGCGCGACACGTGGGCCAAGCACGGCGGATCGGCTGAACCGCAGATGGAAGAGCCGGTAGCCGGGTCGGATATCGTCGATGGCGCGGACGCCTGGATGTGCAGATTTTCGGCGACGTCGCGGATGGCCCGATCGAGGAGTTCGCGATAGCGGGAACGGGCAGCGATGCCGAATTCGGCCTCGCTCTGACGCAGGATTAGCTGGATGTCGCTCGCCGCGAGCTTCGTGATGACGACGCGCCTCAGCGGCTGGCGCGTTCGTCCTCGTCGAGGCGCGCCAGCAGGTCGCCGTGGAACTCAAGGACGTCGCCGGCCTCGACTTCGGCCTCCGCTTCCTCTAACCGCCGGCGCAGCGCGTCGAGTTTTGCGGCGTCCTCGGCCTCGCGCCGTTCCATCAGCCTGCGGCTCTCGCGCATGACCTCGCTCGCGTTCTTGTAACGCCCGCTCTCCACGAGGCGCGCGATGAGGTCATCGTGATGGTCGGTGAGGACGACATTGCGTGTCGGCATCGTCCCCTTTCTTCTCCACCATTCGCAGATTGGCATGCTCTGCCAATCGCGGCAACGGTAGCCTCCCGATGGCGGCCGCCGCGCGAACGGCAGCCGCCGGGTAAGGCTACAGGTCGACGTGTTCGGTAATGGCGAGGGCGTCGTCCACCTCGACGCCGAGATAGCGCACGGTGCTCTCGATCTTGGTGTGTCCGAGGAGAATCTGCACGGCTCGGAGGTTGCCCGTCTTGCGGTAGATCAGCGTCGCCTTGGTGCGCCGCAGCGAGTGCGTGCCGTATCGGGACGTCTCCACCCCGACCTCGGCGTCTCGGACGGCCTCGCCATGGCGCCCGAGCTCGCTACCGGCGACGGCGCGCTCGGCTTTTGGAAAGCCCTGCACGAGGTCTGGCCGACCA
>CAYZSE010000027.1:0-28118 GCA_964481035.1 uncultured Geminicoccaceae bacterium | reverse complement strand
AGGTCGTGTTCGTAACGCCGAGGTGCTCATGCGTGATCTGTCGCTGATGCTCAAGGATTATCGCCTGACGACGGCCGAGATCCTCTACCACCTCCCGGATCACCCGAACGTCCTGCAGTCGTTCATCTGGCAGGAATACGATATCGCACCGCAATATCCCGAACTGACGAAGTTCGTGGACTATTGGAAGGGCAACATCGAGGGGAAGCTGCACAGCGTGAAGGTGGCGAGCCTCGATGTCGTGCAGCCGACCCGCTACCGGCACGCCGGCGCCGTCCTCAATCTGCATTAGGCGTCGGCGCCGCGCGCAGCCGTCGCCCGGCCGGTTGGCCCGGCCGAGGCCCGGCGAGAGACGAACGCCGTCCCGGATGTTCGCGACGTCGGCGTCGCCCTCGCGTGGACGCTCCGTGGATCGGCGCTTCACCCCGCCCGGTGATAGGGGTGACCGGCGAGGATGCTGCCGGCGCGATAGAGTTGCTCGGCGAGGAGCGCGCGCACCAGGAGGTGGGGCCACGTCACGCGGCCGAGCGCCCACGCCGCGTCGGCCCGTGCGCGCAGCCTCGCCTCGATGCCGTCGGCGCCGCCGATGACGAAGCGGACGGGACCGGCCGCGGCATCGCGCCACGCGCCGAGGCTCTGGGCGATCTCCAGGCTCGACACCAGCCGTCCCCCCTCGTCGAGGACGACGACCGGTGAGCTGCCGGCGACGTGCGGCGCGATGAGCTCGGCCTCGGCGGCGCGCATGCGGCCGGGGGGCACCGGGCGCTTCAAGACCAGCTCGATCAGGTCCAGCCGCCAGGCGCAGCGCGCCGCGTAGCGCTCGAACAGCTCGCGCTCGGGCCCGCTCGACCAGCGGCCGATGCCGACGACGACGACCCGCACCGCCTCAGCCGTGGGCCAGGTATTCCCGCGGCGGGGCCGCCCAGAGCTTCTCGAGGTTGTAGAATTCCCGCGTCTCGGGCCGGAACAGGTGCACGATGACGTCCCCCGTATCGATCAACACCCAGTCGCTGTCGGCGACGCCTTCGGCCGCGACGCCGGCGAAGCCCGCCGCCTTGAGGCGCTCGATGAGCTTGTCCGCCATGGCTGCAATGTGGCGCTGGGAGGTCCCGGAGGCGACGACCATCGCGTCGGCGAGAACGGTCTTGCCGTCGAGGTCGATGATGACGGGATCGACGGCCTTGTCGTCGTCGAGCGAACGCTCGATCAGGCTCAACAACGTGGGCTCGGGCAAAGCCACGCTTTCGGCGAGGTTGATCAATCTTCCTCCTGCTGGCGTGCTGCGGACCAGTCGCCGGCGGCCCGGATCGCCGAACTCGCCGCAGGATGCGTTCGCAGCCGCAAAAAGCCCCACGCCGGCGGCGCGGCGCACACGAGCAGGTCGAGATCGCCCGTCCACCGAGCCCCCTCGTACCGGCGCGCGGCCCTCCCCGCCAGTGCTTCATAGACATAAGGTTCGCGAGCAAAAACCGCAATCGGCAGAGCGTGCATGATGTCGTTCCAGCGGTGCCAGCGATCCAGCGTCGCCAGGTTGTCGGCACCCATGAGCCAGACGAAGCGCACGTCCGCGAAACGCGCCACCAGCCGCGGCAGCGTCGCCGCCGTGTAGCGGGTGCCCAGCCGCGCCTCGATGTCGGTGACGATGATCCGCGGATGCCGGGCGATGGCGCGGGCCCGGGCCATGCGCTCTTCGAGCGGCGCCGTGTCGCGGCGGAGCTTGAGCGGGTTTTGCGGCGCCACCAGCCACCACACCCGGTCGAGGTCGAGCCGTCTCAGCGCCTCGATCGAGATGCGGCGATGGCCCTCGTGCGCCGGGTTGAAGGAGCCGCCGAGGATGCCGATCCGCCGCGCCCGCGGCCCCGCCGAGGCGGGCGTGGGCGCCTCGGCGACATGGGCGGCGACGGGGCGGCGCAGCCGGCGGACCCCGGTGGCCATCGCTCAGGCCGGACGCGTCTGGCCCGTGCCGCGGACCCGGTAGTTGAAGGTCGTGAGCTGGTCGACGCCGACCGGCCCGCGGGCGTGGAAGCGGCCGGTGGCGATGCCGATCTCGGCGCCCATGCCGAACTCGCCGCCGTCGGCGAACTGGGTCGAGGCGTTGTGGACCACGATGGCGCTGTCGACCTCGGCGAGGAAGCGCTCGGCGGCCGCCACGTCGGCGGTGACGATGGCGTCCGTGTGGTGCGAGCCGTAGCGGTCGATGTGGGCGATCGCCTCATCGAGGCCGCCCACGACCTTCACCGCGAGGATCGCGTCGAGATACTCGGTCGACCAGTCGGCCTCGGTCGCCGGGGCGACGGCCGGATAAACGGCGCGGACCTCGGCGTCACCGCGCAGCTCGCAACCGGCGGCCTCGAGCGCGCCGAGCACCCGCGGCAGCAGCGCCGGCGCCGCTCGATCGACCAGCAGCGTCTCGGCGGCGCCGCAGATGCCGGTGCGGCGCATCTTGGCGTTGACGGTGACGCTCTCGGCCATCGCCGGATCCGCGGCCGCGTGCAGGTAGACGTGGCAGATGCCGTCGAGATGCGCGAACACCGGCATCCGCGCCTCGGCCTGGACCCGCTCGACCAGCGAGCGACCGCCGCGCGGCACGATCACGTCGACGAAGGCGTCCATGGCGAGCAGCCTGCCGACCGCGTCCCGGTCGGTCGTCGGCACGAGCTGGATCGCGTCCTCGGGCAGCCCGGCCGCGGCGAGCCCTTCGACGAGGCACCCAGCGATCGCCCGGGCACTGCCGAAGCTCTCGGAGCCGCCGCGCAGGATCGCGGCATTGCCGGCCTTGAGGCACAAGGCACCGGCGTCGGCCGTGACGTTGGGCCGGCTCTCGTAGATGACGCCCACGACGCCGAGCGGCACCGCGACGCGCTCGATGGCGAGGCCGTTGGGCCGGGTCCACGCCGCCAGCACGCGGCCGACCGGGTCGTCGAGCGCGGCGATCGCCTCGAGGCCGGCGGCCACGGCCTCGATTCGCTTCGCGTCGAGGCCGAGCCGGTCGATCATCGCCGCCGCGAGGCCCTTGGCCTCGGCCGCCTCGACGTCGCGGGCGTTGGCCGCCAGGACGTCGCTCGCGCGCGACCGCAGGACTCGAGCCGCCGCCATCAGCGCCGCGTCCTTGTCGGCGCGCCGGGTGAGCGCGAGCCGGGCGGCCGCGGCCCTGGCGCGGCGGCCGATGTCGTTCATCAGCGTCTCGAGATCGGCCTGGTGGGCCAGGACCGTCGCCATGATGTCGCTCCCTCGCACCCCGCGAGCGCCTCGCTAGCATGGCGGCCATCCGCCGCCAAGGCGTGCGCCCGCTGCGCCGACGCGCTAAGCGACGGCCGTCGTCGCGCACGGGGAGACGCCGTTGTTCATGCCCAGCCGGCGCGCCCTCGCCGGCCTCACGCTCGCCGGCGCGGCGCTCGCGGCGATGCCGTGGGTGCCGGATGGTCTGGCACCAGTCGACTGGCGGGCCGTCGTCGTCGCGCTCGCGGCGATCGCCTTCTGGGCGCTCGCGCTCCTGCCCGAGGATCTCACGGGCCTCGCCTTCTTCGCGGCGGCCATGGTCCTCGCGGTCGCCCCGGCGGAGGTCGCCTTCGCCGGCTTCCACAGCCCCGCCGTCTGGCTCGTCTTCGGCGGCCTCGTCCTCGGCGTCGCCGTCGCGGCGACCGGGCTCGACCGCGTCGTCGCCCAGCGCTTCCGCCCCCTCTATCATACGAGCTACGCCCGCTGCGTCGCCGTCACGGTGGCGCTGGCGATCGCCCTCGCCTTCCTCGTGCCCTCGACGATGACGCGCGTGCTCCTGCTCGTCCCGCTGATCAAGGCGCTGGCCGAGGATCTGGGCTACGCCGAGGGCAGCTCGGCGCACACCGGCCTGATGCTCGCGGCCATTCTCGGCACCCATTTTCCGGCGGTGACGATCCTGCCGGCGACCGTGCCGACGGTGGCGCTCGTCGGCGCCGCCGGCAGCCTGTTCGATCTCGAGCTGACCTATGCCTCGTTCCTGCTCGTGCACGGCCCCGTGCTCGGCCTCGGCAAGGCGGCGCTCCTGGTCGTCGTCGTCACCCGGCTGTTTCCGGGTGGCGCGCCGGGGGCGATACCGGCGGCCGAGGTCGCCGACGATCCTCGGCGCGACCGGCTGCTCTGGCTCGTCGGCGCGGCCCTGGCGCTGTGGGCGACCGACGCGCTGCACGGCATCGCCGCCGCCTGGATCGCGCTCGCCGCGGGCGTCGTCTGCCTGTTGCCGAAAGTCGGCGTCCTCGTGCCGGCGGACCTGCAGACCAAGGTCAACTTGCGGCCGGTGTTCTACGTCGCGGCGATCTTGAGCGTCGGCGCGGTGCTCGACCACACCGGCATCGGCGGCGACATGATCGCCGCGCTCGCCGAAGGCGGCTGGCTCGTGCCCGGCCGCGACCTCGTCAACACCGTGGTCCTCGCCGTCGCGGGCACGACCACGGCGGCGCTCGCGACGATGCCCGGGATCGCCGCCATCCTCGTGCCCGTCGCCGGCGACATCGCCGTGGCCACCGGGCTGACCCTCGATGGGATCCTGCGCGCCCTCGTCCTCGGCTATTCGACCGCCTTTCTGCCCTACCAGGTGCCGCCGGTGCTGGTCGGCCTCGGCGTCGCCGGCGTCGGCATCGGCGCGGGTGCGAAGGCGATGCTCTGGCTCGCCGGGCTCTCGATCCTGCTGCTCTGGCCCGCGAGCCTGATCTGGTGGACGGTCGTCGGCTGATCCCGTCAGCCCGAGCCCACGTCGTCGAGGTTGCGGTACATTACCAGCGCGTCGACGAGGCCCGCGCGGGGATGACGGAACGCCTCCGGAAGCCGGCCGACGACGGCGAACCCGAGGGCTTCCCAGGCGCGGATCGCGCGCCCGTTGGTGGCGACGACGCAGTTGAACTGGATGGCGCGAAAGCCCCGGCGACGCGCCTCGGCGAGCGAGTGGCGTGCCATCGCCCGCGCGACACCCCGCCCTTCGGCCCGGGGCGCGGTGATGTAGCCGCAATTGGCCACATGGTCGCCGGGGCCACTTTGGTTGGCCCGGAGGTAGGAGGTGCCGACGACCTCGGCGCCATCGACGGCGACGAAGACCGCATGGGCCGGCTGGCGCCAGAAGCCCAGGGCCTCATCGCGGCTCCAGCCCGTGGGCAGGGCGTAGGTCTCGCCCGCGCGCAGCACCGGCTCGAGCATCGCCCAGAGCGCCGCCTCGTCGGCGTCGGTGGCGGGCCTGATGAGCAGAGCTTGCAACGTCGTCGTCCGCCGGCATACAACCCAGTCGCATTCAATCAGCATCGAAGCCGGCGCGAAAGATGAGCTGCTCGACGACCCGGCCCGCTTGCCGCTTGGCCGCAGCCGGCCACCCTCGGTCGCAGGAGGCGGACCGCTGACGGCGCTCGCGGCCGCGCTCGCCTATGCGACGCTCGCCGGCATCGCCATCCCTTGCGGCGCGCTGACGGCGCGCATCGAACGGCTGCGGCCGGATTGGCTCGAAGAGGAATTCCGGCACAGTGTCGCGGCGTTCGGAGGCGGCGTGCTGCTGGCGGCCGTGGCGCTCGTCCTCGTTCCCGAAGGCACGCGGTACCTCTCCGTGGCGATGAGCGCCGCGACCCTCCTGCTCGGCGGCATCGTCTTCATGGCCGCCGACATCGCGCTCGCACGCCGCGGCGGCTCCGAGGCCCAGCTCATGGCGATGCTGCTCGACTTCGTGCCCGAAGCCGTCGCCCTGGGCGCCACGCTCGCCCACGATCCTGCCACCGGGCTGCTCCTCGCCCTGCTCATCGCCCTGCAAAACTACCCGGAAGGCTTCAACGCCTACCGCGAGCTGGTGGCGAGCGGGCTCGGCCGCCGCCGCGCCCTGGTGGGCCTTGCGCTGCTCGTACCCTTGGGTCCGCTCAGCGCCCTGCTCGGCTTCACCGTCCTGCAGGAGCAGCACGCGTGGCTCGGCGGCCTGATGCTCTTCGCCGCCGGCGGGATCCTCTATCTGACCTTCGAGGACATCGCTCCCCAGGCGAGGCTGGAGCAGCACTGGGGCCCACCGCTCGGTGCCGTGCTCGGGTTTGCCGCAGCCGTCGTCGGCCAGCAGCTCGTGGGGTGACGCCGGCTCAGATGCGCCGCCGGACCAGCAAGAGACCGTCGGCGATGGGCACCAGCGTCGCCGCCACGCCGTCGTCGTCGCGGCAGCGAGCCGTGACCTCGCGCAGGGCCTCGGTCTGGTGCTCGGTATCGGCAGGATCGGCGACGGCACCGCCCCAGAAGATGTTGTCGAGCGCGACGAGCCCGCCGCGGCGGACCAGCGCCAGCGCCTGCTCGAGGTAGCGCGGATAGCCCTTCTTGTCGGCGTCGACATAGACGAGATCGACCCGGCCGCGCTCGGGGCCGGCGAGGAGAGCGTCGAGGCTCGTCTCGGCGAGGCCGAGGCGGCGCTCGATTCTGTGGGCGACGCCCGCCTCCGTCCAGTGGCGGTCGCCGATGCGTTCCCATTCGCCGACGTCGAGGGTGAGGAGCCGGCCGTCGTCCGGCAGCGCCAGGGCCATGGCGAGGGCGCCGTAGCCGGTGAAGGTGCCGACCTCGACGACGAGCCTTGCGGCGGTGAGCTCGACGAGGAAGGCGAGGAGCTCCGCCTGCTCGCTCGCGGTCTGCATCGAGCGATCGGCGAGCTGCTGGGTTTCGGCCTCCAGCGCGTCGAGGACGGGATGGCCGCGCACCGCGTGCGCACGCCGCCACCGGGCTATGGCCGGCGGCAGGGGGAGGAGATCGTCGGGCACGATGATCGGCCTTTCGCTGCGGAACCCTCGGTGCCGGCCGAGCCCGGTTGCAGGGCCCGCGACTTGCGCCCCGGTCGACGGGGCCGGTCAGGCCGCCGCGAGCTCCTTCTTCACCGCCTCGAGCACGGCCTCGGCGTGGCCCGGCACCTTGACCTTGCGCCACACCTGCTTGATCGCGCCATCGGCGCCGACCAGGAAGGTCGAGCGATCGACGCCCATGTAGGTCTTGCCGTACATCGACTTCTCGACCCAGGCGCCGAGTGCCTCGACGAAGCGTCCCTCCTCGTCGGAGAGCAGCGGGAAATTGAGCTCGTGCTTCAACTTGAACTTGTCGTGGCTCGCGACCGGATCCTTGGAGAGGCCCAAGACCGCGACGCCGAGCGACTCGAACTCGCCCATGAGGGCCTTGAAGGCGTTCGCCTCCTTGGTGCAGCCCGACGTGTCGTCCTTGGGATAGAGGTAGAGGACGAAGGGCTTGCCGGCGAGCGCCGCCGTGGCGAGCCGGCCGCCGCCGTCGGTCGCGAGGTCGAAGTCGGGAAGGGGGTCGCCAACGGCCACGGTCATCGTTTTCGTTCCTCGCCTCGCTGCTGCGGTGCGCCAAACATCGCTCGGCGCAGGCGCGCGTCAAGTGGCCGCGCCGACCGGCGGGCCCACATGCGCGGTGAAGAGGCGGACGACCTCGGCCTGGCTGGCCTCGAGCTCACGGGTCAAGGTCGCCAGGTCGATGCTCGCCTGGTCGTCGTCGAGTGCTGCCTGGGCCGCGGCGAGGAGCGCCGCCTGCAAAGGCTCCGAGGCGGTCCTGGGGTCGAACTCGTCGACCGTCAGGCGGACGACGGCGGCGAGCGCGTGGTTCAAGCGCAGGGCGCGGACGAGCGCGCGCGCCTCCTCACCGGCGAGCAGGCCGCGCCGGCCGGCCTCGGCGAACACCTGCTCGGTGCTGCGGTGCAAGAGCTGCGGATGCTCGGCCGCATGGGCGAGCACGAGGTATTGGGCGAGGAACTCCATGGTGACCACCCCGCCCGGGCAGTGCTTCAGCGCGAAGGGGTCGCGCCGACCGTGTTCCTTGAAGATGCGCTGGCGCATGGCGGCGATCGCCTCCTTGAGCGTCGCTTCGTCGCGCTCGGTCGTCAGCACCGCGTCGACGATCGCGCGAAGCTCGTCGCACAGGGAGGGATCGCCGGCCACGGGCCGCGCCCGCGTCAGCGCCTGGTGCTCCCAGATCTGCGCCGTGCGCCGCTGGTAGCCGTCGAAGCTGGCGAGCGGGCAGGCGACCGGGCCGGCATTGCCCGAGGGGCGCAGCCGCATGTCGATCTCGAACAGCCGACCCTCGGCGGTCGGCGCGCTCAGAGCGCTGATGAGCCGCTGGCCGAGACGGGCGTAATAGGTCGCCGCGGCGATCGGCTTGGCGCCGTCGCTCTTGGCCTCGGGGTCGGCGTCGTAGACGAACACCAGATCGAGGTCCGAGCCGATGGTGAGCTCGCTGGAACCGAGCTTGCCGAAGCCGAGGACGGCGAAACGACCACCGGCGATGCGGCCGTGCGCCTCGGCGAGCCAGTCCTCGACCGGGCCCAAGAGCCGGTCCAGCAGGAGATCCGCGATGGCCGTGAGCTGCTCGAGGGTGCCGTGCGCGCTCACCCGCGCGGTCAGCACCATGAACTCGACCTGGAACTGCCGCGCCTGCGCCCAGACCCGGGCGCGGTCGAGGAGATCCTCGGTGCCGCGCGCGGCCGCGAGCGTCGCGTCGAGCTCGGCGGCGAGCATCGCGCGGCTCGGCAGCACCTCGATGAAGGCGGGCGTCAGCATCGCCTCGAAAAGACGGGTCGAGCCGGCGAGCCGCTCGGCCAGCCGCGGCGCCGTGCCCATGATGAGGGCGATGAGGCGCAACAGCTTCGGGTTGGCGTGGAACAGCGAAAAGAGCTGCACGCCCGCGGGCAGGCTCGCGAGGAAGGCGTCGAACCGGCGAAAGGCGAGATCGGGATCGCGCTGGTCGGCCATGGCGCGCAGAAGGTCGGGCATCAGCTCGGTCAAGAGTTCGCGGGCACGCGAGCTGCGGGTCGCGGCGATATGGCCATGATGCCAGGCACGGATCCGCGCGCTGAGCGCCGCCGGCGCGCGAAAGCCCATCGCCGCCAGGTGCTCGAGCGTCGCCGGGTCGTCGTCGGTGCCGGTGAAGACGAGCGCACCCGCGCCCGAGAGGTCGGGGCTGCTCTCGAACAGGCCGGCATAGTGCCGCTCGACCGTCTCGAGCCGGCGCACGAGGTCGGCCTCGAAGGCGGCGGCATCGGGGTAGCCCATGAACAAGGCGAAGCGGGCGAAGCCCGCCTCGTCGGCCGGCAGGTTGTGGGTCTGCGCGTCCTCGACCATCTGCAGCCGATGCTCGACCCGCCGCAGGTACCAGTACGCCTCGACGAGCTCGTCGCGGACCGCGGGCATGATCCAGCCGGTCGCGGCGAGCTGGTCGAGCGCTGCGGTCGTCGCCCGCTCGCGCAAGGACGGCACCCGCCCGCCGAGGATGAGCTGCTGGGTCTGGCAGAAGAACTCGATCTCGCGGATGCCACCGCGGCCGAGCTTGATGTTGTGGCCGCGCGTGCTGATCCGGCTGTGGCCGCGAAAGGCGTGGATCTGCCGCTTGATCGAGTGGATGTCGTCGATCGCGGCGAAATCCAGCGAGCGGCGCCAGATGAAGGGCTGGATGCGCTGGAGGAAGGCGCTTCCGGCCTCGAGGTCGCCGGCGACCGGCCGCGCCTTGATGTAGGCGGCGCGTTCCCAGTTCTGGCCGTGGCGCACGAAATAGGCTTCGGCGGCGTCGACCGTCAGCGCGAGCGGCTGGCCGGCCGGGAACGGGCGCAGCCGCAGATCGGTGCGGAAGACGTAGCCGTCCTTGCTGCTCTCGCCGAGCATCTGGGCGAGCGAGCGGGTGATCTTGGCGGCGAGGCCGGTCGGGCTCTCCCGGCCCGTGTACGGCAGGCGTCGGTCGTCGAGAAAGACCACGAGGTCGATGTCGCTCGAATAGTTGAGCTCCAGCGCGCCGTACTTGCCCATGCCGAGAATGAAGAGGCCGTGCTGCGCGTCCGCTGCCAAGACCGAGGCGTCGACCTCGCCCCGATCGACGGCGAACTTGAAGAGCAGGCGCAGCACCGTGGCGACCGCGCGGTCGGCGAACTCGCTCATGGCGCGGCAGAAGGCCGGGCCGTCGAGGCTGCCGTCGAGGTCGCCGATGGCGAGCGCCAATGCGACGCGCCGCTTCGCCCGGCGCACGCCCGCCACCACCGTGCTACGTTCCGTCGACACGATGCCGTCGACCGCGGCGATCTCGGCCGCCACGGTCGCACCCACGCCGCCGTCGAGGCAGGCGCGGAGGACGTCGGGCTCGCGGTGGACCAATTGGGAGAGGTAGGGACTGTTGCCGAAGATCGCCGCGATCAGGGGCGCCGCCTCGGCGATCAGCCGTTCGCGCCCGGCCCGCGCCGCGCCGTCGATGGCGTGGCCGAGAAGCCGCTCGCGCTCGCGGTCGACGCGGGCGGGATCGGCGGGTTGAGGCGGTGACGACGGCACGACGCTCCTCGCGGACTGAGCCCGGGCCCGAGGCCACGGCGGTCCCGCAGACTGCGAAGGGGCACGGCCGCGGTCAAGCGCGCCGGCGGGGACCGGTGGCCCGACTGCTCTCGGCGCTCGGCGGCCTCGTGTCGCTGCTCACCGTGCTCGCCGTGGGCGTGCTCCTCGCAGCGCCGCCGGAGACCAAGACGCCCAGCTCGCCCTCGCAGCCCTCGCCGACCGACGCCGGCGAAACACGGTCCGACGCACGAGCGCCCATGCCCGCGAGCTGGGCCGCCCTGGCCGGCGCGGCCGCGCGGCTCGCCGCCGCCGAGGCCCGCTGGCTCGGCGCGGCGCTGGGCCGGCTCGCGCCGCAGGGCCTGCGCCTCGGCGACGCCGCCTTCGTGCTCCGGGGCACGCCGCTCGGCGCGGCCGTGCCGATCCGCTTCACGGGGCTTCGCTGGCGCGCCGTCGCCGGCGGTTGGCGGCTCGACGGCGCCGGCCACGTCGAGGGGCCGGCGCCGGTCCCCTTCATCCTCGACGTGCGGGTCCGCGAGGACGCCGCCGCCGAGCACCTCGACGCCCGCCTCCGCGTCGCCCAGCCGGGCCGGCTCGCCGCGCTCGTCCCGGCGGCCGGCGTCGACGTCGACGGAGCCGCTATCGCCGTCGATATCACCGCGGACTTGGCCGGCGGGGCGCTTGCCGGTCCGCTCGACGTGGTGGTGCGCTCGCTGGGCCCGCTGACCATCGCCGCCGCGGCGATGCCGGACGGACTGCCCGTCGACGCGCTCGAGGCGGCGCTCGCGTGGGACCGTGCGGCCGGCACGATCGCTTTGCGGCGGCTCACCCTCCAATCCCCGGCGTTCTCGCTCGACGCCCACGGTCGCTTCGGCGGCGACGGGCTGCTGCTCGCCGTCGCCATGGACCGCGTCGACGTCGCTTGGGCCGAGCGCGTGTGGCCCGCCGGCGTGGCCGACGGAGCGCGGCGCTGGGTCACCGCCAACATCCCGCGCGGGCGGATCGACCGGCTCGACATGCTGCTCGACCTCGACGCCGCCGCGCTCGCCGGCGACGGGATCACCGCCGACGCCGTCGCCGGCGAGGCGCGGGTCAGCGACGCCGAGATCCACTACCTGCAGCCGATGCCGCCGGTGACCGACGCGCGCGCACGGGCCGTCTTCGACGGCGACGAGCTGCGGTTCGCGATCGAGGGCGGACGCGTCGAGACCGTCGTGATCGACGGCGGCGAGTTGACCATCCGCGGCTACAGCGACCCCGCCACACCCGAGCGCCTCGAGGCCGATCTCTCCGCCACGGGCGAGGTGTCGACGATCCTCGCCGTCACCGACAGCGAGCCGTTGCGGCTCGCGACGCGGCACGGCCTGCCGGTCGCGTCGAGCGGCGGCAGCGGCAGCTTTCGGGTCCGGGTGGGATTGCCGCTCTTGGAGCAACTCGCCCTCGACCAGGTGGCGCTTCGGTTCGACGGCACGTTCACCGGCGTCGATCTGCCCGGCATGGCCGCCGGACGCGACCTGACGGACGCCACCGTGCGGCTCGAGGCCGGGACCGAGGTGGTCACGGCCGAGGGCGAAGGTCGCATCGCCGGCCTGCCGCTGGCGTTCGGCTACCGCCTCGACGCCCCGGCCGACGTCCAGCGCCTGACCGCGTCCGGGCGCGTCGATGCCGCCCGGCTGCGCGCTTTCGGCCTGCCGGCGGCCATTGACGTGCGCGGCCCGGTGGGGATCGAAGCGGTGCTCGCTCTCGAGGCCGAGCGCGAGCGCACGCAGCTCGATCTGGACCTGACGGCCGTCGAGGTCGAGGTGCCGTTGCTCGGGGTGTGGAAGCCACAAGGGATCGCCGGCGAGCTGCGCGCCACCGTCGTCGAGCAGGCGTCGACGGCCGAATTGGCGCCGCTGTCGATCAGCTGGCCGGGCTTGCGGATCGAGGCCGCCGGCACCTTCACCGCCGACGGCCGCGTCCAACGCCTCGAGATCGACCCCTTCCGCGTGGCGGGCACCGAGCTTCGGATCGACGCCGAACGCGCCGACGGCGAGCTCGGCGTCGACGTGACCGGCGCGCGCCTGGATCTGGCACCGATCCTCGACGGGCTCAGCCGGCTCGAGCCGGGTCGAGGGGGCGAGCCGGCGCCGTTGCCGGAGATGGCGTTGAGCTGGTCGATCGACGAGGTCACCGCCGGCGGCGACGCCGAGCTGACCGCCGCCCGCGGCACCGCCGAGACCATGCCGAGCGGCATTCGCGCCGCCCGCCTGACCGCGCGCAGCCAAGCGAGCGATGCCGCCTTGCGGGCGGAGGTCGCACCCGACGACGGCGCCGGCCAGCGCCTGACCCTGGCCAGCGCCGACGCCGGTACCATGCTCCGCGCGCTCGGCCTCGCCGATACCGTCGTCGGCGGCAAGCTCGTCGTGGCCGCCCGGGTGACGCAGCAGCGCCCGCTCCTGCACGCTCGAGGCGAGCTCGAGGCGACCGACTTCATTCTGGCCAACACGCCCGGGATCGTCCGAGTCCTCGCGGCGGTGCCCGACGACGCCGGCATCGCGCCCGAGGAGCTGCGCGTCGACCGCTTTGTCACCCCCTTTCGTCTCGACGGCGACACGTTGCGTCTCGACGACGCGTTCCTGCGGGCATCGAGCCTCGCCATGCGCGCGTCGGGGACGATCGAACTCGCCACGGGCGTGGTCGACATCCAGGGAAGCCTCGCGCCCGTCGCCGGCCTCAATCGGTTCATCGGCGGCATTCCGCTTCTCGGCCAGCTCCTGCAGGGCTCCAAGGAGGCCGGTGCGTTCGCCTTGAACTTCACCGTGCGAGGGTCGCGCACCGACCCCGTGGTCAGCGTCAATCCGCTCTCGGTCGTCACGCCCGGCTTCTTGCAGGATCTCTTCGCCGGGGTGGCGGGCGAGCCGCCGCAAATTCCCGACGAGTAGGGGCGCGCCGAGCTCAGCTCGGGCGGATCAGGACATGGCGCTTCTTGCCGGCGGAGACCTTCAAGGTGCCGTCGGCGCGCACCGCCGCGGCGTCCACCTGCATGCGCTCGTCCTCGATCGCGACGTCATTGAGCTTGGCGCCGCCGCCGCGGACGAGGCGCCGTGCCTCGCCCTTGGTGACGGCGAGCCCCGCGCCGACGAGCAGGTCGACCACCGGCACGCCGGTCGCGAGCGCGTCGCGAGCCAAGGCGACCTCGGGCAAGAGGCTCTCGTCGCCGGCACGCTCGAAGACGGCGGCGGCGGCGGTGCGCGCGTCCTCGGCGGCGGCATCGCCGTGCGCGAGCCGGGTCGCCTCGGTGGCCAGCACCTTCTTGGCCTCGTTGATCTCGGCGCCGCCCAAGGTCTCGAGGCGCGCAATCTCCTCGAGCGGCAGCAGCGTGAAGAGCTTGAGGAACCGGCCGACGTCGACGTCCTCGGTGTTGCGCCAGAACTGCCAGTAGTCGAAGGGCGCGAGCCTGTCGGCGTTGAGCCAGACGGCGCCGTGCAGCGACTTGCCCATCTTCTCGCCGGACGACTTGGTGATGAGCGGGGTGGTGAGCCCGAACAGCTCGCGACCGCCGAGACGGCGGTTGAGCTCGACGCCGTTGACGATGTTGCCCCACTGGTCGGAGCCGCCCATCTGCAGCCGGCAGTCGTGCCGCCGCGCCAGCTCGGTGAAGTCGTAGGCCTGCATGACCATGTAGTTGAATTCGAGGAACGTCAGGGGCTGCTCGCGCTCGAGCCGCAGACGGACCGAATCGTAGGTGAGCATGCGGTTGATCGTGAAGTGCCGACCGACCTGGCGAAGGAAGGCGACGTATTCCAGCCGGTCGAGCCACTCGGCATTGTCGACGATCAAGGTGCGGCCGCCCGCGAAGTCGAGGAAGGCCGAGAGCGAACGTTCGATGCCGGCCTTGTTGCGCTGGAGCACGTCGTCGTCGAGGAGCCGGCGCTGCTCGTCGCGACCCGAGGGGTCGCCGACCTTGGTGGTGCCCCCGCCGACCAGCGCGATCGGCCGGTGCCCCGCGTCCTGCAGATGGCGCAGCAGCATGATCGAGACGAGATTGCCGATGTGCAGGCTGTCGGCGGTGCAGTCGAAGCCGACATAGCCGGCGACGCGCTCGCGCGCGAGCACCGCGTCCAGGCCCTCGGCGTCGGTCAGCTGATGGATGAAGCCGCGGGCCGCGAGCGTCCGCAGGAACTCGGAACGAAGACGGGTCATGGACGATCCAGGGTCGAGGGGCCGGCGCGCTCAGCCGGTGACGGTGGCGGCCATCTCGCGCTCGATGTAGCGCTCGCTGATCTCGCTCAGCGCGTCGACCTTCTTCGCAAAAACGTGATCCGCTCCCTCGATGACCTCGACGTCGATGTCGATCTGGCGCTGATGTTGCAGCTTGTCGCAGAGTTTCTTGACGGCTTCGGTCTCGGTGACGACGTCGCGATCGCCGTGGACGACGAGGCCCGAGGACGGGCACGGGGCGAGAAACGAGAAGTCGTAGAGGCTCGCCGGCAGGGCCGCGCAGATGAAGCGGTGGATCTCCGGCCGCCGCATCAACAGCTGCATGGCGATCCAGGCGCCGAAGGAGTAGCCGGCGCACCAGACGATGCGGCTGTTCGGGTTGTGGCTCTGCATCCAGTCGAGGGCCGAGGCGGCGTCGCGCAGCTCGCCCTGCCCCTGGTCGAAGATGCCCTGGGAGCGCCCCACGCCGCGGAAGTTGAAACGCAGCACCGAGAACCCGCGGCGCTGGAACGCGTGAAACATCGCGAACACCACGCGGTTGTTCATCGTTCCGCCGTGCAGCGGGTGCGGATGCAGGACGATCGCCAACGGTGGGTTGGACCCCTCGCCCTGGACGTAGCGGCCTTCCAGCCGGCCATCCGAACCGTTGAAGATCACCTCGGGCATGCCCCCTCCGTAAGCACGGCGTATGCCGGCGGTCATCCGCGTTGACCGCCCCACCGCGACGACTGTATGGCTACGCAATGCGGGTGAGACCGTCGGTGCCGTAGGACGTAGGGCCGTCGGCATCGAGGGCGGCGCGGTTGCCGAAACCCGGACACATTCCCACTTGACGGCTTCGTATAGCCTCGGGGGGTAGGCATGTTCAAGAGATTGCGCAACGACGTCGCGGCCGTGCGTGAGCGCGATCCGGCCGCGCACAGCACACTCGAGGTGCTGCTCTGCTACCCCGGGCTGCACGCCGTGCTCTGGCATCGCGCCGCGCACGCGCTCTGGAAGCGCGGCTTCAAGCTGCTCGGGCGGATCATCTCCAACATCAACCGTCTCTTGACCGGTATCGAGATCCATCCAGGGGCGGTCATCGGCGATGGCGTCTTCATCGACCACGGCATGGGCGTGGTGATCGGGGAGACCGCCGTGGTCGGCGACAACGTCACCCTCTACCAGGGCGTCACCCTCGGCGGGATCAGCCTCGATCCGGGAAAGCGGCACCCGACCATCGAAGACGACGTCATCATCGGCGCGGGCGCGGCGGTGCTCGGTCCCTTTGCCGTCGGCCGCGGTGCGCGGGTCGGCTCCAACGCCGTGGTTCTGCACGCGGTGGCGGCCGGCGACACGGTCGTCGGCATCCCCGCTCGTTCGGCGGCCGCCAAGCGGCGGTCGCGGGACGAGTGCTGCTTTCAGGCCTACGCCACCGAGCCCGGCACCGACCAGGACCCGACGCTCGCTGCCGTCGAGAGGCTGTGCGAGCAGGTCGAGCTTCTGCACGCCCGGGTCGACGAGCTCGAGCGGCGCGAGCTCGCGGCACCGGCCGCCCGGCGGGTCGCCTCCTGACCGCGGTGATCGACCTCGACCACAACGCCGGTTCGCCGCTGCGCCCCGAGGCGCGCCGCGCCCTGCTCGCGGCGCTCGACGAGGGCGGTAACGCGTCGGCGGTCCACGGCCGCGGCCGCGCGGCGCGGCGGCGCCTCGAGGAGGCCCGCGAGACCATCGCCGAGCTTTGCGGCACACGCCCCGATCGCGTCATCGTGACCGGCAGCGGCACCGAGGCAAACGCCCTCGCGCTCGCCGGCCGGCGGACGCTGGCTTCGGCGATCGAGCATCAGGCGGTGCTGGCCCAGCCCGGCGTCGTGCCCGAGCGCCTGCCCGTCGACCGGTCGGGACGCGCGCGCGCAGCGACGATCGCGCCGGCGCTGGCGCGCACCGCCACCGACACCGTGGCGGTCATGGCCGCCAACAACGAGACCGGGGTCGTGCAACCGCTCGCGGCCGTGCGGCGGGCCCTGCCGGCGGGCGTTCGCCTGCACGTCGACGCCGTCCAGGCGCCGGGGCGCCTCAACCTTTCGGCCCTCGTCTCCCTCGCCGACACGCTGGCGCTCTCCGCCCACAAGGTCGGCGGCCCGCCGGGCGTCGGCGCCCTCGTCGTCGGCCCGGAGATCGAGCCCGCGGCGTTGCTGCGCGGGGGCGGCCAGGAGCGGGGACGGCGCGCCGGCACCGAGAACGTCGCCGGCGCCGCCGGCTTCGCCGCCGCCCTCGCCGCCGCCTGCCGCGAAGACGACGGGGCGCGGCTGGCGAGGCTGCGCGACCGCCTCGAAGCGGGCCTGCGGGCGCTGGTGACGGATCTCGTCGTGATCGGCGCGAACGCGCCGCGGCTCGCCTCGACCCTCTGCGTCTCCGCTCCGGGATGGCGAGCCGAGCGCCTCGTCATCGCCCTCGACCTCGTCGGCGTGGCCGCCAGTAGCGGAGCAGCGTGCTCTTCTGGTAGAGTTCATACCAGTCACGTTCTTGAAGCGATGGACGTCGATCCCGACTTACGAGAGGGTGCGTTGCGCTTTTCGCTCGGCTGGTCGAGCACCGACGACGACGTGACCGCGGCGCTCGCGGCGATGGCCTCGGTGTTCGGGCGCCGCCGCGCAGCTTGACGCTGAAAGGGATCCCATGGCCACACCCACCGCACCGATCTCGATCACCGCCGCCGCGGCGGACCGGTTGCGCGATCTGCTCGCCGCGCACGGCGGCGAAGCGCTCGGCATCCGGCTCGCCGTCAAGACCGCGGGCTGCTCGGGATTGACCTACAAGCTCGACTTCGCCAGCGAGATCCGCGAGCGCGACGAGGTCGTCGAGCTCGACGGGGCGCGCCTCGTCGTCGATCCCGAGGCCGTCATGTTCCTCCTCGGGACCGAGATGGACTTCGTCGAGAGCAAGCTCGGCGCGTCGTTCCAGTTCAAGAACCCGAATGAGAAGGGCCGTTGCGGCTGCGGCGAGAGCTTCACCGTCTGACCATGCCGCGGATCACCGCCATCGTGCCCGGCGGGCGCGAGCTCGCCCTCGACGCTGTGCCGGGCTCGACCATCCAGGAGCTGGCGCGCGCGCACGACCTGCCGCTGGAAGGTACCTGTGGCGGCCAGATGGCGTGCGCCACCTGCCACGTCGTGATCGATCCGAGCTCCTTCGCCCGGCTGCCGCCGCCCTCGCCCGAGGAACAGGACATGCTCGTCTTGTCGGTGCGGCCGCGGCGGACCTCCAGGCTGGGCTGCCAGGTTCGCCTCACCGCCGAGCTCGAAGGCTTGCGGTTCACCATTATCGGCGAGTGAGCGAGGATGCGCGACCCGCTGCAGATCGGCAAGGCGCCGGACTCGACGCGCGTCGTCGTCGCCATGTCCGGAGGCGTCGACAGCTCGGTGACGGCGGCGCTGGTCAAGGGCTGGGGCTACGAGACCGTCGGCGTCACGCTGCAGCTCTACGACCACGGCGCCGCGGTCGGCCGCAAGGGCGCCTGCTGCGCCGGCCAGGACATCCACGACGCGCGCCGGGTCGCCGACCGCCTCGATATCCCGCACTACGTGCTCGACTTCGAGGAGCGCTTTCGCCGGGCCGTCATCGAGGACTTCGCGGCGACCTACGCCGTCGGCCGCACGCCCGTGCCCTGTGTCCGCTGCAACCAGCGGATCAAGTTCGCCGACCTGCTCGACGTCGCCCGCGAGCTCGGCGCCGACGCGCTGGTGACCGGCCACTACGCGCAGCGGCTCCAGGGGCCGGCCGGCGGCGAGCTGCACCGTGCCCTCGATCCGACGCGCGATCAGACCTACTTTTTGTTCGCCACAACGCGCGAGCAGCTCGATTTCCTGCGCTTTCCCCTCGGTGGCCGACCCAAGGAGGAGGTGCGCACCCTCGCGGCGGAACTCGGGCTGGCGGTTGCTGCCAAGCCCGACAGCCAGGACATCTGCTTCGTGCCGACCGGCCACTACAGCCGCGTCGTCGAGCGGCTGCGGCCCGAGGCCGGCGAGCCGGGACCGATCCTCGATCTCGAGGGTCGCGAGCTCGGCCGGCACAAGGGCCTGGCGCACTACACGGTCGGCCAGCGGCGGGGCCTCGGCGTCGCCTCGGGCACGCCGCTCTACGTCGTCGGCCTGGATCCCGCCCGGCGCGCCGTCATCGTCGGCGCCAAGGATTCGCTCAAGGGCGAGACCATCAGGCTGAATGAGCCGAATTGGCTCGACGGCCGCCCCGGCCCGCAGGGCCGTCGGGTCATGGCCCGCCATCGCGCCAACGAGGCCGCGGTCCCGGCGCGCGCGTTCGCCGATGACCGCGTCGAGCTCGACGCGCCCGCCTTCGGCATCGCACCGGGTCAGGCCTGCGTCCTCTACGACGGCACGCGCGTGATCGGTGGCGGCTGGATCGATCGCGTCGAGAGGGCCGCGGCGGGGGTCGCCGCCGGGTCCGCTTGACACCGCGACGGGCGGCTTTTAAACGCCCCGGCACCGAAGCGCGGCGGAGTAGCTCAGCGGTAGAGCAGAGGAATCATAATCCTTTGGTCGGGGGTTCAAATCCCTCCTCCGCTACCAACGCTCGCAAAGTCGACGCCGACGGCTGGTCACTGCCGGCGCCGCGTGCTTGATGGGCGGCGACAGGTTTTCGAGCGCGGAGGTGCCGCCGTGCCGGCTTTCGATCCGAAGCAGGATCCGGATTTTCTCCACTACGCGGTGGATCGGGTGCTGCCCCACCCGGCCGATCCCCTCTTCGACATCGCTGCCGATGTCGCCAGCTATCCCGAGTTCTTGCCGGGCTGGGTCGCCGTGCGCACCCGTAAGGTCAGCGGCGACGACTACGAGACCGATCAGCTCTTGAAGTTCGGGCCGATTCGCGAGCGCTTCGAATCGCGGACTCACCTCGAGCGGCCCCACTGCATCCGCGTGGTCTCGCACAGCCGGACGTTCAAGCATTTCGAGGTCAACTGGCGGTTTGATCCGCTACCTGATGCAACATGTCGCGTTCACCTGGACTCGCACGTCGGTTTCAACTCGCGCTACGTGAAGAAGGCGGTAGGGTTGATCTTTCCCAAGACGGTGGACGGTGTCCTCGCCGCGTTCGAGCGTCGTGCTCGCGAGCGGATCGGGCAATCCGCCGTGGACCACGCGGGCGCGGCATCTCGAGAAGGTGACGGGGAAACGGCTCAGGGACGCTGACCGTCGGCATTGGCGGAGGGCGTCGTTTGTTCGATAAGGGTGTTCTAATGGACCGAGTTTCCACGGCCGACCTCGTCGGCGATGTGTCGGCCGGCGACGCGCTGCGTCGTGGGCAGGGGTCCGCGGCCGAGCGACCGGTCCGTATCCCGGACTATCTCCGTGACACCTACAGTTGGGCCTACCTCAACCCCCGCTCAGTCCGCGTCCTCGACACCCCGCTGATCGTCGAGGCGATCCTGTGGGGCAACTTCCGGCGCCTGGTCGAAGCGGCGCTCGGCGAGTTCGCACCGGGCCGGCGGGTGCTGCAGCCGGCTTGCGTCTACGGCGATCTGTCGCCGCGCCTCGCCGAGCATCTCGGTCCGCGCGGCCACCTTCAGGTCAGCGACGTGGCGCCCGTGCAGATCGCCAATTGCACGCCCAAGCTCGAGCCCTTCGCCAACGCGAGCCTCCTGCTCTCGGACGCCGCCGATCATCCGGCCCGGGCGTTCGACGACGTTTGCTGCTTCTTCCTCATCCACGAGGTCCCCGCCGAGCATCGACGGCGCATTGTCACCGGCCTGCTCGAGGCGGTGCGTCCAGGCGGCAAGATCGTCTTCGTCGACTACCACGAGCCACGCGGCTGGCATCCGCTCAAGCCGGTCATGAGCCTCGTCTTCGACCGCCTGGAGCCCTTCGCCAAGGACCTGTGGCGCCACGAGATCCGCGATTTCGCCGGCAATGCCGAGCGCTGTCGCTGGCGCAAGGAGACCTATTTCGGCGGCCTCTACCAGAAGGTCGTCGCGCACGTGCCGTGATTGCGGCCGATGGTAACGGCCAGAATGGACGATTGAACCCCCGCGGCCGAAGCGTACCTTCCCGCAGTAGCCGAATGGGAGGATCTCTTTGCAGGTCGTCGAAACCGATATCGTCGTGGTGGGCGCGGGTGGGGCCGGGCTCCGAGCCGCCATCGCCGTCGCCGAAACCGATCCCCAGCTCGAAGTGAGCGTGGTCTCCAAGGTGCTGCCGATGCGCAGCCACACCGTCGCGGCCGAGGGCGGTGCTGCCGGCGTGACCCGCGCCGAGGACAGCCTCGATCTGCACTTCGACGACACCGTCTCCGGCGGCGACTGGCTGTGCGATCAGGACGCGGTGGAGCTCTTCGTCAAGGAGGCGCCGCGGCAGCTCACCCAGCTCGAGCATTGGGGCTGCCCCTGGAGCCGCACGCCCGAGGGTGGCGTCAACACCCGCCCCTTCGGCGGCATGAAGATGGAGCGGACCTGGTTCGCCGCCGACAAGAGCGGCTTCCACATCCTTCACACGCTCTTCCAGACCTCGTTGAAGTTCCCGTCGATCAAGCGCTACGACGAGTTCTTCTCGACCGACCTGCTGGTCGACGACGGCCGGGTCGCCGGCGTGGTCGCCATCGAGGTGCGCACCGGCGAGATCTTCACCTTCCTCGCCAAGGCGGTGATCATCGCGTCCGGCGGCGGCGGGCGCATCTACCCCTTCACGACCAACGGCGCGATCAAGACCGGCGACGGCATGGCCATGGCCTATCGCGCCGGCTCGCCGCTCAAGGACATGGAGTTCGTCCAGTACCATCCGACGGGCCTGCCCGGTACCGGCATCCTTCTGACCGAGGGCTGCCGCGGCGAGGGCGGCTACCTCGTCAACAAGGACGGCTACCGCTATCTGCAGGACTACGACCTCGGCCCGGCCGAGCCGTCGCCGCGCAAGAAGGCGATGGAGCTCGGCCCCCGCGACCGTCTGAGCCAGGCCTTCTGGCACGAGGACAAGAAGGGCCGCACGATCGACACGCCCTACGGCTCGGCGGTCCATCTCGACATGCGGCATCTGGGCGAAGACAAGATCAACGAGCGGCTGCCGTTCGTGCGCGATCTCGCCACGAGCTACATGCTGGCCGATCCCGTCCACGTGCCGGTGCCGGTACGGCCGGTGGTCCACTACATGATGGGCGGCATCCACACCGACATCGACGCCCGCTGTGCGCTCGAGGGCCTGTTCGCCGCCGGTGAGTGCGCCGCCGTCAGCATCAACGGGGCCAACCGGCTCGGCTCCAACTCGCTCACCGAGCTGGTCGTCTTCGGCCAACGCGCCGGCCTGCACGCCGCCGACTTCGCGCGCAGTGCCGCGACCGTCGACAATCGGCAGCGTCTGGAAGCCCAGGCCGCCGACGCCGAGCGGCGGATTACCGAGCTCGTCGGGCGCGAAGAGCGCCGGGAGAGCACCGCCGAGATCCGCCGGACCATGGGCGATGCGCTGGAGAGCGGCTGCGGCATCTACCGCGACGAGGGGCTGATCCAGCAGACCTGCGACGTCATCACCGAGCTCAAGGAGCGGACGGGCGGCCTCGCGCTGCAGGACAAGTCCAAGGTCTTCAACACCGATCTGCTCTCGGTGCTCGAGCTGATGAACATGCTGGAGGTGGCGGAAAGCGTCGCCCATTCGGCCCTGCGCCGGACCGAATCGCGCGGCTCCCACCAGCGTCTCGACCACACCGAGCGCGACGACGAGAACTTCCTCAAGCACTCGATGGCGCACCATCGCGGCAGCCAGTCGCCCCACATCGACTATCTCGACGTCGTCATCACCAAATCGCCGCCCGGCAAGCGCGTCTACGGCGGGGCCGCCGACGCCAAGGTCGCGGCCGCGCAACCGGCGGAGTAGCCATGCGCAACATCGAGATCGAGGTCCTGCGCTACGATCCCGAGCAGGATCGAGAGCCGCGGTTCCAGACCTACACCGTGCCCTGCCGTCAAGAGTGGGTCGTGCTCGACGCGCTCACCTACATCAAGGACGAGCTCGACGCCTCGCTCAACTTTCGCTGGTCGTGCCACATGGCGGTGTGCGGCAGCTGCGGCATGCAGGTGAACGGCAAGCCGACCCTCTCCTGCAAGGCGTTCGTCAAGGACTACGACGACAAGATCCGCGTCGAGCCCCTCGCCAACTTCCCGGTCGAGCGCGACCTCGTGATCGTCATGGACGATTTCATGGAGAAGCTCGAGCGCGGCCGGCCCTGGATCATCCCCGGCCAGGAGCGATCGCTCGACGACGGCCCCTACACGCAGAGCCCGGCGCAGCTCGCCGACATCAAGAACCACACCCTCTGCATCAACTGCATGCTCTGCTATGCGGCCTGTCCGGTCTACGCGCTCGAGCGCAACTTCATGGGCCCGGCGGCGCTGACGCTCATGTACCGCTACAACGCCGACAGCCGTGATGCCGGCTTCGCGGAGCGCAAGGAGGTGTTCGCCGGCCACGACGGGGTCTGGGAGTGCTCCTTCGTCGGTGCCTGCTCGGACGTCTGCCCCAAGAACGTCGATCCGGCGAACGCCATCCAGAAGGGCAAGATGGACAGCGCCATCGACTACTTCACGAGCTTCGTCATGCCGCGCGGAGGTCAGTGAGATGGCGCGCAACCCCTATGTCCGCGACGTCAACCCGACGACCTGGTGGGTGAAGGATCCGCACTTCAACCGCCGTCTCTACGCCGACTACATGGCGTCGGAGGCCACCTGCGTGTTCGTGGCGCTCTACGTGGCGATGCTGGTCTGGGGGCTCGGCGCGCTCGCGAGCGGCCCCGAGGCCTACGCCGCGTTCCTCGCCACGATCCAGAGCCCCGTGGGCGTCGTGCTCCAGCTCTTCGCGCTGCTGTTCGTGATCTACCATAGCGTCACTTGGTTCCAGCTCGCGCCCAAGGGCATGAAGGCGCTCCGCTACAAGGGCAAGAAGGTGCCCGACGGTACGGTCGTCCTCGTCCAGTATGTCGCCTGGGTCGGCTTCTCCGTGGCCGCCCTCATCTTCGCCGCGGTGCTCTGATCATGGCCCAGCGTCCCTCCCACAAGCCGCTCGTCTGGCTGCCGTTCGCCGTGGGCGGCACCTTCGCGGCCTTCGTCTTGCCGGTCGTCATGCTCATCACGATGGGCGTGCCGCCCAGCGCCACGAGCTACGACGCCGCGCAGGCCTTCGCCGCCAACTGGCTCGGCAAGCTCGTCATCCTCGGGCTGATCGTGCTGCCGGCGTGGCACGCGGCGCACCGGCTGCGCGTCGTCGCCTTCGACGTCGGCATCCGCGCCGATACGCCCGTGGCCTGGCTCGTCTACGCCCTCGCCGCCCTCGCCTCGGTGCTCACCGTCGTGTTCCTCCTGCAGATCTGACCGGATGGGCCGGGCGGCGCGCAAATCTGTGCGCGCCGCCGCCCTCGTCTTGTCGGCTGCGCTCCTCGTCGGCGCCTGGGCGCAGGCGTGGCCCGTGCTCGCGATCGGCGCCGACCTCGCCCGCGTCGGCTATGCCGCCTGGGCCAAAGAGCAGCAGGCGCAGGCCCTCGAGCGCGAGACGATCCCCGAGCCGGTCTACCGCGAACGGGTCGCCCGGGCGCTGGCGGCGGGCGATCTCCTCCTGCTCGAGAGCTATCTCGCGGTCGGCGATGCCCGAGGCTACGCGCTCGATCCGGCGACGGAAGCGGCCGCGGCAGCGGCGCTCGCCCGGGCGCGCAACCCGACCGCCCGCGGGGTGCGCGCCCTGGACGGGTGCCTGCGCGCAAGGGGCCACGACCTCGCGGCACTCGGCGGGCAGCTCGCGTGCGACCTCCTCGTCATCGGCGACGTCCGCGACCTCGTCATCCAGGGCTGGCTCTACGGCACGGGCGGCGAACCCGACCCGGTCATCGCCGCCCTCGCCGGGTTGGGCCTGGCGCTCGAAGGCGCGACGGTCGCGAGCGGCGGCTCCCTGCTCGCCGCCAACCTCGGGGTCGCGACGCTCAAGATCGCACGGCGCACCGGCCGGCTCACGCGACGCTTCGCCGACGCGCTCGCGACCTTCGCCCGGCGGGGTGACAAGGCCGCGCTCGAAGCGACGGCGCGCGGGCTCGGCCAAATCGCGGAACGGACGTCCCCCGGCACGGCGTTGCGCCTGCTCGCGCACGTCGAGGCCCCCGCGGACGTGGCACGGCTGGAACGCGCGGCGGCGATCGGCGGCAAGCGCACGCTCGCCTGGAGCGACAGCGCGGGCCGGCGGGTGCTCGACCTGGGCACGGCGACGGCCAAGGCCGGCGTCAAGGCGATGGCCCGGCTCCTGGGCCTGCTTGTCGCGCTCGCGGGCGCGCTCGTGAGCCTCGCCGCGGCGCTCGCGCTGCCCCGCTTCGATCCCGCGCGCCGGCTCCTGCGCCGTCTCGGCCAGCACGCGCGTTGACCGCCTGTGCCGCCGGCACTAGCCAGCCGGCGCATGGCCGGGGTGGGGAAACGTTCGAGGGCTGCATGCGGATCGCAGCACGGGCGGGCGCCGGCCGTGCTCGTCGTCCCGCCGACGTTGCCGGTGGCAGGCGCGCGCGTCCTCCAAGGTTTCGTCGTCCGCCGCGGCGCGCACGGCGCGCGAAGCCGGCCGCGGGCTCGTCGGCACGCGCCCGCGAGCCTGCTGCCGCGTCGCCGTCGAGGCGCCGTGAGACCGCGAGGCCGGACCGAACGTCGCTGGAGTCCCGCACCTTGAGCGAGCCTCGCCGCGCCTTGCTGATCGCCAATCCGGCGGCCCGCCGTGGTGACATCCCGCTCGATGCGGTGATCGCCCGGCTCGCCACCGGCGGCATCGGGGTCGAGCTCGCGCGGCTCGCGACCCGCGCCGACGTGTCGGCCGATATCGTCGCGCGCCGCGATGGCTGCGACGCCGTCGTGGTCGCCGGCGGCGACGGGCCAGACGTCCGACGATCGCATGGTCGTCGAGGTGCCGCCGATGATCGCGGACAAGATCCTCACCGAGATGCGTCAGCACATGGACACGCTCGACGACGTCGTGGCGGCGCTCGCCGCGGGTGACTTTCCGGAGGCGGCCGAGATCGCCGAGACCCGGATGGATTTCGGCCATCGGATGGGGGAACCGATGGCGGCCGCGGGCGCCAGCCCGGAGGAGATCCGGGCCAGGCGTGAGCGGATGCGCGAGCTGGGTTGGGAGCCGGGGCAGGGGTGGGGCCGAACGGGGGGCATGGGGCCGGGGCGTTTTCTGCCCGAGGACTTCCGCGCCATGGGCCAGGTCTTTCACGAGGCCGCCCAGGAGTTCGCCACGACCGCCCGCGCCGTCGGCGATCCGCCCGCCAGCGAGGACTACGCCGACGTCATCGGCGCGCTCCAGTTCGTGACCTCCACCTGCCGCTCCTGCCACGCCACCTGGCGCTTCGAGTAGGCGGCGCGGCGCGAGGGAGCTCGTCGCCCGCCGGCGCTCCAGACCGCGAGCGCAACGCCCCGCCACCGCTCCGCCGGCCGCCGTGCCGCACGGATCGGCCCCGCGCAGACGGCAGACCGTCGGTACGAAGCCGCGCGTGATGGCGGAACCCGGCCCGAGAGAGCCCTGGTGGGCAGCCTCCGGCGCGGCCGTGATGACGCCGTCCGACGACGAGCAAAGGCGTCTGCCGCCCGCCGGTCTTGCGGACGAAGCCGGCCCTCCAGATGCACCGGTCGATGTCAGCTGGTCGGTGTCAGTCGAAAGAGATCGACGATTGCTTCGCGCGATTGACATGGAGCGTGAAAACGTCGGGGCGCGCGTAGTGGCCGCTGACGTCGAACTTGCGACGCGAGGCCGCCGCGGCGTCGACGTCGATCTCGGCCAACAGCAACCCCTTCTCCCGTCGCATCGGCCCGGCGAGAAGGCCGCCGAAAGGCTTGTAGACCACGGCGTCGCCCGGATTGATCCATTCCTCCGGGTCGGGAAAGATCTCGTCGCGGTGGGGCAGGCTGGCAGGGACGTCGCCGGCTTCGAGGGAGGTCGCGCACCCGACCACCCAGCAGCCCCCCTCGCGCGCGATATGCTGCATCGTCGCGAGCCAGGTGTCACCGCTGTCCCACGTCGGCGCGACGTAGATGTCGATGTTCTGAGCGTAGAGAGCGAACCGCGCGAGCGGCATATAGTTTTCCCAGCAGATCAAGGCGCCGACCCGCCCGACCGCGGTCTCGACGACCCTGAGGCTCGACCCGTCACCGAAGCCCCAGACCATCCGCTCGGGATTGGTCGGCATCAGCTTGCGGTGATTGTTGAGGAGCCGACCGTCGGCGTCGATGATCGCGACGCTATTGAACAGGGTGCTGCCGCTCACCGCCCCGTCGACTTCCTGGTGTCCGATCACGACGACCATGGCGTGCTCTCTCGCTGCCACCATGATCGGTCGCAGGTCGTCCTTGGCCAGATTGATCGAATTCGCCTGCGACAGGGCGAACAGGTCGTCGGTCTTCTTCATGCCTGAACCCGGCGTAAGCCGCCACACGAAGGTGGGATAGCCGGGCAGCCATGTTTCCGGGAAGGCGATCAGGCGACAGTCCGCCGCCGCGGCCTCGCCGATGAGTTCTACGGCGCGGGCCAACGAGCCTTCCTTGTCCATGTAGACGGGCGGTTGCTGGACGACAGCGATCTTCACGGTTCCCACCTCCGGGATGCGGCGCCAGTGCGCCCAAGTGATGAACTCACCCCGCGTCGATAGCGCCGCGCGCCGGTCGGGTACCAGCCTTGATTATTCAAAAATTTTGGCACTGCCTCACGGTTCCGCAAGGTTCTCGAGGTTGGAGTCCGTCTCGGGCCGGAAGCGACCACCGGGTCGCCGCCGCCCGATGGCCGCGCGGACGTCGATCGTGACCATGCCCCTGCCCCGGCTTCGAGCCCGCTCGCCTGCCGTGCGGGGCGGGGGTGCGGGATGGTCAAGCATTTCGGGAAACGCGCTAGAGGCCCGGGACCTCGTGGGCGCGCTCGCCGTGCTGGAGGGCTTCGGCGAGGTCGGGATGGGCCGCGGCGACCCGGCGCTGATGGTCGCGCAGCGCGGCGGTCAGGGCGCCGCCGCGGCCGAGGAGGTCGTCGGCGAGGCGCAGCATCAGGCTGTTCGGCCAGCTGCGTGGGCGGAGGTGCGCGAGGGTGGCGAAGACCTCCGCCTCGCGGCCGGGGTGGTCGCGCGCGAGGAGGATGGCCGCCGTCGCGGTCGAGCGCGAGACGCCCGCATGGCAGTGGATCAAGAGGTGCTGCGGCACCTCCAGGGCGAGGCCCTGGGCCCAGGCGAGGATCGCCTCGACGTCGGCGACGGTCGGGGCGCGGACCAGCGGGCGGGCGGCGATGACGTCGTCGAACCGCCAGACCACCCGTCGCAGCGGCCCGTAGGCGGCGAGCGCCGGCGGCTCCGGCCAAGCGGGATCGAGGATCGAGACGAGGTGGGTGACGCCCGCGGCAGCGAACCCTTCGAGCTCGCCCAGGCCGCAGATGGTGATGCGGTAGGGGACCAGCGGGGCTGCGGTGGCGCCGGCGGGCGCGATCTCTCTCGGCATGAAGCCGCTCCTAGGCGAAGGTGCGTGGCGGCCGGGATCCTCCGGCCACCGACCGCGACGGCGAAACACCGGCTCGTCCCCAGGTTAGCGGCGTCGCGTGCCAGCTCTGCGACGATCGCCGCCCGTCGGCAGCGGCCGTCTCAGGGCAG
>CAYZSE010000026.1:8788-28246 GCA_964481035.1 uncultured Geminicoccaceae bacterium | reverse complement strand
GTGCTCGCCGCCCGCCGGTCGCTCGACCAGCCGCTGCTCGTCGGCGAGACCCTGGCGCTCGCCGGCGAGGCCGCAACGGCTGCGGGCGAGCGCGAGCGTGCCGGCGACCTGTTCCTGCGCGCGGCGCGGAACGCCCTGGCCCTGGACCGGCCGGACCTCGCCCGCGGCCGGCTCGAGCGGGCTGCCGCCGTCGCCACCGGCGATGCGGCTCTGGGCGAGGCGATCGCCGCCCTGCGCCTGGAGCTGGACGCGTCGTGACGCAGTGGGAGGCCCTGCCGGCGCTCGTCGGCGCGCTCGGTGCGGGCGTCGCCGCCATTCTCGGCGTGCTCCGCTTCTTCGACGAGCGCCGCGAGAGGCGGGCCGTCGTCCGCCAGGCCTTCGCCGCAGTGGTGGCGGCGCTCGCCGAGCCCAACCCGGTGCAGCGGCTCGCCGCCGCCATCCTCCTGCGCCGCTTCTTCGACCCGGCGACGGAAGTCGGCGCGGGCTTCACCAAGGAGGCCGTCGACGTCATCGCCTCGCTGTTGCGCGAGGAGCCCGAGGGCAACCTGCAGAAGGTCCTGGCCGATGGCCTCGCCTACGCGCCGAGCCTCGCCGAGGCCGATCTCCAGAAGACCAACCTCCGGGGCGCCTATCTCGGCGTTCGCGGCGGCGAGGCGCCGGCAAAGTCCATCGTGCTCGACGGCGCCGACCTCTACCGCGCCGATCTCACCGGCGCCTCGCTCAAGAACGTCCGCGCGCGCGGTGCCCAGTTCTACGAGGCCCGGCTCGTCCGCACGGTGCTCCGCGGCGCCGATCTGCGCGGCGCCAACTTCTATGGCGCCGACCTCGCGGGCGCGCGCCTCGACGTCGCCCGGCTCGAGGGCGCGAGCTTCCGGGCGGCGGTGAACCTGCCGGCGGGCCTGGTGGACGCCCTCGCGGCCGACGGCACCTATGGCGGTGTCGAGCCCTTCAGGGCGGCGTCGGCACCGGCATCGGTCGCCGTGTTCTTGAGCCGGCCGGGGGCGATGGCCGCGGCTTCGGCGGCGTGGCTGCGCGGCCTGCGCGACGAGCTCGTCGCCGCGGGCTTCGAGGTCGTCACGCTCGACCGCTCCGATTATCCCGCGAGCGGACCCCTGACGCGCATTCGCGAGCGCATGGCGCCCTGCGCCGGTGCCGTGGTCGTGGCGCTCCGCGACGTCGCGATCGCCGAAGGGGTGTGGCGACCGGGCACGGCAGACAGCCGCTCGCTCGTCGGCACGGCCCTGCCGACGCCCTGGACCCAGCTGGAGCTGGGGATGGCCTTCATGCGCGAGCTGCCCGTCCTGCTCGCCGTCGAGCCGGGCGCCCGCGGCGGCGCGCTCGAGCTCGGCGGCGCCGAGCCGGACGTCGTCACGGTCACCGTCGGCGCCCCGATCGACGAGCGCGTCTTCGCGCGCTGGGCCGAGGCGGTCCGCCAGCGCACCCTCAGCCCTCGAAGGTTCGTCTGAGAAAGCGGCCGCAACGCTCGAGGCCGACGACCGCGCCGTCGACGGCATCGAAGAACTGCGCGACGCCGTGGACGAGGCCGGCCCAGCGGTCGAGCGCGCAGGCGACGCCGGCATCGCGGAGTGCGCGGTCGAGCGCCACGGCGTCGTCCCACAAGGGATCATGGTCGCAGCCGACGAGATGGGTCGGCGGCAGGCCGTGGAGGTCCGCGAGCAGCGGCTCCGCGCGCCAGTCGCCGCCGGGCGTGTAGCCCTCGCCGACGTAGTGCCGCCAGAACCAGACGGCGTCCTCCCGGCTCAAGAGGAAATAGGGGCCGCCGAAGCGCCGCCAACTCGGCGTCTCGAGGTCGAGCCGGAAGGCGCCGTAGAGCAGCATGAGGGCCCGGGGCAGTGGCTCGCCCGCGTCGCGCAGCGCCACGCTGGCGGCGAGCGCCAGGTTGGCGCCGGCGCTGTCGCCGCCGAGCACCAGCCGGTGCGGATCGAGGCCAATCGCAGCACCATGGTGACCGAGAAAGCGCAGCGCCGCGACGACGTCCTCGAAGGCGGCGGGAAACGGGTGCTCGGGCGCCAAGCGGTAGGCGACGGCGAGCACGCGGCAGCGGCCCAGGACGGCGAGGCGCCGACACAGCGCCTCGTGGCTGTCGTGGTCGCCGATGGTCCAGCCGCCGCCGTGCAGGTAGACCAGCGTCGGCGCCAGCGCCGGCACGCCCGGATCGTAGAGGCGCGTCGGGATGGGCCCGGCGCCGCCCGGCAAGGTGACGTCCTCGACGCGGCTCACGGGCGCGCGGTTACGATTCCAATAGGGCGTGAACCGGCGGGAAAGCCAGAGCCGCACCTCCTCCGGGCTCTGCTGGAAGAATGCTGGCTGATCCGCACGGGCGACGGCGGCGGCGTCGAGCATGGCGCGCATATCCACCGCGAGGTCGACGCCGTCGGCCGCGGCCGGCGCGCCGGCGAGCCAGTCGCGCGAGGTCGGCTCGGCGCCGGTGGTGGCGAGGCGGCAGAGGAGCGTGCCCGGGCCGACCTCGGCGCCGACGGCGAGGCAGCGCTCGCGGACCTCGCCGGCGCTCGGCGCCGGGACGCTCAGCGCCTCGCCGCCGGCGGCGAGCACGGCCAGGGTCTCACCGCGCGCAATCCGGCTGCCGGGCGTGACCCGCCAGGCGACGAGCAGGGCCGGCGCGCCCACGACGCCGAGGCTCGCGTCCCCATGGACGGCCACGAGGGTGCCCGCGTGCTCGTCTCCCGCGCCAGCCGTCACCGCTGCTCCTCCCTTGGTGCGCGTCGGCCGGATGCGGCAGCGACGTCCGAAAACCTCGCGCGACGACCACGGCCGCGGGCGTGCTCGATGGGTCGACAACCTCGTGCAGCGGCGCATTCGGATGCCGCACATCCGAATGCGCCAAAGCTGCACGCTTTGATAGAGCTAGTGCACGACACGGTAAGTGCCGCCGCGCTCCCCGCGGCGGCCCGGCCGGCGCGGCTGCCGTGCCGAAGAAGAGCGAGCTGGAGGAGGCGATCGACGATCCAGCGGGGCGTCGGCCGCCGGCACGGCCGCATCGCCCAGCGGCGCGGCGCCGAACCGCCCCCTCACCCGCCGTCTACGAGATCCCCGGGCCGGAGGTGGTCGGCTCCGAGGTCTGGGCCGAGGCCGTCGAAAAAGGCGCGGGGATCGGCAATTGCGCCTGTCCACGAGGAACCGTCGGCGCGCGACGTACAGGTTGGGCCGCACCCGGGCCGATGCGGCCGCGGCGACTCAAGCGCTCGGCAGGAGGGCCAAGAGCAACCGATCGAGCTCGTCGAGCGGGCCCTGGTCCCACCCGGCGCGGGGTTCCGCGAGGCCGGCCTCCGGTTCGCGCGGGGCGCTCTCCTTCAACATATAGCCCCGGCCCCACACCGTCTCGATGTTGTGCGGCTCGCCGGTCATCGCCTGGATCTTCTTTCTGAGCTTGCAGATGAAGACGTCGATAATCTTCTGCTCCGGCTCGTCCATGCCGCCGTAGAGGTGATCGAGAAAGGTTTCCTTGGTGAGCGTCATGCCCTTCCTGAGCGAGAGTAGCTCGAGGATGCCGTATTCCTTCTGCGTCACGTGCAAGGGCTCGCCGTCGATGGTGACCGAGCGGGCATTGAGGTCGAGCGTCATGCGACCGACGCGGATGATCGAGGCGGAATGCCCTTTCGAGCGGCGCACGATGGCCTGCAGCCGTGCCGCCAGCTCGTCCTGGTCGAAGGGCTTGGTCAGATAGTCGTCGGCACCGGCGAGCAGCGTCTCGATCCTCACGTGGCGGTCGGTGTCGCCCGACAGCATGAGCACCGGGACATCGATCTGCATGGCGCGGATCCGACGGACCAGCTCGGCACCGTCGATGTCGGGCAGGCGCAGGTCCAACAGCACGATGTCGAAATCGTAGTGCCGGACCAGCTCGAGCGTCTCCTCGCCGCTTTCGGCGTGCTCGATGACGCAGTTGCGGCGTGAAAGGGCCGTGTCGATGAGCTTGGTGGCGATCGGGTCGTCCTCGACGACGAGCACACGCATGGCGAACCTCGGCCGGAAGCACGAATGAAGCTCAACTTATGCGGGAAATTTGTCGAGGCCAGCCGGACTAAAGGCGCGTGCCCACGAAATGGCGACGGCGGCCCTGCAGAGCCGCCGTCGCCCCGACGTCGAACCAGACCGGCGGCACTCAGGTGCCGGGCTGGGGGCTCGGCTCGGGCCCACCCGCCGGCGGCGCCGACGGCCGCGTCGTCGTCGGCACGGAGCCGCGCCGGCCGGCGGCGGGGGCCGGCTGCGGCGCCGTGTCCGGACGCCGCTCCGGCAGCGGCTCACCGCGCATGATCGTGTCGATATCGTCGCCGTTGAGGGTCTCGTATTCCAGCAGCGCCTGCGCCATCGCCTCGAGCTGGGCGTGACGATCGGTCAGGATCTCCCGCGCCTTGGTGTAGCCGGCATCGACGATCTTGCGGATCTCCTCGTCGATCTTCTGCGACGTCGCCTCGGAGTTGTGCTGCGACTGAGTGACCGAATGGCCGAGGAAGACCTCTTGCTGGTTCTCGTTGTAGCCGACCGGGCCGAGCTCGTCGCTCATGCCCCACTGGGTCACCATGTGCCGCGCGATCTTCGTCGCCTGCTCGATGTCGGAAGCGGCGCCCGCGGTCACCTTGTCGTAGCCGAAGATCAGCTCTTCCGCGACCCGGCCGCCCATCGCGACGGCGACGTCGCCGTTGAGCTTTTCACGGCTCACCGAGATGCGGTCGCCCTCCGGTAGCCGCACGACCATGCCGAGCGCGCGACCGCGCGGGATGATCGTCGCCTTGTGGATCGGATCGGAGACCGGCGTGTGCCAGGCGACGACGGCGTGACCCGCCTCGTGATAGGCGGTCAACCGCTTCTCCTCCTCGGTCATCACCATCGAACGCCGCTCGGCGCCCATCATGATCTTGTCCTTGGCGGCCTCGAAATCCGCCATCGTCGCGAGCCGCTTGCCGAGACGCGCGGCCGTGAGGGCCGCCTCGTTGACGAGGTTGGCGAGATCGGCGCCCGAGAAGCCCGGCGTGCCTCGGGCGACGACCTTGGCGTCGACGTCGGGGGCGAGGCGTACCTTCTTCATGTGCACCTGCAGGATCTTCTCGCGGCCGACGACGTCCGGGTTGGGGACGACGACCTGACGGTCGAAGCGACCCGGGCGCAGGAGCGCCGGGTCGAGGACGTCGGGACGGTTGGTGGCGGCGATGAGGATGACGCCCTCGTTCGCCTCAAAACCATCCATTTCGACCAGCAGCTGGTTCAAGGTCTGCTCGCGCTCGTCGTTGCCACCGCCGAGCCCCGCACCGCGATGCCGGCCGACCGCGTCGATCTCGTCGATGAAGACGATGCACGGTGCGTGCTTTTTCGCCTGCTCGAACATGTCGCGCACGCGGCTCGCCCCGACGCCGACGAACATCTCTACGAAGTCGGAGCCCGAGATCGTGAAGAAGGGCACGTTGGCCTCGCCGGCGATCGCCCGCGCCAAGAGCGTCTTGCCGGTACCGGGCGGCCCGACGAGCAGGCAACCCTTGGGGATGCGGCCGCCGACCTGCTGAAACTTCTGCGGGTTCTTCAAGAATTCGACGATCTCTTGCAGGTCGTCCTTGGCCTCGTCGATCCCCGCAACGTCGTTGAAGGTGACGCGGCCGTGCTTCTCGGTCAAAAGGCGCGCGCGGCTTTTGCCGAAGCCCATGGCCTTGCCGCCGCCGGACTGCATCTGGCGCATGAAGAAAATCCAGACGCCAATCAGCAGCAGCATCGGGAACCACGAGATGAGCACCCCGAGAAGCGACGGCATGCCGTTGTCGGCGGGCTCGGAGCGAATACGGACATCGGCCTGCCGCAGACGATCGACCAGGTTCGGATCGGAGGGCGTGTACGTGGTGAACGAGCGACCGTCATCATACTGTCCGGTGATCTTGTCACCCTGGATGGTGACCTCGGCCACCCGCCCCTGCTCGACCTCGTCGAGGAAGTCGGAGAAGGCAAGTGACGACTGCGGCGACTGGCTGGTCGGGCTCTGAAACAGGTTGAAGAGCGCGATCAGCAGCAGGCCGATGATGACCCACAGCGCCAAGTTCTTGCCGAAATTGTTCACGTCATGCCCCGCTTTGCCCTTGAGGGTCGAGGCCGACGGCAGCCTTCCCCGACCCTCCTTTCCTATAGACTAGCAGATAAGGAACGGCGCGTCCGAAACAACATGAGGTGCGGCAAAGGGTACGTCCGCAAGCGCCGAGCACCCGCCCGACGATCCGCCTTCCGCCACCAACACCACCTCGCCCCGCTCCCAGCCGACCAGCGCGCCGCCCAGCGTCGCCCGGCGAGCTCCTCTCTCGAGGCGCTCGACGAGGCGACACGCGCGCGACGTGGAGACGACATGGTCCGAGCCGCCGACGCTGGCACACGCTGCGGCCAGGCGCCGCGCAGCGGCGGCGCGGGGCAGGCGGCCGAAGGCTGCACCGCTCAGCCGCAGCGCCGGCGTGGCGCCACGCCGGGCGTGCCGAGCGAACCACCGCGCCGCGGCCCGCTCGTCGGCGATGCGCTCGCGCACGATGCGCGGGTCCAAGGGCTCGGGCGCCACTCGCCCGCGCTCGTACCGCGCGCTGCGGTTCGTGGGATCCTCGATCCAGCCCCATCCCAAGCGTTGCGCCGTCGCGCGCAGGCGCGCCGCCGGAACGCCGAGGAAGGGGCGAAGGATGCGGCAATGATCGAGCTCGCGGACGGCCGGCATGCCGGCGAGGCCCGGGCCCGGACCGCGCTGCCGGCGCATCGCCAGCGTTCGCGCGAGATCGTCCGCGTGGTGGGCCACCACCAGATGCAGGCAGCCTCGCTCTGCGCAGGCGCGATCGAGCAGCGCGTAACGGGCGCTGCGCGCTTCGGCCTGGCTGGGCGGGCTGGCCGGCTTCGAGCGCCAGCGCAGGATCCGGTGCTCGAGGCCGAGCCGCTGTGCGGCCCAGGCGGCCCAAGCCGCCTCGCCCGCCGCCGCGGATCTGAGCCCATGATCGACGACCAAAGCCAAGCCGCAGCCCCGCTGCGGCCGGAGCCAGGCAGCGACGAGCGCGGCGGCGGCGAGGCTGTCGGGCCCGCCGGAGAGGGCGACGGCGACGGTCGGCCGCGGCTCGAACGGGCCCAGCGGGGCCATGAGCCGAGCGACGTCGTCGACGCCGAGCGGCTCAGCCGCAGCCGGCACGCTCGCGCTCGCGCCGGACCGCCGCCTGCAGCGAGCGGCCGAGGTCGGGATAGCGCTGCGACAGTTCGTCGAGGGCCTGACAGGCCCGGGCCGCATCGCCGAGCTGGTTGAGCGACATCGCCACCTTCAACAGGCTGTCGGGTGCCCGCGGCGCAGCGGCCCCGAAGGCCCGGAAGTTCGCGGCGAAGGCCGCCGCGGCCGCCTCGTAGCTGCCCTCGAAGAAGAGCGTCTCAGCCGCCCAGAACGCGGCCTCCGCGGCCTTGGGGCTATCGGGGTTGGCGGCGACGTAGGCATCGAGCTGCGCCCGTGCCTCGGCATAACGCCCGGCCTGCAGGAGCGCCATCCCGTCCTCGTAGCTGCCCGCCCGGGCGCCGCTGCCGGGCGTGGGGGCCGGCGCGGTCGGCGGCGCCTCGGCCCGCCCGGTCACCGGCGTGTCGATGGCCGTGGCGGGTTGCCGGGGCCCGCCGCCGAGGGTGCCGGTGCCGCCGAGGGCCGGGTCGTCCGGCGTCCCGGGCGCCGCCGGGCTCGCCGGTGCCAGCCTCTGGTCCCGCAGCCGCGCGACCTCCGCCTCGAGCTGCCGCTGGCGAAAGCGCTGCTCCTCGAGTTCGCCGCGCAGCTCGCGCACCTCCCGCTCGAGCACCTGGAGCTCGAGCACGAGCTCGGCGACGGACGGGGTCGACTGCGCCGCCGCCGGCCCCGCCGCGAGCGCCAGCGCCAGCGGCAGCAGCGCCGGCAGGAGCCGCATGACGGCGGCCGTCTTCAGCTGACGGGGCCGACCAGCGTCTGGGCGCGACGGTTCTGCGCCCAGGCCTGCTCGTTCGAGCCCGTGGCGACGGGGCGCTCCTCGCCGTAGGAGATCGTCCGCACCCGGCTCGGCTCGATGCCGAGGCCGATGAGGTAGGAGCGCACGGCATTGGCCCGGCGGTCGCCGAGCGCGAGGTTGTACTCGCGGGTGCCGCGCTCGTCGGCGTGGCCGGCGACGGTCACCGTCACGCTTGGGTTCTGCTGCAGCCAGGTGGCCTGCTGGCTGACGACGGCTTGCGATTCGGGGCGCAGCGTGGAGCTGTCGAAGGCGAAGTAGACGGTGTCGCCGGCCTCGGCCTCGAGGGCGGCCTGCGAGCCGGCGGCGTAGCTGGCGCCCGTGCCCTGGCCGAGCGCCGGGTCGTCGGTCGAGAGCGTCGGCTCGCCCGGCTGCGACGAGGAGCAGGCGGCGAGGAGGAGAATGCCGAGGGCGAGGGTGGCGAGGCGCGTCATGCGGGTGGTCCTCATGGGTTAATGCCGGGTCTCGGGCACCGGGATGTGCCGCAGGGGCATCATCGGCGCAAGGGTGACCAGTCGGGATCGGAAGCGTCGAGCGGGGTCGCCAGCTCGCGCAGGTTGTAGCCGGTGACGTCGATCGAGTGGAGCCGCGTCCGGCCCCGCGCCGGGTCGGTGCGCGCGAAGACGACGACCCGGCCGTTGGGCGCGAAGCGGGGGCCCTCGTCCATGTAGCTGCGGGTCAAGAGCCGCTCGTCGCCACCGTCGGGGCGCATGACCCCGATGTGGAAATCACCGGCGCGTTGGTTGACGAAGGCGATGAGATCGCCCCGCGGCGACCAGGCGGGGCTGCCGTAGCGGCCTTCGCCGAAGCTGATGCGCTGCGCCTCACCGCCGCTCGCCGGCGTGACGTAGAGCTGGGGCGAGCCGCCGCGGTCGGAGTTGAAGACCAGCCGCTCGCCGGTCGGATCGAAGCTCGGCGAGGTGTCGATGCCGGGCCCGCTGGTGAGCCGGCGGCGCGTGCCGCTGCGCCGGTCGTAGAGGTACAGGTCCGAGTTGCCGCCCTCCGCGAGCGTGATCGCGAGCAGGCGGCCGTCCGGCGAGAAGCGGGGCGAGAACGTCATGCCGGGAAAGTCGCCGAGCACGCGCTCGTCGCCGCCGGCGGCGTCGATCAGCACCACCTGCGGCTGGCCGTAAGCGTAGCTCAAGAACGCCACGGTCTCGCCGTCGGGCGCGAAGCGCGGGGTGAGCTCCAGCGCAGCGCCGCGGGTGAGGAAGCGGTGGTTGGCACCGTCCTGGTCCATGATCGCGACGCGCTTGACGCGCTGGGTCGGCGGCCCGGTCTCGGCGATGTAGACGATGCGGGTGTCGAAATAGCCGCCCTCGCCGGTGATCCGGGCGTAGACGGCATCCGCGATCTTGTGGGCGACGCGGCGCCACTCGGCGGCGGGGACGGTGAAGCGCAGACCCTCGAGCTCGCTGCCGGCGAAGACGTCGAAGAGGCGGACGTCGACGACGCGCCCCTCGCCGTCGCCGCGACGCACCTGGCCCATGACCAGCGCCTCGACGTTGAGCGGCCGCCAGTCGGCGAAGCGCGGACCTTCGCTCGCCAGGCTCTGGGGCGTCTGGATGTAGGCGAGCGGATCGACGGTGCGGAACAGCCCCGAGCTGTCGAGGTCGGCGGCAATCACCTGGGCGATCTGACGCCCCTCGACCTCGAGCTCGCCGTCGGCGCCGAAGAAGGGGCTCACCGCGATCGGCAGCGCGCGGATGGTGCCGCGGTCGATGGTGACGGTGAGCTGCGCCAGCGCCGGCGAGGCGAGCGCGCCCGCGCCCATCAGGGCCAGGGCCTGGCGGCGGGCGAGCGCCAGCGGACGTTCCGTCATGCGCGTCACGCCTCGTTGGGCTGAAAGACCAGAGGAAAGACGCCCCAATCGACATGCTGCTCTTCCGGCATGTCGACCAGGGGCGAGCACTGTTGCACGCTCTGAATCATCGTATCGACGACCGTCCGGAATTGCGGGTCGCTCTCGTAGAGGGGCTCGCTCGCATCGGGCAGGCGCGCGCCCACGAGGCTGCCGTCGGGAGCGAAGCCGAAATAGACGGCGACCGCGCCGATGTCCTCGACGGTGCTGAGCCGGGGCGAGGCGTCCTGCAGGCAAGGCTGGAGCTGACGCAGGATCTGCACCCGCAACGCCCGCTGCTCGGGCGTCGGCGGCGCCGGTTGCAGGGCGGCCCGCGGCTCGGGCGGCTCGACGGCCGCCGGCGCCACGCCGCGGTCGGCCGCCTCGGGCGGGGCCACGGTCTCGCAAGCGGCGAGCAGCAGGATCGAGACGAGGAGGGCGGGAGCGGTTCTGGGCATCAGCCACCTGCGGTGATCTGGTCGGGACGGAACTCGAGGATGACGAGCCGCCACTGATCGAAATGCTCGGCGGGCATGCCACGCAGCGGCGTGCAGTTGTGGATGGCCCGGTTGGCGCTCTCGGCGACGGCGCGGAAGACGCGATCGGTCTGCAGCCGGCGCTCGTCCTCGACGCGCGTCTCCAGCACGCGACCCTGCGCATCGAAGGCGACGCGGATGTCGACCGCGCCGACGTCGCGCAGCCCCTCGAGGCCCGCCGGCACGGACCAGCAGCCGATGATCTGGTCGTAGATCAGCCGGCCGAGCTGCTGGGCACGCAGATCGGCGAGCCGGCCGGTCGCCTCGGCGACGTCGCTCGACCCCGTACCGTCGCGGGTCTCGTCGCTCTGCACCCGGCGGTCGAGCTGCTCGACGCTCTGCAGGAGCGCGTCGAGCGGATCCGGCTCCGGCTCCTCGCGGGGCCGCGTATCGGGGCTCGGCTGCGGCGCCGCCTGGGGCTCGGCGCGCGCCTCGCCAACCTGCATCTCGGGCCGCCGACGGGGTGCGCTCGCCACCTGCGGCGCCGCCGGCGGGGCGGCCGCCTCCGCAGTCTCCGGCTCCGGCTCGGGCTCCGGCGCTGCCGCGGGCTCGGGCTCGGGTGCCGGCTGGGTCTCCGTATCGGGCTCGGGCTCCGGTACGGCCGTCGCCATGTCGGGCGTCGGTGGCGGCTCCACGGCCGGGGCCTCGACGACCGCCCCGGCGGGTTCCGGCTCGGGTTCCGGGCGCGGTACGGGTGCCGGCTGCGGTTCCGGCGCACGGGCCGGCTGCGGCGCCGGTTCAGGCGCCGCCTGGCCGGGCGGCGGCGTTCGCGTCGGCTGACGTTCCGGCAAAGGGGACGTCTCGGCCGGCGTCTCCAGCGCCCGGTCGGCCTCGGCCAGATCGACCAGCTCGACGGTGATCGGCCGGCCCGCCTGGAGCCGCTCGCCGAAATCCGGCAACGCCATCCACAGCCACGCGCCGACGAGGGCGTGAAGCGCGAGCGAGGCGATGAGCGCCGCCGGGTTCATCGCGCCGCTCCGCCTAGCTGTCCGCCGGCGGCGGCTCGCTCACCAGCGCCACCCGCGTGAAGCCGGCAGCGTTGACCGTGCCGATCACCTCCATGATGCGTCCGTAGACGAGGTTGCGGTCGCCGCGGATGAAGATGCGCACGTCCCGGTTCTCCTGGGTGATCGCCAGGAGCCGGGGCGCGAGCTGCGCCATCTCGACCGCCGCGTTCTGCAGGTGGATCGTCCCGTCGGCGGCGATGGTCACCGCCAGCGGCTCGTCCTGGCCCGGCAGGCCGGCGGCGCGGCTCTGCGGCAGGTCGACCTGGACGCCAGCGGTGAGCAGCGGGGCGGTAACCATGAAGACGATGAGCAGGACCAGCATGACGTCGACGAACGGGGTGACGTTGATCTCCGACATCTGGCGGCGGCCGCGCCGGCCGCGCTGCCGCCTGCGCCGGGGGACCATGGCGACCATCTCAGGCGGCCCGACCCGCGGGCTCCCGGTCCATCTGCCGGTCGATCTCGACCGCCACCTCGTCGGCGAAGCTGCCGAGGCGGTCGGCGTAGGCGTCGATCTCGCGGGCGAGACGGTTGTAGAAGACGACCGCGGGGATGGCCGCGACCAGGCCCAGCGCCGTCGCCAGGAGCGCCTCGGCGATGCCCGGCGCCACGACCGCCAGGGTCGTGCTCTCGGTCACTGCGATCGACTGGAAGCTGTTCATGATGCCCCAGACCGTGCCGAACAGGCCGACGAAGGGCGCCGTCGCCCCGATCGTCGCCAGTGTGCCGACGTTGCGCTCGAGCCCGCCGAGCTCGCGATCGACCGTCAGCCGCATCACCGACGCGACGCGGCCCAGGAGATTGGCGCGCCCGGCGTCGTCGCGCGGCACCGCGGCGCTCTCCCACTCCTCGTAGCCGGCGGCGTACATCGCCGCGAGCGGGTGGCGCTCGGCCGTCGCCCGCTCGAACAGCTCCTTGAGGTCGGCGCCGCTCCAAAAGGCGCGCTCGAACCGCGCCGCCATGCCCTTGAGCCGACCGAGCCGCAGCCCGCGGTCGAAGATCACCATCCAGCTCCATACCGACGCGATCACCAGGATGAGCATCACCCCTTTGACGACGGGATCGGCGGCCGCCACCAGCTCGAACACGCTCATGCCCTGGCTCGGGCCGAGCGCCGCCGTCATCAACTCGTTCTCGCCCATCGCGGCGTCATCTCCTCGCGCCGGCCGGCCCCCGAGCTGGGCCCACGACCGTGACCAAAACCGCGGTCATAGTTGAACTTGCGCAGAACCGTTAAAGTCGAACATAGATAGCGCCCCCGGGGTTGAAACGCCTCTCGGCGCCCGGTGTCAAGGGGCACCGATCGCGGTGACCCACGCATCCAGCGCGGCCGCCAGCTCGGCGGGCGCGCGGCGGGGCCGGAGATCGGTGCCGACCAGCGCCAGCTCCAGGTCCACCACGGCCAGCACGGCCTCGCCACGGCGCACCGTCTGCCGCAGCCGCATCCGCGCGCCCCGCGCCGAGCCGATGCGCGTCACCACCTCGAGGGCGTCGTCCAGGTGCGCCGGTGCGCGCAGGTCGAGGGTCGCGCGCCGGACCGTGACGAGCATCCCGTGCCGCGCGCGCAAGGTGCGGTGCTCCAAGCCCAGTGCGCGCAGGAACTCGGTCCGCGCCCGCTCGCAAAAGCACAGATACCGGGCGTGGTAGACGATCCCGCCCGCATCCGTGTCCTCGTAGTAGATGCGCACGGGCCAGCGGTGCTGGCGCTCAACCATCGAACAGGTCGCCGTGCTCGGCGCGCGCCGGCGGGATGCGGTCGAGATGCTCCCAGGCGCTGCGGGTGAGGGCTCGGCCGCGCGGGGTGCGCTGCAACAGGCCCTGCTGCAAGAGGAACGGCTCGACGACGTCCTCGAGCGTGTCGCGCTGCTCGGCGAGGGCGGCAGCGAGGGTGTCGACACCGACCGGGCCGCCGCCATAGTGCTCGGCGATCGCCTCCAGATAGCGCCGGTCGAGCCGGTCGAGCCCGCGCTGGTCGACGTCGAGGCGCCGCAGGGCCAGATCGGCGACCGCCGCGGTCACCGCGCCGGTGCCGTCGACGGTCGCAAAGTCGCGCACCCGGCGCAGGAGGCGGGTCGCCACCCGCGGCGTTCCGCGCGCGCGACGCGCGATCTCGCGCGCGCCTTCGGCCGCCATCTCCAGGTCGAGCAGGAGGGCCGCCCGGCGCACGATCTGCTCGAGCTCGCCGACCTCGTAGAAGTCGAGGCGGGTGAGGATGCCGAAGCGGTCGCGCAAAGGCGTCGTCAAGAGCCCCGCCCGCGTCGTCGCGCCGACCAGGGTGAAGGGCGGCAGGTCGATCCGCACCGAGCGCGCCGAAGGGCCCTCGCCGATCATCAGGTCGAGCTGGAAGTCCTCCAGCGCCGGGTAGAGGATCTCCTCGACCTGCGGGCTCAGCCGGTGGATCTCGTCGATGAAGAGGACGTCGCGCGGCTGCAGGTTGGTCAACAGCGCGGCGAGGTCGCCGGCGCGGACGATGATCGGCCCCGAGGTCATCCGAAAGCCGACACCGAGCTCGGCGGCGACGATCTGGGCGAGCGTCGTCTTGCCGAGCCCCGGCGGGCCTGCGAAGAGCACGTGGTCGAGCGCCTCGCGCCGGGTCCGCGCCGCCTCGATGAAGACCCCGAGATTGGCCCGCGCCTGGGCTTGGCCGATGAACTCGGTGAGCCGCTGCGGGCGCAGGGAGACGTCCTGATCCTCGCTCTGCACCTCGGGATCGACGACCCGCTCAGCCATGGCGTTGCCCCAGGAGCTGCAGGGACCGGCGCAACAGCGCCGCGACGTCGGCCGCCTCGCCGAGCTCGCCCGCCGCCGTGGCCGCCGCGTCGTGCGCCTCGATCCGGGCGTAGCCGAGCTGGGCCAAAGCCGTCACGGTGTCGTCGAGAGCGCCGCCGCTCGCCGCCGGCGGGCCGGCGACGGCCGGGGTCGCGGACACGCTGGCGAGCCCGCCGATCCGGTCCTTGAGCTCGGAGACGATGCGCTGGGCGAGGCGCGGGCCGACCCCGGGCGCACGGGCGAGCGCCGCCCGGTCGCCGGCCATGACCGCACGCGCGAAGGCCTCCGGCTCGAGGGTGCCGAGCACGGCGAGCGCGAGCCTCGCACCGACGCCCTGGATGCCCTGGAGGAGCCGAAATAGCCGCTTCTCGGCCGGGCTGGTGAAGCCGACGAGCGTGATGGCGTCCTCGCGCACCAGCGTCTCGACGACGATCTCCATGGCCTCGCCGGCGCCCGGCACGGCCCGCAGGAGCCGGGGCGAGGCGTGGACGAGATAGCCCACGCCCTGGACGTCGACGACGAGGCTGTCCTCGCCGATCTCGACGATGCGCCCTTTGAGGCGCGCGATCATCGCGGCACCGCTCGCGCCAGGCGTTGGGCCGTCGCCGCGTGGTGCGCGTGGCAGAGCGCCACGGCGAGCGCGTCGGCGGCATCCGCGCGCACGGCCCCCGCCATCGGCAGGAGCCGCTGGACCATCGCCGCGACCTGCGCCTTGTCGGCGCCGCCGGTGCCGACCAGCGCCCGCTTGACGGTCTTCGAGGCGTACTCGTGCACCTCGAGCCCGGCGTGGGCCGCAGCCAGGAGGACCACGCCCCGGGCTTGGCCGAGCTTCAAGGAGGAGCCGGCGTTGGTGTTGACGACGGTCTCCTCGACGGCCGCCGCCGCGGCCCCGTGCGCCGCGAGGATCGCGGCGAGCTCGCGATAGAGCGCGTCGAGCCGATGGGCGAGCGGGGCCGTGGTCGGCGGGGAGACCCGGCCGGCGGCGACGAAGTGCAAACGGTCGCCCACGGCATCGACGACGCCCCAGCCCGTGTGGGTGAGGCCCGGATCGAGGCCGATCAGCCGCCCGCGCTCAAGCGCCATCGCGCGGCGCGCGTTGCAGGACGAGGACGCGGTTGTTGGCCGGCATCGCGATCTCGGCGGTGAGCCGAAGACCCCGTGCGGCGGCCGCCGCGGCGACGTCGCGCACGTCCCGGAGCCCCCAGGCCGGGTCCTGCGCGCGCAGCGTCGCATCGAAGGCGACGTTGCTTTCGGGCGCGATGACGCCGTCCTCGGCGAAGGGGCCGTAGACGATCAGACGGCCGTTCTCCGTCAGCGTTCGCGCCGCGCCGTCCAGCAAGGCGAGGCCCGTCGTCCACGGCGAAATGTGCAGGAGGTTGACGGCGACGATGGCGGCCCAGGGGCCCGGTACCGCGGCGCGCCAGTCGCCGGTCACGTCGAAGGCCAGCGGCGGCCGGAGATTGGCGGCGGCGGCATGGGCCCGCCATGCCTCGATGCTCGCGAGCGCCGTGGCGCCGGTGTCGCTCGGCTGCCAGGTGAGGTCGGCGAAGACCTCGGCCCAGTGGACGACGTGCTCGCCCGTCCCGCTCGCGACCTCCAGGACGGCGCCGGTCGTCGGCAGCCACGAGGCGAGCACGCCCGTCAGCGGCGCCCGATTGCGGGCCGTGGCGGGCGCGTGCTGGCGGGCGTCGGGGAGCTCCTGCATCGGCTCAGGAGGCGAGCCGTTCGAGCAACTCGTCGGGGAAGTCGGCGTTGGCGACGACGCGCTGCACGTCGTCGTTGTCGTCCAGCGCCTCCAGCAGCTTGACCACGGTCTGCGCCACATCGCCGTCGAGCGGGATGGTGACCTGGGGTCGCCAGCCGAGGATGGCGTGCTCGGGCGGTCCGAGCGTCGCCTCGAGCGCCTCGCGCACGGCGTTCAGATCGTCCGGCGCGCAGGTGATCTCGTGGCCCTCAGCACCGCTCTCGCAGCTCTCCGCCCCGGCCTCGATCGCCGCTTCCAGCACCGTATCGGGATCGCCGACGTCGGCGGCGTAGCGGATCTCGCCGATCCGATCGAACTGGAAGCTCACCGAGTTGGTCTCGCCCAAGGATCCGCCGAGCTTGGCGAAGGTCGAGCGGATGTCGGAGGCCGTGCGGTTGCGGTTGTCGGTGAGCGCCTCGACGATGACGGCGACGCCGCCCGGCCCGTAGCCCTCGTAGCGGATCTCCTCCAGCTCCTCGCCGCCGCCGCCCGAGCCCTTGCTGATGGCGTTCTCGATCCGGTCCTTGGGAACGTTCTCCGCGCGCGCCGCCTGGATCGCCATCCGCAGGCGCGGGTTCATCGCCGGATCCGGCAGCCCCATCTTCGCCGCGACCTGCACCTCGCGCAGCAGGCGCGTGAAGACCTTGGCCCGCCGGGCGTCCTGGCGACCCTTGCGGTGCATGATGTTCTTGAACTGGCTATGTCCGGCCATGACCGATCCCGGCCTCCTTCACGATCGACGGGTCATAGCAGACCCGAGCACCCGTGCCCAAGAGGGCAAGGCCGCGCCTGGTCGTGAGACGATGTTCTGGCCTCTCCCCTGGCGCCGGCGGTCATGTGGATCGCAGCGTCGCCGGCGCTCGTCTTTTCGCCTACTGGCGCTGTGGAAAAGGTCGGCTAGCGTGGCTGCCGACAGTCAGCCGAGGCAGGGGGGAGGACCGATGAGCGACGACGGCTTCAACGGGGAGAAGCTCACGATCACCAAGGTCGAGCTCGCCCTCCTCCTGGCCATCGCCCTCGTCGTCGCGTCGATGTTCGTGAGCATCCACGCCTTCGTCCTGGTGGGCGTGGTGCTGGCGGTCCTCGGCGTCATCGGCGTCGCCTGGCTCGCCGCCGGCAAGCCGACCCAGCCCATGCAGGATTAAGGGGCGCGCGCCACCAGCCGACAGCTGCGCGGCAGATCCGCGAGCAGCAGCGGTGCCTTCGCCTTGGCGCCACCCGGTCGCCACGGCTCGTCGGTGAACCACCACGCCAGCTCCTCGCCGCAGCCGTCGCCCGGCGGCGGTGGCGCCTGGTCGACGCACTCGGGGCTGCCCGCGGGGCAACCGAGGCGCACGTGGAAGTGGTAGTGGTGGCCCCACCACGGCCGGACCTTGCGCAGCCATGCCCGGTCGGCGTCGGCCGCGCGGCACAGGCCCCGCTTGATCGTCGGATGGACGAAGATCCGTGCGACCTCCGGCCGCTTCGCCGCTGCGCGCACCGTGGCGAGCGCACCGAAGGCGCGAAAGCGCTCGTCGTGCAGCCGACGCGTCCCGTCGCGGAGCAGCGAGATCGCCGAGACGCTCTCGCGGGCCGCGGTGTCGAGCCGCTCGGCGGGCATCGGCTTGAACCAGACATCGACGTCGAGGCCGCTCTGGTGCGAGGCGTGGCCGCTGAGCATCGGCCCGCCCCGCGGCTGGGCCATGTCGCCGATCAGCAGGCCCGGATGACCCGCCGCCCGCACCTCCTGGGCGAGGTCGGTGACGAAGGCGACGAGCGCCGGGTGGCCCCAATGGCGGTTGCGCGAGAGCCGCATCGCCTGCCAGCCGGGCCCGTCGGCGGGCAGCCGCACGCTGCCGGCAGCGCAGCCGCGGGCATAGCCGCCGATCGCGGCGGGCGCCTCGCGCGAGCCCGCCGTCAGCGCGCCGAAAACCTCCTTGGCGACGGGCTCCGCCGGTGCGGCCGTCGCCACGACCGAGCCCCACAAGGCCAGGGCGATCATCACCCGCATGGACGCCTCCACCACGCCGATCGCCCGGATGTGGGCGTCGGGGCGGGCTCTCGTCAAGCGGTTGGACGGGGCGCCGCGCGGTGCTACCAACCGGCCATGGCAGCGGCAATCGAGAACGACCCTGGCGCGGACGCGCTCATGGCGCGGGCCGAGCGGCTGTGCAGCGCGCGCGGACAGCGGTTCACGCCGCTGCGCCGGCGCGTGCTGCGCTTCATCGCCGAGGCCGACCAGCCGCTCGGCGCCTACGACATTTTGGCCCGGCTCGGCGCCGAGCGCGAGAAGGTGACCCCGCCGACCGTCTACCGCGCCCTCGACTTCCTGAGCGGGCAAGGCCTCGTCCATCGCGTCCACAGCAAGAACGCCTTCGTGGTGTGCCGCGCCGCCGACGCGCCGCACAGCGCGGCGCTCCTGCTGTGCCGCGAATGCGGCCGCGTCCTGGAGGTGCCATGCCGCGCCCTCGAGGCGCACGTCGTCGAGCACGCCGCCGAGTTCGATTTCGCCGTCGAGAGCATCGCGGTCGAGGCCCGCGGCCTGTGCACCGACTGCCGCCGTTGCGGCGAGGACCGCGCGCTCGCCGGCTAAGACGGCCGAGCGCGGGCTCGCGAGGACGGCCCGGAGCACGCCGTCGCGGAGCGACGCAGGGCCGCGTTCGGCCGCGTCGGGCGAAGCGATCCAGGCGACGCGCAGCGCGGGCTCGATCCGCCCCGCATCGCGGCGATGCGCGACCGCGAGTTCCTCGTGAACCGGTGACGAGGACGCTGCCGTCGCGCCGGGACCGTCGTGACGATCGGCGCCGCCGACGCCGTCGACGGCCGGGGGGATGCGGACCCGGCCCGGCCGGGAACGGATCGCCGGCGGCTCGTCGATGCCGAGATGCGCCGCGGCCTGGATCACGACGGCGCCCCGAAGGCTCGCCGATCACCGGCTCTCGACGGTCGAGCGAGACGACCGGCGGCCATCCCGCTTGACCGCCGTCCTCGACCTTCCTAAGCGCACGGCCACGAGCGAGGAGGCCGGCCGTGAGCGAAGGCGAGCGCAAGTATTTCCCGGTGTCCTGGGGGGAGCTGCACCGCGACGCCAAGGCCCTGTCCTGGCGTCTCGCCGAGCTCGCTCCTTGGACCGGCATCGTCGCCATCGCCCGGGGCGGCCTCGTGCCGGCGCACATCGTCGCGCGCGAGCTCGACATCAGGCTGATCGATACGGTCTGCGTCTCCAGCTACGACCACGAGACCCAGCGGGCGCCGCGCGTCTTGAAGGATATGCACGGCGACGGCCGGGGCTGGCTCGTCGTCGACGACCTCGTCGACACGGGCCAGACCGGCCGCATCGTCCGCGAGATGCTGCCGCGGGCGCATTTCGCCACGGTCTACGCCAAGCCGGCCGGGCGCGAGGTGGTGGACACCTTCATCACCGAGGTGTCGCAGGACACCTGGATCCTCTTCCCCTGGGACGTCGAGCCCCGCTACGCCGACCCCATCGCCGCGGCCCGCCGCGGCTGAGCGCCGACCCCATCGCCGCCCCACCGCTTCCCTTCCTGCGGCTCGAACGTGCACCGATGAGCGGCGGCGAGCGTCACGC
>CAYZSE010000026.1:0-8688 GCA_964481035.1 uncultured Geminicoccaceae bacterium | reverse complement strand
CGCTTCCCTTCCTGCGGCTCGAACGTGCACCGATGAGCGGCGGCGAGCGTCACGCCACGACCTCGTGGCCGCGGGCGTCCTGCTCGACGGTGCGGCGCAAGAGGGTGAGGGCGCGCTCGAGGCCGGCGCGGTCGGCGGCGGCGCTGAGCGCGAGGCGGACCGCGTTGGGCACGCGCGCGCGGCCGTAGGCGAAGAGGTCGCCCGCGAGGATGTGGACGTCCTGCGCCTTGAGCCGCTCGACCAGCTGACCCGCGCGCCAGCGGCCGGGCAAGGGCAGCCAGAGGTGATGGCCATGGCCTTCCGTGTTGGGCGCGAGGGGCCCCAAGAGCTCACGGGCGAGACGCTGGCGCGCCACGGTCTCCGCCCGCTGGCGGGTAAGCGCCTCGTCGGCGAGGCCGGTCTCCAGCCAATGGCGAAAGAGCCGCGGGCCGCAGGTCGCAACACCCAGGAGCATGGTGTGCTGCGCGTCCAGCAGGCGCGCGTGCAGGGTCGAGGGGGCGACGAGGAAGCCGAGCCTGAGCCCGGGCGCCAGCGTCTTCGACACGCTCGTGACGTAGACCGTGCGCTCGGGGGCCAGGGTGCGCAAGGGCGGCGGAGGATCGTCGAGCAAGAGCCCGTAGACGTCGTCCTCGACGATCAGCAGGTCGTGCTTGCGGGCGACCGCGACGATCGCCCGGCGACGATCCTCGGGCATGACGCTGGCGGTCGGGTTGTGCAGGTTGACGTTGGCGATGAGGAGCTTGCCGCCGCCGTCGTGGCAGGCGGCGTCGAGCGCGTCGGGGCAGAGCCCGTGATGGTCGATCTCGACGCCGTGCCGGCGGAGGCCTTCGAGCCCCGCCATGTCGTGGAAGTGCGGATAGCTCAGGCTCGCGGCGAGGATCGTGTCGCCGGGCCGGCCGAGCGCCTGCAGCGCCGTGGCGAGCCCGCCCTGGGCGCCGGCGGTGACGATGACCTCGTCCTCGCTCGCCTCGACCCCGTGCCGGGCGAGCCATTGTCGGCCGGCCGCCCGGTCGACGGCGTGCCCGGCCGTCGGCGGATAGGCGAGCAGCGCCGCCGGCGGCTCCAAGGTCGCCATCGCCGCCGCCGCGGCGGCGGCCAGCGGCGCGCCGAGCGCCGAGACGGGCTGGTTGGTCCTGAGGTCCATCGCCGAGTGCCGCGGGTCGAACTCCGGCACCTCTTGGGCATTCATGAAGTCGTGGACCTGGGCCGTCGCCTCGCCCTCGGCGACGAAGGTGCCGCGGCCGACGTGCGCCGTGAGCAGCTGGCGACGCATGGCGAGATCGTAGGCGCGCCCGACCGTCCCGACCGTCACCCCCAGCCGCAGCGCCAGCTCGCGCTGGGGCGGCAGCCTCGCGCCCGGCTCCAGCCGCCCCGCCGCGATCGCCGCGGCGATGGCCTCGGCCAGCGCGCGATAGCGAGGCCCGGGCCGATGCGCGATGTCGTGCGGTTCGATTGTCATGGTATCAATCTGTTCCTTGACGGCAAATTGTGTCAATCCCATAAATCGCTTCACAACAATTGCAGGAGCTTCGGCCATGTCGGCGTATTGGACCATGACAATGCCGCGCCGCCGAACGGCGGGGCGTCCGGGCGTGGTCGCGCTGCTCCGGACCTGGTACATGCGTAGCCGGCAGCGCCGGGCGCTCGCCCAACTCGATCATTATCTCTTGCGCGATTGCGGCCTCACCCGCGAGCAGGTCGAGCAGGAGATCGACAAGCCGTTCTGGGTGGCCTGATCCGCCGAGCGGCGAGGCACCGGCGATGCTGCCGGCTCGGGAGGACGGCTTGCACCTGCGCTACGTCACGCTGGACGTCTTCACCGCCGACGCGTTCACCGGCAACCCGCTCGCCGTGGTGCTCGACGCCCGCGGTCTCGACGGCGCTCAGATGCTGGCGATCGCGCGCGAGTTCAACTTTTCCGAGACGACCTTCGTCCTCCCTTCGCGCCGCCCCGACGCCGTGCGGCGGGTCCGGATCTTCACCCCCGGCGGCGAGCTGCCCTTCGCCGGCCACCCGACGGTCGGGACCGCCGTCGCGCTGGTCGCGGAGGGCCACGTCGCGGCCGCCGACGACGTCGTCGAACTCGCCTTCGACCTCGACGCCGGGCTGACACCCGTCACCGTCCGCCGTGACGCCGACGGCCGCCGCGTGGCGACCTTCACCGCCCCCGAGCGTCCCGAGGTCGGCGTGGAAACCCCGCCCGAGCTGGTCGCCGCCGCCCTCGGCCTGCCGGTCGCGGCCATCGACACGCGCGCGCACAGGCCCGTCGACATCGGCACCGGCGTCGATTTCGTCGCCGTGCGGCTGCGCGATCGCGCCGCCCTCGACCGCGCCGCCCCCGACCTCGGCGCCTGGGCGAAGCTGGAAAGCCCCGCCGCGCGGCACGGCGTCGTCGTCTACGTGCCCGGCGCGACCGCAGGCGAGCTGGACGTCCGCATGTTCGCGCCCGGTGTGGGCGTGCTCGAGGACCCCGCCACCGGCAGCGCGGCCGCGGCGCTCGGCGGCCTCCTCGCCCTGCTCGATCCGCGCGCGGACGCCCGCCTCGCCTGGAGCATCAGCCAAGGCGTCGCCCTGGGCCGACCCTCGCGCCTCGACGTCGCCGTCGACAAGGCGGGCGGCCTCGTCCGGGCCATCCGGGTCACCGGTGCGGCCGTGCTGGTCATGGAGGGCACGCTGCACCTGCCGCCCGCTGGCCCCGAGGTGCATCGTTGAGCGCCGTGCCGGGCGGCACCGTCACCCACATCCGCTGCGGCGACGATCTGCGCGAGGGCTTGCGGGTGGCCGGCCTGGGCGGTCGCTACCTCGCCGTCACCGATCCCTTGTGCCGCGGCCCGGTCCCGGCCACGGGCGACCTGCATGCCGTTCGCGCCGCCTTCCTCGCCCGCGCCTATGGCGTCGACGAGGCGGTCGAGCGCCAGCGCCTCGAGGTCACGGACCGCGACCTCGGCGCCGCGCTCGTCGAGGGTGCCGCCGTGCTCTGGTTCGAGCACGACAGCTACGACCAGCTCATCCTCGCCCGGGTGCTGGCCCGCATCGACGCGGTCGGCGCGTTCGGTGCCAGCCTCGTCTGCATCGATCGCCACCCGAGCCACGCGCGCTTCATCGGCCTCGGCCAGCTCGACCCCGCCGAGCTCAGGGCGCTCTGGCCGATGCGCCGCGCGGTCACGCCGGAGCTCGCGCGCCTCGGCACCGCCGTCTGGCCGGCGCTGCGCGCGAGCGACCCGAGCGAGCTGGCAGCCCTCGCCGCGTCGGGCACGCCGCCTCTGCCGCCGCTGGCCCCGGCGCTGCGCCGCCACCTCGAGGAGCTGCCCTGGACGGGCGACGGCCTCGGCCTGACCCAACGCCTCGTCCTGCGCGCCCTTGTGGCGGGCGCCGCCAATCCGGGCGAGGTGTTTCGCCGTCTGCAGGATGGCCTGGAGCCCTTGCCCTTCCTCGGCGACCGCATGCTCTGGGCCGACATCCGCGAGCTCGCGGCCTGGCGCGATCCGCCATTGGAGCTGATGGGCGACGCTCCCTGGCCCAGGCGTCCCCTGCGCCTGACCGCCATCGGCGAGCGCCTTCTCGCCGGCACCGTCGACGCCGCGAGCCTCGGGCCGACCGAGCGCTGGGTCGGGGGCGTCCGCCTCGACGATCCCGCCGCCTGGTGGCGCTGGAACGCCGTCGGCGGCCGGCTCGCCCGCGAAACCGACGCCTGACCCTCACCTCGCTGCCGTCGACGCGCGCCGGCGACACCGGGTTTGCGTCCGGCGCGCGTCGCGCTAGCCTCGCCCGGTCGACGGGAGGAGGACACCACTTGAGCGATGATCTCGCGGCGCGCGCCTTGGCCGAGCTGGCGGGATGCGCCGATGACGAGGCTCGGTTCGCCTGCCTGCGCAACTGGGAGGCCCGCTTCGTCGCGTGGCCCGACGCGGCGGCGGCGCTCGCGGGGCGCGTCGCCGCCGAGACCGGCGAGGCCGAACGCGAGGACGCGGTCGCCCTGCTCGCGGTGGTGCTGGAGAGCGCGCGAATGGCGCGCGAGAACGGCTCGGCCGGGGGCGAGCCGTTGCTCGACGCGGTCGCCGCGCGCGTGCGCGATCTCGACGCCGCGGGCGTGCTCGAGGTGCCCCACCGCTTCGCCATCGCGCGCGCCTTCGCTCGGGCCGGGCTGGAGGTGCCGGCAACGGCGATGTTGCCGATGGACGGCTCTTTCGAATTGGGTGGCGACGATGCCGGAGGCTTGCCGGACCTCGCGGACGTGCTCGACGGCCTCGCCGTGGAGGTTGGCGGCGAGTCGCTTCCACTCTACCTAGCGTTATCCGAGATGATGGCCGTACTGCCGGCCGCAGCCCGCGCCACGGCCATCACCCAGGTCGCAAGCCTGCCCCAAGGAAGGTTCGAGCGGCTCGGCGCCTACTGGCTTCTCGACGCCGACGCCGACGTGCGCGACGCTGCGGCGGCCGCCGTGCTCGGCCGGGCGCGCGCGGGAGGATGCACGGCAGCGGAGCGCGCCCGGCTCGTCGCGGTGCGGCCGTGGCTGCCCGATGGAGCGGCCCGCGCGCTCGTCGATCAGGCGCTGCGAGCGAGCCTCGGCCCGGCGGCGGCCGCTCCGGCACCGGCGCCCGCCTGGAAGCTGCATCGCGTGGTGGCGAGCCTGCCCGACGGCGCCGGAGCCCACAGCCTCGCCGTGGCGGCGCAGCACGGCCGGCGGCGGGTCTTCGCGACGGTGCTGCTCAAGATCGGGCAGGGCGTCAAGGACGCCTTCGCCGTCCCGTGCGCGAGCGCGGCCGAGCAGAAGCGCCTGCTCGCCGAGGTCGCCCAAGGGATGAGCGCGGTCGACGTTGCGCCGGACCACCTCGTCGCGGCGCTCGGCCATGCGCTCGACGACGGGGCGGCGCACGGCCTCCTGCCGGCCCCCGGCCTGGTCGACGTCGTCGAGATCCTCGGCGCGAGCCCGGGGCCGCGCGCCGCGGAGCCCAAGGCCATCCTCGAAGCGATCGGCGCCGAGGAGGCGCTCGCGGCCCTGCCTGCGGCCGAGCGCGAGCGCCGGCTCGCCGACGGCGCCGCCGTGCTGGCGGATCATCCGATCGCGGCGACTTGGTTCGAGGAATCGTCGACGCTCCGCGACCTCCTCGCGCGCAAGCGCACGGAGAAGACCCGCCGCACGGCGCTCCTCGGCCACCTGGAGACGCGGCGCGCCTGGTGGGCGGACGTCCTCGCCCGCGCGGCCGCGGTCGCCAAGGCGTCGTCCGCACGCGGCGACGCTTGGCTCGCCTTCACCGCGGCGGCGGCGGCGCTGCTGGAGGGTCGTCCGCTCGCCGAGATCTCGATCATGACGGCCATCGCCGATCGCTCGCTCGAGGTTCTCCACGACCACGCCGCCACGTCCCGCCGGCGGGAAGCCGCGGCGCCAGTGCCGGTGCCGTGGCAGCTCGATGCCGCCGATCCCGAGCGCCCGGGGGAGCTCGACCAGCTGCTCGCGACCGCGGCCTTGACCTCGCCGTGGCTCGATGGGTGGCTCGCGGCGTTCGGCGCGGCGCCGCGCCTCGTCAAGCCGAGCGCCTGGCTCGGACCGATCGTGGAGCGCCTGTCGTTCGCCGATGAGGCCGAGATGCAGCGCTTCTTGGATCTCGTGGTCGCGCGTCTCAACGCCGGCACCGCCGCAGCCGCCGAGGTGGCGGCCATCACGGCGAGGCTGCAGGCGCTGGATCCGCAGGCGCGCGCCGCATGGACGACCGGCTTCAGCGAGTTCGTCGACACGTTTCCCGAGGCTTGGCCCGCACGACGCCCGAAAGAAGACCGGCGCGTCCTGGCGATTCTCCGGGACGCCGAGCCCGCCAGCCTCGACGACGGCTTCCTCAGCCTGCTCGGCGCCTGGATCGCCGCCTGCCACGCTCGCCGGCGCTGAGGGAGCGCGTGCTCCTACCGCTCGAGCTCGACCGTCACCTCGCGCCCGCCGAAGCCGTGGACGCTGTCGTGGGCACGCACCACGACCTCGGCGATCCCCTCCGGGATGACGACGCCCGCGAGCGACCGGCGAAACGGCTGCTCGTCCACGTGCGGATGGTAGAGCGTCCGCACGCCGAGCACCGTGCCGTCCGCGGCGACGACCTCGAAGCGGTCGGCGTAGTGCTCCCAGCCCTCGTCCGCGTGCTCGACCAGGACGTCGAAGCGCCATGCCTCGCCCTCGCGCGCGACCCGCACCTCGAGCACGTCCGCCTCGCCCGCGAGCCCGGTGCTCGCCGCGAGCGCCACCATTGGCGCTGCAAGCCTCGCTCCCCACATCTCGTCTCTCCGTCGTTGCCGCGTGCCGCATGCAAAAGGAACCGCATGGCGCCAATGTTCAACCACGGTTCAGTGACGCGGGCGCATCCGGCCGCCATGACCAGCTGGGTGCGCCTCTCCTGCGCGGTCGCCGCCGTGCTCGGCCTCGGCGGCGAGGCACGCGCCCTGGACGAGCACGACGCGGCCAAGGCGGCCGTGGCGGCGCGCGCGTCCCTGCCCTTGGCCGCCATCGTCGAGCGCGTCGCCGGCCCCGACGCCGAGGTCTTGGATGCCCGCATCGAACGGACGGCGTCGACCTACCGCTACCGCCTCAAGCTCCTCGAGGACGGCCATCGGGTGCGCGAGCTGGTCGTCGACGGGCGCACCGGGGCCATCGTTGCCGGAGACTGAGGGAAGATGCGGCTGTTGATCGCCGAGGACGAGCCCGAGCTCGCCGTTCAGCTCAAGGACGCCATGGAGCAGGTCGGCTACGCGGTCGACCTCGCCCGCGACGGCGAGGACGCGCTGCACCTCGGCAGCACCGAGCCCTACGACGCCGTGGTCCTCGACCTCGGGCTGCCGCTCCTCGACGGCATCCAGGTGCTCGAACGCTGGCGCGGGGCCGGGCGCAACATGCCGGTGCTGGTCCTCACCGCCCGCGACCGCTGGACCGACAAGGTCGCCGGCATCGACGCCGGCGCCGACGACTACGTCGCCAAGCCCTTCCACATGGCCGAGCTGCAGGCCCGGCTGCGGGCGCTGATCCGCCGGGCCTCGGGCCACGGCTCGCCCGAGATCGTCTGCGGACCGCTGCGCCTCGACACCCGGGCCGCACGGGTCAGCCTCGGCGGCGCGCCCGTCCGCCTGACCGGCCACGAGTTCCGCGTCCTCGCCTACCTGATGCACCACAAGGGCCGGGTCGTCTCGCGCACCGAGCTGACCGAGCACATCTACGACCAGGACTTCGACCGCGACAGCAACACGATCGAGGTCTTCATCGGCCGCCTCAGGAAGAAGCTCGGCCCCGAGCTGATCGAGACCGTGCGCGGCCTCGGCTACCGGCTCGTCGAGCCCGGCCCCGGCCCGTGATGGGCGTGCGCCGCGACCGACCGAGCTCGCTCGCGGCGCGACTGGTGCTCCTCGCCACCCTCTGGTCGCTCGTGCTCTTCGCCGCCGGCGGCTTCACCCTCTCCTGGATCTTCGCCCGCAGCGTCAAGGAGAGCTTCGACGAACGCCTCGAGGTGCTGATGCAGGGCCTCATCGCCGCCACCGAGATCGACCCCGGCGGCAGCCTCGTCGTCCGCGATCCCGTCGGCGAGCCACGGTTCCGCACGCCGCTGTCGGGCTGGTACTGGCAGATCGAGACCCCCGGCGGCATGGTCCGCTCGCGCTCGCTCTGGGACCAGGACCTGCCCCGGGCCGCCGTCGAGCGGGCGATGATCCGCGGCCCCGGCGACCAGCGCCTGCGGATGCTCAGCCGCGCCATCGTCATGGGCGATCGCGTCTACCGCTTCCGCGTCGCCGGCGAGACCGAGGCCATCGCCCGCGCCACCGCGCGGTTCTCGCTCACCGTCGGGGTCGCCCTGGCGCTCTTGGGCCTCACCCTGGTTCTCGCCGTCCTCTTTCAGGTGACCTTGGGACTGCGCCCTATCGGCCGACTGCGCCAGAACCTCAAGGCCATCCGCGCGGGCGAGGCGCAGCGCCTCGAAGGCCCCTATCCCGGCGAGCTCGAGCCGATGGTCCGCGAGCTCAACAGCCTCCTCGCCCACAACCAGGAGATCGTCGAGCGCGCCCGCGCGCACGGCGGCAACCTGGCGCACGCCCTCAAGACGCCGCTCTCGATCCTCGCCAACGAGGCCGAGCGCGGCTCCGACGCCCGGCTCGCCGAGGCCACCCGCCGCCAGCTGCCGCGCATGGAGCGCCTCATCAACCACCACCTCGCCCGCGCCCGCATGGCCGGCCCGAAGGGCGCGCTCACCGCCCACCAGCCGGTGGCGCCGGTGCTCGCCGAGCTGCTCAGGACGCTCACAAAGCTCTACGGCGCGCGCGGCCTGCGCCTCGCCCGCGCCGACCGCCACGAGGCCGTCTTCCAGGGCGAGCGCGAGGACCTGATGGAGATGCTCGGCAACCTCCTCGACAACGCCTGCAAGTGGGCCGCGGGCGAGGTCATGGTCACCGTCGCGCCGGCGGCCGACGGCTTCGACGTCCACGTCGACGACGATGGCCCGGGCCTGCCCGAGGCCGAGCGCCAGCGGGTCGTCGAGCGCGGCCGCCGGCTCGACGAGAGCGTGCCCGGCTCGGGCCTCGGCCTCGCCATCGTCGCCGACCACGCCAAGCTCTACCGCGGCCGGCTCACCCTCACGGGCAGCCCGCTCGGCGGCCTGCGCGCCACCCTCCACCTGCCCGGCACGGTCGACGCCCGGCCGGGCGAGGTGGCGGCGGCGTAGG
>CAYZSE010000025.1:11546-28447 GCA_964481035.1 uncultured Geminicoccaceae bacterium | reverse complement strand
CCGCCACCGACAGCACCCGCTTCGCCCCCGCCTGCCCGATCACGTAGTCGTCGAGCACGCCGTTGATCTCCGACGGCGTCGGCACCCCCGCCCGGCTCTTCGAGAGCTGCGTCTTGTGCTCCTCGCGGATGATGTCCATGCACAGCTCGACGCATTCATCGCAGATGAACACGGTCGGGCCTGCGATCAGCTTGCGGACCTCGTGCTGACTCTTGCCGCAGAACGAGCAGTAGAGCGTGTTCTTCGCGTCGCCGCCGGTCTTGCTCATGCAATCCGTAACCCTCGTCGAGACCAGACGATGAACCTAGCCACGACCGGACGCTCGAACAACCCCGCGTTCCGAGCCGGGGGCACGGCGGCACAGCGCCGGGTCAGCCGACCCCTTTCGGGCCGTGCGCGCGCTGCTCGACCACCGTGTCGACGAGCCCGAACTCCTGGGCCTCGCTGGCGCTCATGAACCTGTCGCGCTCCATCGAATCCTCGATGACCGACATCTCCTGGCCGGTGTGCCTGACGTAGATTTCGTTGAGCCGACGGCGAATGTGCAGGATTTCCTTCGCGTGGATCTCGATGTCGGTCGCCTGCCCCTGGAAGCCGCCCGAGGGCTGGTGGATCATGACCCGTGCGTGCGGCAGGCAGTGGCGCTTGCCGGCCGCGCCGCCGGCCAGCAGCAGCGAGCCCATGCTCGCCGCTTGCCCGATGCAGAAGGTCGCCACGTCCGGCTTGATGAGCTGCATCGTATCGTAGACGGCGAGCCCCGAGGTGACCACGCCGCCCGGCGAGTTGATGTAGAAGGCGATGTCCTTGTCCGGGTTGTCGGCCTCGAGGAACAAGAGCTGGGCGCAGACCAGCGACGCCATGTGATCCTCGACCGGCCCGGTCAGGAACACGATGCGCTCCTTGAGCATCCGCGAGTAGATGTCGTAGGCGCGCTCGCCGCGGCTCGTCTGCTCGACGACCATCGGCACGAGTTGGGCGTGGATGTCGCTCACGGCTGCTGGGCCTCCTCGGCCGGAGCGACGCGCTGGTCCTCGTCATCGGGATCGCGCATCAGCTCCTCGGGTGTCACGTCCTTGGTCGTGACCTGGGCCATCTGCAGGATGAAGTCCACGACCTTGTCCTCGAACAACGGCGCGCGCAGCTGCTCACGCGCCTCGGCGTTCTCCTGAAAGAATTCGAACACCTCGCGCTCGCGGCCGGGATAGCGGCGCGCTTGCTCCGCCACGGCGCGGGCGAGCTCCTCGGCCGTCACCTGGATGTCGTTCCTCTTGCCCACTTCGGAGAGGACCAAGCCCAAGCGCACCCGACGCTCGGCGATCGAGCGGTACTCGGCCCGGCTCTCCTCCTCGGTCTTGCCGCTGTCGGCAAAGCTCTGACCGAGACGCTCCATCTCGTCGGCGAGCTGCTTCCAGATCGCCTCGAACTCGAGAGCGACCATGCCCTGCGGCACCTCGAAGCCGAAGCTCTCGGCCAGCGCGTCGAGCAGCGCCCGCTTGGCGCGGAAACGCGAGGCGTGGTCGTAGCGCTCCTGGAGCCGCGAGCGGAACACGTCGGTCAGCTCGTCGGCGGTCTCGAAGCCGAGCTTCTCGGCCAGGGCGGCGTCGATCTCGGGCAGGATCGGCGCCTCGACGCTCTTGACCACGACCTCGAACTCGGCCGCCTTGCCGGCGAGATCGCCCTTGCCGTAATCCTCGGGAAAGGTGATCTGCAGGGTCCTCTCGGCACCGGCCGCGAGCCCCTCGAGGCCCGCCTCGAAGCCCGGGATCATCATGCCGCGACCGAGCACGACCTGAAAGCCCTCGGCGCTGCCGCCCTCGAACGGCTCGCCGTCGATCTTGCCGACGAAATCGACCGTCACCCGGTCGCCTCGCGCCGCCGGCCGGGCCGGCTCCGGCACCACCCACTCGGCCTGGCCCTGCTTGAACTCGTCGAGCGCACGGTTCAGCTCCTCGTCGCCGACCTTGGCCACAGGCCTCTCGATGGCGACCGCCTTGAGGTCGACCTCGGGCACCTCGGGAAGCACCTCGACATCCATCTGGAACTCGAGATCCGCACCCTCGTCGAAGCTCTTGACCTCGATCTTCGGCCGCAGCGCCGGCTTCAGGTCGTGATCGGCGATCGCCTTCTGCGAGCCGGCGTTGACGCTCTGCTCCACGACCTCGCCCAGGACCGAGCGCCCGTACTGCTTCTTGAGGAGCGCGAGCGGCACCTTGCCGGGGCGGAAGCCCGGCATCTTGACGGTGTGCTTGATCTCTTCGAGCCGGCCGGTGATCCGCTCCTCGATCTCGGCCGCCGGCACGACCACCTTGTATTGGCGCTTCAGACCGTCGGCGGAGAGCTCCGTCACCTGCATCAACTTGCCTTCTCTGGATACTTCGTGGATCGCCGCAGCGCCGCCGCATGGTGCGGGCGGAGGGACTCGAACCCCCACGGCCGAGGCCACGGGAACCTAAATCCCGCGCGTCTACCAGTTCCGCCACGCCCGCTGAGCCCGACCCCCTTCGGCATCAGGAAGCGGGGCTATACCAAGCCGTCCGGTGGTCAACAACAAAAACCGCGGCAGCCTCGGCCGCATCGGGCGCTGGCGGACGGCGCCCGTGCGCCCTACAACGCGGCGGATCGGCCGCCCGCTGCGCCGGCCCTGTCGAGGACCGCCGTGATGACCCTCCTCTATCTGGCCCTCGGCCTCGCGCTCCTGCTCGGCGGCGGCGAGGCGCTGGTCCGCGGGGCCGTCGCCGCGGCCGGGCGCCTCGGCGTGTCGCCGGTCGTCGCAGGGCTCGTGCTGGTCGGCTTCGGGACGTCGAGCCCGGAGCTGGTGACGAGCCTCACCGCCGCCCTCGACGGCGCCCCCGGCATCGCCGTCGGCAACGTCGTCGGCTCCAACATCTGCAACATCCTCTTCATCCTCGGGGTGACCGCGGCGCTGTTCCCGGTCGCCGTCGACGGCCGCGCTTTCGCGCGCGACGGCACCGTCCTGGCGCTCACCACCCTCGCCGGCTTGGGCATCCTGCTCACCGGTGCGGTGCCCCGCGCGGCGGGCCTCGTCCTCGTCGCGGCACTGATCGGCTACGTCGCCTACACCTACCTCGCCGAGCGGCGGGCCCACACCCCGGCCGAGGCCGTCTATGCCGAGGAGGCGGCCGAGAAGGCGCTGCCGGCGCTCGGCTTGTGGAGCGGGCTCGGGCTCGCGCTCGCGGGCCTCCTCGCCGTCGTCGCCGGGGCCGATCTGCTGGTCGACGCCGCGGTCACCCTGGCCCGCGCCGCCGGCGTTTCCGAAGCGGTCATCGGCCTCACCCTCGTGGCGCTCGGCACCTCGCTGCCGGAGCTCGCCACCGCCGTGGTCGCCGGCCTCAGGCGCCACACCGAGGTCGCCTTCGGCAACGTCGTCGGCTCCAACATCTTCAACATCCTCTTCATCCTCGGGACAACGGCGGTCGTGCAGCCGATCGCCGTGCCGACCGAGATCATCCGCTTCGACGTCTGGGTCATGCTCGCCGCCACCGCGCTCATGCTCGTCGTCGTCCGCTCGGGCTGGCAGGTCACCCGCCGCGAGGGCTGGCTGCTCCTCGCCGCCTACGGCGTCTATCTGGGCGTGCTGGTCGCCTGGAACGTGCCGGCCGCCGCCTGATGCTTTGCCCGCGCCGTCGATTGGCGTAGAGCAGCGCCATGCACGAGCACGTCCTCATCCTCGACTTCGGCTCGCAGTACACCCAGCTCATCGGCCGCCGCGTCCGCGAGCTCCGCGTCTATTGCGAGATCCATCCCTACCGGATCACCGACGAGGTGGTCCGCCGCTTCGCACCCTCCGCCGTCATCCTCTCCGGCGGTCCCGCCTCGACGTCCGGCGAGGGGGCACCGGCCGCCCCGAGGGTGGTCTTCGATCTGGGCGTGCCGGTCTTGGGCATCTGCTACGGCGAGCAGACCATGTGCGCGCAGCTCGGCGGCCGCGTCGAGACCGCCGGCGAGCGCGAGTTCGGCCGCGCGGAGCTCACCCTCGCCCGGGGTTCGCCGCTGTTCGAAGGTATCCTCGACGTCGCGGAGAGCGCGGTCGTCTGGATGAGCCACGGCGACCGGGTGAGCGAGCTCCCCGAGGGGTTCGAGGCCATCGCCACGAGCCCGCACGCGCCCTTCGCCGCCATCGCCGACGAAGAGCGCCGCCTCTACGGCCTGCAGTTCCACCCCGAGGTGCACCACACGCCGATCGGCCGAACGGTGCTGCAGAACTTCCTGTTCACCGTCGCCGGGCTCAAGGGCGACTGGTCGATGCAGGCCTTTCGCCACGAGGCCACGGCCCGAGCCCAGGCCGAGGTCGGCGCCGGCAAGGTCATCTGCGGGCTCTCGGGCGGCGTCGACAGCTCGGTCACGGCGCTCTTGCTGCACGAGGCGTTGGGCCCGCAGCTGACCTGCATCTTCGTCGACACCGGGCTGTTGCGCGCGCACGAGGCCGACGAGGTGGTGAGCCTCTTCAAGCGCCACTACAACATCCCGCTCGTCCACGTCGACGCCGGCGATCGCTTCCTCTCGGCCCTCGACGGCGTCACCGACCCGGAGGCCAAGCGCAAGATCATCGGTGCGCTCTTCATCGAGGTCTTCGAGGAGGAGGCGGCCAAGCTCGGCCGGGTCGACTTCCTCGCCCAGGGCACGGTCTACCCCGACGTCATCGAGAGCGCGCGCGCCCACGATTCGGCCGTCACCATCAAGAGCCACCACAACGTCGGGGGCCTGCCCGAGCGGATGCGGCTGCGGCTGATCGAGCCCTTGCGCGAGCTGTTCAAGGACGAGGTCCGCGAGCTCGGCCGCGAGCTCGGGCTGCCGCCAGCCTTCGTCGGCCGCCACCCCTTTCCCGGCCCCGGCCTCGCCGTCCGCATCCTCGGCGAGATCACCGCCGAGCGGGTGGCGCTTCTGCAGCAGGCGGACCGCATCTACCTCGAGGAGATCGTCTCCGCCGGCCTCTACGACCAGATCTGGCAGGCCTTCGCGGTCCTCCTGCCGGTCAAGGCCGTGGGCGTGATGGGCGACAACCGCACCTATGAGAGCGTCGTGGCGCTCCGGGCCGTCACCTCGGTCGACGGCATGACCGCCGACGTCTTCGCCTTCGACGTGCCTTTCCTCGCCAGGGTCGCCACCCGAATCGTCAATGAGGTCCAGGGCATCAACCGCGTCACCTACGACGTCACCTCGAAGCCGCCCGGCACGATCGAGTGGGAGTAGCCGAGCCCGGTCTCGGGGCGTCGACGGCCCGCGCGGCGACCTCGTCCGCCGGTCGATCGTCAGGCAAGCGCGCCGGCGCTCGTCCGCTGTCGCACCCCGCGCCCCGTCCGGGCACGTCCCGGCGGCAGCGCCAGCGGGCGAGGAGCTCCGCCCGCCGGGCCTCGGCCTCCTCGATGTGCCGCTGCTTGACGTGGCCGTAGCCGCGGATGCGCTCGGGTAGCCCCGCCAGCTCGACGGCGAGGCCATGGTTCGCCGCCCCGAGACCCTTGCTGAGCTCGTCGAGCAGCGTCTCGTAGTCGGCGATGAGCCGGCGCTCACAGCGGCGCTCGGCGGTCCGCCCGAAGGGGTCGAACAGCGTGCCGCGCAAGAAGCGCAGCCTGGCGAGCACGCCGAATGCCGGCCGCAGCCAGGCGCCATAGGCCCGCTTGCGCAAGTGCCCGGTGCGCGGGTCGCGCGCGGCGAACGCCGGCGGCGCCAGATAGAACCTGAAGCGCACGGGCCCGTCGAACTTCGCCTCGAGCTCCTTCAAGAAGGGTGTCTCGGCCCAGAGCCGTGCCACCTCGTATTCGTCCTTGTAGGCCATGAGCTTGAAGAGATGGCGGGCCACGGTTCGGGCAAGGCCGTCACCGCCGGTAGTCCGGGCTTCGGCAGCCCGGACCTGCTCGACCCGTTCGCGGTAGCGCTCGGCGTAGGCGCGGTTCTGATAGCCCTCGAGGAAGCGCGCGCGCCGCTCGACGAGGCTGGCGAGATCGTCGGTGAGCTTCACCGGCTCCGGCTCGACCGATCCGCTGACGGCATCCGGGTCGTGCGCGGCGCGGCGGCCCCAGAGAAATGCCCGCTTGTTGAGCGCGACCGCCGCCCCGTTGAGCTCGATGGCGCGCTCGATCGCCGTCGCCGTGACCGGCAACAGCCCCGACTGCGCGGCGAAGCCCAGAAGAAAGGTGTTGGCGGCGACGGCGTCGCCGAGGAGCTGGGTGCCGAGCCGGGTCGCCTCGACGAACCGCGCGCGCGCGTCGCCGACGACGCCCGCGACCGCCCGCTCGAGCGGATGGCTCGCGGTGGCGACGTCGGGATCGCGCACGAAGCTCGCGGTGATCGCGGCGTCGCGGTTGACGACGGCCGCCCCCTTCTCGCGGTCGAGCTTGGCGAGCGCGTCCTTGGACGCGGCAACGACGAGGTCACAGGCGAGGAGCAGGCGCGCCTTGCCCTCGGCGATGCGCGGCGCACGCACCGCCTCGGGGCTCAGGCCGATCCGCACGTGGCTCGTCACGGCACCGTATTTCTGGGCGAGCCCCGCCTGGTTCAGCACCTGCGCCCCCTTGCCCTCGAGGTGCGCGGCCATGCCCAAGAGCTCGGCGACGGTCACCACGCCCGTGCCGCCGACGCCGGTGACGAGGATCTCGAAGGGCTCGGCCAGCTCGGCCGTCGCGGGCTCGGGCAGCTCCGGCCAGTCCACATCGCCCGCGAGCGCTTCCGGCTTCTTCAGCTCGGCGCCCTCGACGGTCACGAAGCTCGGGCAAAAGCCCTCGAGGCAGCGCGTGTCCTTGTTGCAGGTCGACTGGTTGATGCGGCGCTTGCGGCCGAAGTCGGTCTCGAGCGGCTCGACCGAGAGGCAGTTCGACTGCACCGAGCAGTCGCCGCAGCCCTCGCAGACGAGATCGTTGATGAACACCCGCTTTTTCGGATCCTCCGCGAGCCCGCGCTTCCTGCGCCGACGCTTCTCCGCGGCGCAGGTCTGATCGTAGATGATCGCGGTGACACCAGGCGCCCGGCGCAGCTCGCACTGCACCGCGTCGAGCTCGTCGCGGTGGTGGACCGTGGTGCCCGCGACGAGGCCGGCGCCGCGGCGGTACTTGCTCGGCTCGTCGGTGACGACACGGACGGTGCCGACACCCTCGGCGGCGAGCTGGCGGGTCACCAGGGGCACGGTCATCGGCCCGTCGACCGGCTGGCCGCCGGTCATCGCGACGGCATCGTTGAAGAGGATCTTGTAGGTGGCATTGACCCCGGCGGCGACGGCCTGGCGGATCGCGAGGATGCCCGAGTGGTAGTAGGTGCCGTCGCCGATGTTGACGAAGACGTGGTCGTCGGTGACGAACGGCGCCTGGCCCACCCAGCTCACCCCCTCGCCGCCCATCTGGGTGAAGGTGGCGGTGCTGCGGTCCATCGCCTGGGCCATGTAGTGGCAGCCGATGCCGGCGAGCGCGCGGCTGCCCGAGGGCACCCTCGTCGAGGTGTTGTGCGGGCAGCCCGAGCAGAAATAGGGCGTACGGACCGCCGCCGGCGCGTAGCTCGCGAGCTCGCCGTCGATCGCCGCGATCGCGGCGAGCCGCGCGCGGAAGACGGCCGGCAGCTCGCGCGCCCTGAGCCGTCGCCCCAAGGCCTCGGCGACGAGCGTCGCGTTGAGCTCGCCGACCGCCGGCAGCAGCACCTCGCCCCGCTCGTCCTGCTTGCCGACCACCCGCGGCCGCTCGCCGTCGGGAAGATCGTAGAGCAGCGAGCGCAGCTGCTCCTCGACGAGGCCGCGCTTCTCCTCGACGACGAGCAGCTCCTCGAGCCCGCGGGCGAACGCGCGCGCGCCTTCGGGCTCCAAGGGCCAGCTCATCGCCACCTTGTAGACGGCGAGGCCGAGCGCTCTGGCCGCCGCGTCGTCGATGCCGAGGTCGTCGAGCGCCTGCAGGAGATCGAGGTGCGCCTTGCCCGTGGTGACGATGCCGAGGCGCCGGGCGGGGCCGTCGAGGACGACCCGGTCGAGGCCGTTGGCGCGGTGGAAGGCCAGGGCCGCCGGCAGCTTGAAGCCGTGGAGCCGCGGCTCGTGGCGGGTCATCGGGTCGTCGGGCCAGCGGATGTTGAGCCCGCCCTCGGGCAGGGCGACGTCGGCCGGCACGACCGGACGCCACGCGTCGGGGTCGAGGTCGATCGAGGCCGAGGCGTCGGCCGTATCGGCGATGACCTTGAGACCGACCCACAGGCCGGAGAAGCGCGACAGCGCCCAGCCGTAGAGGCCATAGTCGATGAGCTCGCCGATGCCTGCCGGATTGAGGACCGGGATGCCCGCCGCCATCAGCACGGGCTCGCTCTGATGCGGCAGGGTCGAGGACTTGCAGGCGTGGTCGTCGCCCGCGAGCACGAGCACGCCGCCGTGCCGCGCCGAGCCCGCCGCGTTGCCGTGCTTCATGGCGTCGAGGGCGCGATCGACCCCAGGGCCTTTGCCGTACCAGACGGCGAAGACGCCGTCTCGCCGGGCCGAATCGAACAGGCCCGCCTGCTGGCTGCCCCAGACGGCGGTCGCCGCGAGCTCCTCGTTGACGCCGGGCTGGAAGACGATGTCGTGCCGGTCGAGGAAGCTGCGCGCTTGCCAGAGCGCCTTGTCGTAGCCCCCCAAGGGCGAGCCGCGATAGCCGGAGATGAAGCCCGCAGTGTCGAGGCCCGCCCTCCGGTCGCGCTCCTTCTGCAGGAGCGGCAGCCGAACGAGCGCCTGCGTGCCCGAGAGATAGATGCGGCCGCGGGGTACGGTGTACTTGTCCTCGAGCGATACGGCTTGCAGTTCCATGCGGTCTCTCCCCGAGGTGACGGCGCCAGCGGCGGTCGGCTCTCGGCTCGGGTCGCGCCGCCGTGCGGTGGCGACCCTCAAGCCGCAGTCCGTGCGTCCTCGCCCCAGCCGAGCCGGCGCCGGGCCTCGGCGTCGGCGGCGCGCGCGGGCGTCGTTCCCTCCCGCGCGGCCCGCTCGAGTATCGCCGCGACGCTGTCGGCGATGCGGTCGACCTGGGCCGCGACACCGCACTCGTCGACGCGGCCCAGATATTCGTGCGCGACGGCGATGACGCCGCCGGCGTTGACCGCGTAGTCGGGGACGTAGGTGATCCCGCGCCGGGCCAGCGCATCGCCTGCGGCGGCGTCGGCGAGCTGGTTGTTGGCGGCGCCGCAGACCATGCGGGCGCGCAGCCGCGCGATCGTCGCGGCGTCGAGCACGCCGCCGAGCGCGCACGGCGCCAGCACATCGACGTCGGCCTCGAGAATCGCGCCGACGGTGCAGGGCTCGGCGCCGAAGCTCGCCACTGCGCGCTCGACCCGAGCCTGATCGAGATCGGCAACGACCAGCCGCACGCCCGCCCCGTGCAGGAGTGCTGCGAGCTTCCAGCCGACCGCGCCGAGACCCTGGACGGCGACGGCGAGGCCTTGAAGATCGCTGCGCTGGAGCGCGATCCGGGCGGCCGCCTCGAGCCCTTTGAACACCCCGCGCGCTGTCGCGGGCGACGGATCGCCGCCAGCGCCCGCCCGGCCGACGCCGCCGACGTGGCGCGTGCGCGTGGCGAAGACGCGCGCGTCCGCCTCGGTGATGCCGACGTCCTCGGCGACGACGTAGCGCCCGCCGAGCGCGTCGACGGCCTCGGCGAAGGCCTCGAGCAGCGGGCGGCTCTTGTCGCGACCCGGATCGCCCAGAATGACGGACTTGCCGCCGCCGAAAGGCAGGCCGGCCAGCGCGTTCTTGTAGGTCATGCCGCGGGCGAGCCGCAGCGCGTCGACGGTGGCGTCGCGCGCTTTCGGGTAGCGCCACATGCGGCAGCCGCCGAGGGCCGGGCCGAGGGTCGTGTCGTGCACCGCGATGACCGCGCGCAGCCCCGCCTCCGGGCGATGCACATGGACCACCTCGCGATGGTTGTCGAACGCATCGAGATCGAACATCGAAGCTCTCCTCTGCCCCAGCGCTTCGATCATAGCGCTAGATGGCCGAAAGGGGCTTTCGGATTGGAGATAGACTCCCCACCTCCGCAGAAGTAACGACTGCAGATGGCGGCATGTGCAGACGAAGCTTCTTGTGCTCTGCAGCAACGGTGGGAGAACCTTCTTGCCTCGCCCGCTCGACGCCGTCGACCTCCGCATCCTCCGCGAGCTGCACCTCGACGCGCGCCTGAAGAACAGCGAGCTCGCCCAGCGGGTCGGGCTCTCCGCCACGCCCTGCTGGAACCGCGTGCGCGCCCTCGAGCGCGACGGCGTCATCCAGCACTATGTCACGGTACTCGACGGCAAGGCGCTCGGCCTGCCCGACACCGTGTTCGTCGAGGTCATGCTGACCCGGCACGACGAGGCGACGCTGGCGGAGTTCGGCGAGGCGGTCGAAGCGCTGCCCGAGGTCATCGAGGCCTGGCTGGTCTCCGGCGACTACGACTACATGATCAAGGTCGCCGTGGCCGGCGCCGAAGGCTACCAGCGCTTCTTGCGCGACAAGCTCTTCCGCCTGCCGGGCATCCGCCACACCCGCTCCAGCTTCGCCCTCGGCTGCCTCAAGCAGACCTACTCCGCCTTGCCGTCGGCTTGAGGGGCAAGCGCGGCCGGACGCCGGCTCACGCCAGATCGGCCTCGCTGGTGATGACCCGGCCCAGCAGGCCGTAGTCGAGGGCGTCCGTCGTGCCGAGCCAGAAGTCCCGGTTCATGTCGGTGCGCAGGCGGTCCTCGGTCTGGCCCGTGGCCTCGGCGAAGATCCGGTAGAAACGCGCGCGCATCTTGATGATCTCGTCGGCCTGGATCTCGATGTCCGCGGCCCGGCCGCCGACCCCGCCGCTCGGCTGATGCAATAGGAAGCGGGTGTTGGGAAGGCAGAGGCGCCGCGCCCTGGGCACGGCGACGAAGATCAGGGCCCCGGCGCTCGCCACCCAGCCCGTGCCGACCGTCCGCACCTCCGGTGCGATGAACTTGATGACGTCGTGGATCATGTCGCCCGATTCGACGTGGCCGCCGGGCGAGCTGATGAAGACGTTGATGGGTTCGTCGCCGGCCGCGGCGAGCGCCAGGAGCCGCTCGGTCGTCGCCCGGGCCACCCGATCGTCGATGGTGCCCGTGATGAGCACATGGCGACGCTTGAACAACGCCTCCTCGACCAGGCGCGAGGGCGGGGCGGCGGGCTTCGGCTCTTCGTGATCCTCGTCGTCGGCGCGCATGCAAGCCTCGTCGGTCGGTGGCGGAGGGATCGATCAACCAGACCGCAGACGGGTGCGCAAGGGCGCCCGAGCGCGCATCGCTCGCGCAGGCCCGCGATCCGCATGCGGCGGCGCGCCACCATGTCCGTCGTCGACCCGGACCGTTCGGCTCGGCCGATGGCGGTCAGGCCACGGGCGAGAGCGCCGCGCGCAGCGTGGCCGCGAAGCGGTCGGCGACCTTGGCGAAGCCCTTGGACGTGCCGTGGATCTCGTCGGCCCAGTCATCGACATCGGGCATCGCGCCGCGGCAGTCGACGACCCAGACCCCCTGATGGTCGGCCGCGACCGCTTCGAAGCGGACGTAGAGCTGGTCGATGAGCTCCTTGAGAACGCCGCGGCGCAGCGCGGGCTCGAGGATGCCCTTGGCGTCGAGCGGCTGGCCGAGCCAGGCGTTCTTGTCCGCCCACGTCGGATCGCGCGGATCGTTCGCGCCCCAGGGGAAGGGAAAGACGTAGTCGTAGGCGTGGATGAGGATGGGTAGCCGCTCGAGCCCGGTCTCGCCGCGAACATCGCCGATGACCTTGCGGTAGGCGCGCTCGAGGAAGTCGAGCACCTCGGTGACGGCCGTCTGGTCGATCAGCGCCCTGGGGTCGGTCGTTCCCGGCTGGAACGGCCGGAGCAGCTTCGCGAGCACGGGCTCGCCGGTCCGCGGATCCTCGCCGATGACGTCGTTGCCCGCCGCGGAGAAGAGAAACGCGCGCACCTCGCCTTTGAACCGCTTCAACGCCCGCATGTACTCGGTCTTGCCGCGGCCGATGTCGTTGAAGACCATGTTCTGCGCAGTGTCTCCGGCCGCCCCGATCGACCAGATCAGGTAGTCACGATCGAGGTTGTCGATCACCTCGTTGATGAACACTGGAAATTGAAACCAGCTATCGCCTTCAGACACGAGGATGGGCAATTTATTGGGTGACGCCCGGCGAATCCCAAAAAGACGCTGGCGACGAAAGCGGGCGAGGCCATTGCCGATCTGCATGGCGCTTTCGGCCTCGACCTGCGCCTGGCTCATGATGACGAGCTCGGGGTTGGGCCTTATCACTGGATCGAAGGCGCCTTCACCCTTATCCGCGATGGAATACCGAGCGATCAGCTCGTCGGGCGTCTCCACGTCCAAGAGCATCTCTTGGTAACGCGCGTAGGTGATCCGCTCCAGCATGGCTGGTTGCCTCCCGTGTCCCCATTTACGATAGATGACAAAACAAAAATGCGCAATTCTCGCTAGCTGACGGCGAGGCCCGCCAGCGTGACACGAGCAGAAGCCGGAGGGTCGAGGGCATGGCGCGCAAGAGCGAGATGGCGACGGCCTTGGATACCAAGGCCCTGGAGCGCTACCGCGCCGTCGAGAGGCCGCTCGAGGAGACCCGCGCCCGCATCGCCAGAGGCGATTTCGTGCCCCCGGACAAGGAGATCGCCGACTACCTGCGGCGCGAGAGCGAGCAGACTCGCCTCGACGTCGACCGGGGGCGCCCCAGCACCAAGACCCTGGTGGGGCTCGAGCGGCAGGTCGGGCTGACCCGCGACATCCTGTCGATCGAGTTCTTCGAGGCCGGGCTCGTGGCCGCCCGCGCGATCGGCCGGCTCTCGGTCGGCGGCGGGGTGGAGCGCGGCAGCGGCGTCCTGGTCGGACGCGACCTCTTGCTGACCAACAACCACGTCCTGCCATCGCCCGAGCGCGCCGCGCTGACCGAGCTCGACCTCGATTTCGAGGAGAACCGCTTCGGCGCGGCCAAGGCACCGCGGCACTTCCGGCTCGAGCCCGACGACTTCTTCTACACGCATCGCCGGCTCGACTTCACGATCGTCGCCGTCGCGGCACGCGACGAGACCGGGCATCCGCTCGCCGACTGCGGCTGGCATCCGCTGATCGAGCAGCAGGGCAAGATCAGGCTGGGCGATCCGGTCAACCTGATCCACCACCCGCTCGGCAACACCAAGTCGGTCACCGTCCACAACAGCAACCTTTTGCACATCACGGACGAGGGCGCGCTCAGCGACTACCTCTGGTACTCGAGCGATACCGAGCCAGGCAGCTCCGGCGCGCCGGTCTTCAGCAACCGCTGGGAGGTCGTGGCGCTGCACCGACGCTCGATCCCGAAGATCCAGGGCAGCGGCTACGCCGCCGTCGACGGCGGCACGCTGAGCGAAGCGGAGCTCGAGGCCAACCCGAGCCGCGCCGTCTGGATCGCCAACGAGGGCGTGCGGGTGTCGCGCCTGGTCGCGGCCTTCCGCGAGGCGGAGCTGAGCGACCCGGAGCGCGCACGCCGACGTGACGACGTCGTGGCGCTCTGGGAGCGCACCAACGCCGGCCAGATCGGCCGCGAGAGCGTCGCGTCGCGCGCGCCGGCGCCGGTCGCCGACGCCGCGGCCCGGATCGAGCGCCGCGGGCGTCGCCTGCGGATCGAGATCGATCTCGATTGACGAGCCTGTCAGCCGGTGGCGAGCTTCACCAGCGCCGCGGCGAGGCCCACGACGAGCACGGCCACGGCGCCGCGGCGCGCCAGGCGCCGCTGCGTCGGCGTCAGCGGCAGCGCGCCCGCGGCGATGAAGAAGGCGATGGCCAAGAGCGCCACCAGCCGGAAGAATTGATCGTCGGTCATCGGCCGGGCTCGACGTCGCGGAGGTGAAGTTCCTAGGATAGCGTTGCCGCCGTCTCGCCGGGAGACCTCCCGTGACCGTCGTTCCGACCCGCCTTCGCCGCGACCGCCGGGGCCCGCATGTCCTGGTCGTCACCCTCGACCGCCCCGAGGTCCGCAACGCCTTCGACACGGCGATGGCGGAGGAGCTGCGCGAGCTCTGGCGCGGGTTCTACGTCGATGCCGAGGGCATCCGCTGCGTCGTCCTCACCGGCGCCGGCGACCGCGCCTTTTGCGCCGGCGGCGACCTCAAGGAGCGCAAGACCATGGACGACGCCGCCTGGCGTCGCCAGCACGCCATCTTCGAGCAGGCCTTCACGAGCATGCTCGACTGCCCGGTGCCGATCATCGCCGCGGTCAACGGCCCCGCCTTCGCCGGCGGGCTCGAGCTCGTCCTCGCCGCCGACTTCGCCTACGCCGTGCCCGACGCCCGCTTCGCGCTGACCGAGGTCACCGTCGGCATCATCCCGGGGGCGACCGGCACCCAGACCCTGCCGCGCGCCGTCGGCGTGCGCCGGGCCAAGGAGATCGTGCTGACCGGGCTGCCCTTCGGCGCCGAGGAGGCGTTGGCCTGGGGTCTCGTCAATCGCCTGGTGCCACGGGCGGACCTGCTCGCGGAGACGGTCGCCACGGCCGAGCGGATCGCCGCCAACGCGCCGATCTCGGTGGTCCAGGCGAAGAAGTCGCTCGACATGGCGATGCAGGTGGATCTGCGCTCCGGCTACCGCTTCGAGCTCGAGGCCTACAACCGCACGGTCCCGACCGAGGACCGCCGCGAGGGCATCCGCGCCTTCAACGAGAAGCGGCCGCCCGTGTTCACCGGGAGCTGAGCCTTGGATCCGCACGACGGCACGGCCTTTTCCGTCGACGAGGACTGGCCCGAGCTGCGCGCCGGTGTCGCCGCGATCTGCGAGCGCTTCGCCATGGCCTACTGGCGCGATCTCGACCGCGAGCGCGCCTATCCCGAGGCCTTCGTCGGCGCCCTCACCGAGGCCGGCTACCTCGCGGCGCTCATCCCCGAGCAATATGGCGGCAGCGGCCTGCCGATCCGCGCCGCGGCGGTGATCCTGGAGACCATCCACGCCCAGGGCGCCTCCGCCGCCGCCTGCCACGCCCAGATGTACACGATGGGGACGCTCTTGCGGCACGGCTCGGACGCGCAGAAGCGACGCTGGCTGCCCGCCATCGCCAGGGGCGCGCTGCGGCTGCAGGCCTTCGGCGTGACCGAGCCTTCGGCCGGCACCGACACGACCCGGATCACCACCCGCGCCGTGGCGCGGCCGGACGGCGGCTGGCGCGTCAGCGGCCAGAAGATCTGGACCAGCCGGGCGCTGCAGTCGGACCTCATGCTGCTCCTGGCGCGGACCACGCCGCTCGCCGAGGCGGCGAAACCGACCGAGGGCATGTCGGTCTTCCTGCTCGACTTGCGCGAGCTGAGGGGTCGGGGCGTCGAGATCCGGCCGATCGAGACGATGATCAACCACAACACGACGGAGGTCTTCTTCGACGAGGCGGACCTGCCGGCGGACGCGCTCGTCGGCAAGCCGGGCCACGGCTTTCGCTACATCCTCGACGGGATGAACGCCGAGCGCATCCTGATCGCCGGCGAGAGCCTGGGCGACAGCCGCTGGTTCCTCGACCGCGCCGTCGCCTATGCCCGAGAGCGCCGGGTCTTCGACCGGCCGATCGGCCAGAACCAGGGCATCCAGTTCCCGCTCGCCCAGGCCTACGCCGCGACCGAGGCGGCCGGGCTCATGGCGCGCAAGGCCGCCGCCCTCTACGATGCCGGCCGGCGCTGCGGGCCCGAGGCCAACATGGCCAAGTACCTGACGGGCGAGGCCGCCTGGGCCGCCGCCGAGGCCTGCATGCAGACCTTCGGCGGCTTCGCCTTCGCCACCGACTACGACATCGAGCGCAAGTGGCGCGAGGCCCGGCTCTACCGCACGGCTCCGGTGAGCCCGAACCTGATCCTCGCCTACCTCGCCCAGAAGGTCCTCGGCCTGCCGCGCGCCTATTGAGCCGGCAGCCGCTCGGCCACCAGCCCGTCGACCGCCTCGGCGAAGGCGAGGTCGCGGGCGGTCAAGCGGCCGGCCGCCTCGCCCGTGGTCACCCGCACGCTCACCGTCCGATAGGCCTGCGAGAGCGTCGGGTGGTGATCTTGGGTTTCCGCGACGTCGGCGATGGCGCGGACGAGGTCGGCGCCGACGAGATGGGTCGGGCACGGGATGTCCGCGACCAGCTCGGCCTTGAGTCCGTGCGGCAGGCGCGGTGCCGCGACCACCTCGATCCGCCAGCGGGAATCGAGGCCGGCGAGGCCCTCCTCCAAGCCGGCGGGCGAGAGCGGGCTCAGCTTCGGCGCGTGACCGCCGCCGGCGCGCGGCCGCAGCGGCGTCGCCGCGGCGAGAGCGGCGATGGCGGTCGTCGCATCGCTCGCCCAGGCGATCCGCACCGCGTCCAGCCGCGCCAGCCAAGCCGGCGCCTGCGGGGTTGCGATCATCGCCGACGGCGCGGCTGTCAGCGCGGCGAGCAGCCCGTCGTCGGGCGGCTCGCTCGGCGCCACGAGCGCCGAGCACGGGCCGCGGAATTCAGCGGCGATGCGGGCGGCGAGCGCGTGCGCGCCGGCGCCGATCTCGGGGTCGATGATGACGAGCATGGCAACACTCCCAGCAGCGGTTCACCCCCAAGCTGTCGTCCCCGACGCCAGCCGCCAAGGGGCCCGAGGTCGACCTTCGGCGAGACGGCGAGCGGCACGGGGCGCCGGCGGCCGCGGTGACCGGCCGACGGTCCGTCGCCGAGGCGTCGAAGGACGATCCGCGGTTCCCGCCCGGACCTCGCCGCCCGCCCTGCGGCGGGCGAGCCGGCGCCCGTTCGCGCCGGCACGGCGCCGGCCGTCCGGAACGCTCGTTACCCATTGTTACCGAGAGAGGGAGCCCGTGTCCGCATTCCGTTACCGCGAGGGTGTTGATTGCGCCCATCACCTCGAGAGGAGACCTTCGATGCGCAAGACCCTGATCCTCACCGCGACGGCCCTCGTGCTGGCCGGCCTCACCGCCACGGCCGTCGCCGGTGCGCGTGGCGG
>CAYZSE010000025.1:4294-11446 GCA_964481035.1 uncultured Geminicoccaceae bacterium | reverse complement strand
TCGACGGCGATGGCGACGGCCGGGTCACCCGCGCCGAGGTCGAGGCGTTCCGCGCCGACGGCTTCGCCCGCTTCGACGCGGACGGCGACGGCACCTTGAGCCTCGACGAGTTCCAGCCCTTCTGGGTCGAGCTCGCGCGGCCGCGGATGGTCGACCGCTTTCAGGCGCTGGACGACGACGGCGACGGCCGGGTGACGACCGACGAGTTCGACCGCCCGGCCCGCGGCATGTTCGCGTGGGGCGACCGCGACGGCGACGGCGCCCTCGGCCCCGGCGACATGCGCCGCAATGTTCCGAACGGCCCGGGTAACGGCCCGCGCAACTGAACGATCTCGGTGCCGCGCGCCGCTGACCCGGGTGGCGCGCGCAACGAGGCTTGTCTTCCGCCCGTTTTTGAACATGTTGCAAAGCTGTCAAACTCCGAAAAAGGACGGGTCGATGTTCTTGAGCCGAATGGCCACCTTCGCCGCGGTCGTCGCGGTCGTCTTGGGCTTGACCGCCGCGCCGCGCGCCCAGGAGGCCGACATCGTCGACACGGCGGTTGCCGCCAACGACTTCACCACGCTGGTCGCCGCCGTGCAGGCTGCGGACCTCGTCGAGACCCTCAAGGGCCCCGGTCCGTTCACGGTGTTCGCACCGACCGACGCGGCCTTCGCGGCCCTGCCGGCGGGCACGCTCGACAGCCTCCTCGAGCCCGCCAACCGCGACACCCTCACGACCATCCTGACCTTCCACGTCGTCCCGGGGGAGATTCGGAGCAGCGACCTCGCCGGTCGCGCAGGCCGCCTGGAGACCGTGGCCGGCCGGCCGCTCGGCGTCGATGCCACGGGCGCGCCCGTGAACGTCGGCGGCGCCAGCCTCGTCGCGGCCGACATCGAGGCCACGAACGGCGTCATCCACGTCGTCGACCGGGTGATCCTGCCGCCGATGTGAGGGTTGGGCGGACATGGGCTCGTCGGTGATGTGGCGTGCCGTGTCCGCCACCCCCACCCCGCCCGGCGCCGCCGCGCTCGACCCCGGCTTCGCGCTCTACGTCCACTGGCCCTTCTGCCGGGCCAAGTGCCCCTATTGCGACTTCAACAGCCACGTCCGCGCCGAGGTCGACCAGGAGCGGTGGCGCCGCGCGCTCGTGGCCGAGCTCGATCACGCGGCCGACCTCGTGCCGGGTTCGGGCCCCTTGCGCTCGATCTTCTTCGGCGGCGGCACGCCGTCGCTGATGCCGCCTTCGACGGTCGCCGACGTCATCGAGCGGGCCGAGCGCCGCTTCGGCCTCGCCGCCGATGTCGAGATCACGCTCGAGGCCAACCCCACCTCGGTCGAAGCCGCGCGCTTTCGCGGCTTCCGGGCGGCCGGGGTCAACCGCGTCTCGCTCGGCGTCCAGGCCCTCGACGACGCCGACCTCCGGGCGCTCGGCCGCGAGCACACCGCCGCCGAAGCGCTCGCGGCCGTGGCGCTCGCGGCGCGCACCTTCGAGCGCTTCAGCTTCGATCTCATCTACGCGCGACCCGGCCAGACGGCCGCCGCCTGGGCGGCGGAGCTCGGCCGCGCTCTCGACCACGCGGGCGATCACCTCTCGATCTACCAGCTCACCCTCGAGCCCGGCACGCGCTTTCACGCCCTCGCCGAGCACGGCCGCCTGCGCCTACCGCCGGACGACCTCCAGGCCGAGCTCTACGCGCTCTCCCATGCCGTGCTCGCCGATGCCGGGCTCTCGGCCTACGAGGTCTCGAACCACGCTCGGCCCGGCGCCGAATGCCGCCACAACCTGGTCTATTGGCGCTCGGGCGCCTTCGCCGGCATCGGGCCCGGCGCGCACGGCCGCCTCGACCTCGCGACCGGGCGGGTCGGCACGGCGAGCGAGCGGGTACCCGAGCGCTGGCTGGAGCGCGTCGAGCGCGTGGGGCACGCCCTTCACCCCCTCGAGCCCCTGGACAGCGCGACCCAGGTCGCCGAGCTCGTGATGATGGGGCTCAGGCTCACCGAGGGCGTGCCGCTGGCGCGGATCGAGCGCCTGGCCGGCGCGCCCTGGCGCGATGCCCTCGACGCCCGCGGCCTCGCCCGCGCGCTCGAACGCGGCCTGCTCACCGTCACGGGCGGGCGTCTCGTGGTGAGCCCCGCGGGCCGTCTGCTGCTCGACGGCGTGCTCGTCGACCTGCTCGCCTGACGTCCCCCCACCCGCTCCGCGGCCACCCTTCCCGCCCCTCGGGCAACACCTCCATCGCCGGCGCACCACCGCCCACCGACCGGCCTTCGGTGCCGCGCATGACGCCCGTGACGCCCGCGCCTCGATGTGCGCGACCGCCACGGCAGCCGGCGCCGAGGCGACGGGAACCTCGGCATCGAGCCGCGGCGTGATCTCCGAAGCGGCCGCGCCTCGCCACCATGGTGAGCGTGCCGGCGAGCGATGGGACCGAGCGCCGCAGCTTCAGGGCCGGGCGGCCTCGGCGTCCTCGAACGCCTTGGCGATCGCCTTCTCCTCCTCGGCCGCGGGCGGCGCCGGGTTGGCCGGGATCTCGCCGGGCCGGTAGGCCGGCAGGCGGCCGGCGGGCAGGATCGCCAAGGCGGCGACGGCGGCCATGAGGAGCAGCCCGAACTTGAGGGCCTCGAGCCGCATCTCGCTGTTGATGCGGAAGGCCTCCTCGACCTGCGTCGGCGTCGCCTCGATCCGCTCCATGATCGCCATGAGCTGATCGTTCGCGACGAAGTTGATCGAGTTGAGGTCGAGCCGGCCGATGAGCTCCGGCGGCAGGTAGGGCGTTGCCGCGATCTGCGCCATGATGCCGGCGCTCAAGAGCCCGACCATCGAGGCGCCGGCCACGGCCGTGCCGACGGCGTTGGCGAGGTTCTGGGTCGTGCCGCGCAAGGAGCCGACATCGCCCGCGAGCTCCTTGGGGGCGGCCGTGACGAGCACGTTGAAGACCAGGGTGACGAGCGCGCCCTGCCCGATGCCGAAGGCGACGAGGCCGACGAGAACGGGCACGGCACTCCAGTCGTTCTTGACGACGAAGGCGAGCCAGAGGAGCGCCACCGCGCACACCACGAAGCCGAGGCGGCCGATCTGGCGCGGCGGCATCTTCTCGTAGAGGCCGATCACCAGGATCGCCGTGAAGAACACCGTGAGGTTGAACGGCATCATCGCGATCGCCGTCTGCAGGGGCGATTGGCCCTGCACGATTTGGATGTAGAGCGGCACCGTGAAGTTCAGCATCGCCTCCAGCGCCACGACCGCGAACATCGCGATCACCGCCGCCCGCTCGGTCGGCGAGAGCACGACCCGGAGATCGAGGAGCGGCGTCCCGCCCGCGGCCGCGACCTGGCGGCAGCGGAGGACGAAGAGCTGCAGGAGGACGATGCCGACGACGATCATCACCGGCGCCGGCGACAGGCCGGCGATCTCGAAGGGCGCGTTGGGTGAGGCGAAGCCCAGGCCCCAGCGGTTGAGGTTGTTGAAGCCGAAGCTGATGAAGATGATCGCGAGCGCTTTTTCACCGCGACCTGCCGCAGCGCCGAGGAACGTCATGCGCTCAACGCGCGGTACAACACCGCCTACGACGTGGCGGAGATAGCACCGCTCGACGGCGGCGCCTATCATAGCCGGATGAGCGGGCTCGATACCGGGAGCGTCCGCGTCATCGCCACCCGGGAGAGCGGCGGCCTGCGGCTGCGGACATCCTGGCGCGACGACGCGCTCGGAGCCTACTTCGCCGTACGGCTCCCCCACGGGAAAGATCGCGAGCGCATCGAGGCGCCGCTCCTCGTGGTCGCCTGCTCCGGCACCGAGCTTCGGACCTCGCAAGGCGGCGACCTCCGAACCTTTCGCGTCAGCGTGCGCGCCGGCGCGCTGGATGAGCTGGCGGCACGGCTCGAGGGCGACGTCGGCCTCGAGCCCTGGCTGCGCGCGGGCCTCCGACGGCCCCGCGCGCGGGCCGCGGCGGAAGCCCGACTTTTGCAGGCGATCGTCAAGGCGTGCGCCCACGTCGAGCGGGCGACGGCGCGCGGCGTCGACATCGACGCGCTGGTGAACGCCTTCGCCGACGACGTGGTCGTCAAGCTCGCCGACGTCCTGGCGGACGGCGGCGACGTCGGTGCACGCGGCCCGGAAAGCGCCGCGGCGCGGCGACGTCTCGCCGATGCGGCGGTCGAGCTCCTGCTGGCCGCCGACGACATGCCGCTCTCGACGGCCGCCGTCTGCCGTCGGCTGGACACCAGCGAGCGGACGCTCCAGCGGGCGTTCTGCGAACGGTTCGGCCACGGCCTGCAGGCCTACGAGCGCGAGCTGCGACTGCGCCGGGTGCACTGGGCCCTTGTCGTCGAGGGCGCAGAGCGCACCGTGACCGACATCGCGATGAGCTTCGGCTTTTGGCATCTCGGCCGCTTCGCTGGCGCCTATGCGGCGCTCTACGGGTGCTCGCCGAGCGAGACGCGGCGGCGTGCTTGGGGCGACGACGGGATGGAGGAGCTGGCGGAAAGCGGATAGACGCCCCCGGCGCCGCGCGCCATTTGCGCATTCAGCGGTCGGGCCAGTCGTTGGCTCGGCGCCGGTGGGGACGTGCAGGCATGGCCGACCCCTTGGTGATCGAGTATCCGACCGAGGCGCAGGCGGAGGACGCCAGGCGTCGCCTGCTCGCCATGCAGAAGGAGTATCTGGTGCTGCTCGGCGACGCCGTCGTCAAGCAGGACAGCGGGGCGGTGAAGCTCAACCAGCTCAACCAGCTCGTCCAGCCGGTGCGTCCGGGCGCGTTGTCGGGTGCGCTCTCGGGTGCGCTCTGGGGCTCGCTGATCGGTCTCTTGTTCGCCATGCCGCTCGCGGGTGCCGCCTTCGGTGCGGCCGGCGGCGCGCTAGGCGGTCGGTTCCGGGGCTTCGGCATCGACGACGACTTCATGCGCGAGGCCGCGGCAGCACTGCAATCGGGCAACGCCGCCCTGTTCTTGCTGGTGCGCAAGATGACCGCCGACAAGGTCATGGCGGAGCTCGAGGGCACCAACGGCAAGATGCTGCGCAGCTCCTTCGACGAGTCGCGTCAGGCCGAGATCGAGGAGATCGCGCCGCCCCAGGCGAGCTGATGGACCGGACAAGCGAAAGCCCCATGAACATGCGACGATTCCCCATGCGGCGCACCGGCGCCGCGCTCGCCGCCGTGGCGCTGGTCGCCGGCCGCGCCGGCCCCGGCGCGGAGCGCACCCGGGTCTCCGGGCGGGGCACCGCCGTCGGCCTCGGCAACGTGCTCGCCGCGTCCGGCCGGGCGGCTGCCGGCACCGCGATCGGAGCCGCGCTCGGCGGCGCGTCGGGCTCGCCATGGATCGCCAGCGGTCGGACTTCGAGCGGCAGCTCCCCGAGGAGCGCGCCCGCAACGACGTCGTCGTCGAGCAGCTGCGCCAGGACGTGCTCCTCTTGACGCTCGCCAACGACATCCCGTTCGCGACGAGCAGCGCCGAGGTGAAGCCGGGCCTCGGCACCACGCTCGCCAAGATCGCCAACGTCGTCCGCCAGAACCCGGGCACCCAGATCACGGTCATCGGCCACACCGACAGCACCGGCCCGCTCGAGTACCACCAGCGCTTCTCCGAGCGGCGCGCGGTCGCGGTGCGCCAGGAGCTGATGCGCCAGGGGGTTGCACCGGAGCAGGTCGCCGCGATAGGTCGTGGTCCGCGCGAGCCGCGGGCCGACAATGCCACCCCCGAGGGCCGCGCCGCCAACCGCCGCGTCGAGCTCGTCGTCACCCAGCCGGCCTGACGCCTCACCCGGAGAGAGCCGGATGCTGCACGTCGACCTCCCCACCCGCCCGGAGATCGAGCGGCTCGTCGCGCACCGCGAGCGCTTCTGCGTGTCGATCTACCTGCCGACGACGCCGCTCAGCCAGGAGGCCGAGGCCGACCGGATCGCGCTCGACAACCTCATCGGCGAGGCCGAGACGCAGCTCGCCGCGGCCGCCCCGGACCGCGCCGCACGTCTGCGCAGCGCCGAGCAGGTGGAGCACCTGCGGGAGATCGTCGACGACGACGCCTTCTGGGGCGTCCAGGCGCGCAGCCTCGCCGTGCTCGCGACGCCGACCCGGACCCTCACCTTCCGGCTGGCCAACCGCCTTCAGGCCACGGTGGAGGTCGCCGATCGCTTTCACCTCAAGCCGCTGTTGCGCGCCGTCACGATGCGCCACGAGGCCTTCGTTCTGGCCATCTCCCAGGACGCCGCGCGCCTCGTCGAGGTGACGGCGGACCTCGCCCCGGCGCGGGTTGCCGTGCCGGATCTGCCGCGCGATCTCAGCGACGCGGTCGGCCGCGGCTCGCTCGCGAGCCGCTCGCCGCGCGGGCGCATCCAGGGCTCGGAGGGCAAGAAGGTTCGCATGGCGCAATACGCCCGCGCCGTCGACCAGGCGCTGCGCCAATTCCTCGCCGGCCGCGACGAGCCCCTGATCCTCGCGGCGACGTCGCCCTTGGACGACATCGTCAGGGCGCACAGCACCTATCCGCACCTGGTCGGCGCCGCGATCCGCGGCAATCCCGACGCGACCTCCGACCACGAGCTAGCCCAGGCCGCGCGCCCCATCCTCGCCGACCTCCACCGCGATGAGGTGCGGACGTTCGCCGAGCTGTTCGAGGCGCGCGCCCGCGCCGGCCGGACGACGACCGACATCGCGCACGCGGCCAAGGCCGCGACCTGGGGTGCCGTCGCCGCGCTCGCCGTCGACATGGACACCAGCATCCCCGGCACGATCGACGACGACGACGGCCGCGTGACCTTCGCCGCCGACGCCTCCGCGGACACCCACGGCGTCGTCGACGAGATCGCCGGCCGGGTCCTCACCGCCGGCGGCCGGGTCCTGGCCCTGCGCCGCGACGAGATCCCGGGCGGCGGCGAGCTCGCCGCCGTGCTGCGCTACCCGTTCTGACGCAAGCGAGAGCGCTTCGTTTCGAGGTCGTTCCGGTCGGCGGCGCGCATTGTCGCGAGGCGCTGGTCGAACCCGAGGCAGGTCGTGCGGTCGCCGGCTCGGGCGGTGCGGCGTCGACGAGCTCGACCGCCTCGTGCGAGGTCTGGAGCATCGGCTGATAGGTGCTCTGCGCAGCCGCGGGCGAGGAGGAGCGCCGCCGTCACGAGCAACACGACGATCGTGGTGCCCGTCGAGACGACCACGGGCGCGACCGGTTTTGACATCG
>CAYZSE010000025.1:0-4194 GCA_964481035.1 uncultured Geminicoccaceae bacterium | reverse complement strand
ACGGAGAGGTTGAGCGAGCCGAACTCGGCGAGCGTGTCCTGGCCCTCGAACTCCTCGCTGCGGAAGGTAGGGACGTAGGCGATGCGGCCCCATGGAAGCAAGCGGGCGGCGCCGAGGGTGCCTTCGCCGACCAGGGGCTTCTTGTCGACGCTGCGGCTGTCCTTGAAGGTGTTCCCGTCGAGGAAGATGTCGCGGGCAACGGCGCGGCCGTCGACGCCCGCGAACACGTACCAGCCCCAGCCGTCGACCGCCGGCTCGACGAAGGCCGAGCCCGCCACCTGCGGGCGCTGCCGCGGCGGGCCGAAGTCGGCGAAGAGATCCTTGCCGATGCGGATCATCCCGCCGGCGCCGGCATAGGTCTGGACGTTGCCGATGCCGGCCGCAGCACTCGGCACGACGCCCCAGGCGGGCCCGCGCGGCGCGGCCGCGTCGAAGGGGAAGTTGTAGCGCCAGAGGCGGCTGTAGACGAGGTTGACGCCGGGCTCGTCGTCGAGCTGCTCCGACCAGCCGTTGGCGGTGGCGATGTTCAAGAGCTCGTGGGTGTTGTTCTGGACCTGCTCGCCGAGTGCCGAGCGCCCCACGACGCCGAGCTGAAGCTCGAGCGAGCCGTAGCGCGTGTCGGTCGCCGAGGAGAGCGTGAAGGCGCCGTAGAGCCAGCCGGCGTAGGGCCGGTCGTCGGGGTCGGGCTCGGTCGTCTCGATGTCCTCGGGGGTGAACACCTTCTGGCCGAGGGCGAGCCCCCAGCGGCGCGCGCTGCCGGCGGAGACGAGCGGCGCCAAAGAATCGGCGAAGCGGTCGAGCCAACCCGGCGGCACGTCGGCGGCCGAGCGGTAGGCGAGCTGCCAGCCGGCGGTGAAGTACTTGTCGGTGCCGCCGAACAGGTCGTTGTCGACCATGAAGCTCAAGGTCGCCCGGTCGTCCGGCTGGACGATGCGCGAACGCCGCTCCTCGGCATCGGCGGCGCCGGCGACGAGGAGCGTCGCCGAGGCGGCGGCGAGCGCCCGCATCAGGCCGCCCGCAGCGAGGCCGTCTCCGCTTTCGCGCCCGGACGGCCACCGAACCACGTCACGTAGAGCGTCGGCAGGAACACCAGGGTCGACAGCGAGGCGACGAGCAGGCCGCCCATGATCGCGAAGGCCATCGCACCCCAGAACACCGTGAAGGCGATGGGGATCAGCCCCAGGACGGTGGAGAGCGCGGTCAGCATGATCGGGCGGAAGCGCGAGCTGCTGGCATCCAGCACGGCGTTCCAGACGTCCTTGCCGGCGCGGCGTTCGCCCTCGATCTGCTCGATGAGGATGACGGCGTTCTTGGCGATCATGCCGATCAGCGCGAGGATGCCGAGGATGGCGACGAAGCCCAGGGGCTGACCGCCCAGGAGCAATGCCGCGACGACGCCGACGAGCCCGAGCGGCACGACGCTCGAGACGATCAGCAGGCGCTGGAAGCTCTTGAGCTGGAACATGAGGAAGGTGAGCATCAACAGCAGCATCAGCGGGACCACCGCGAACACCGAGTTCCGGGAGATCTCGCTCTCCTCCACGGTGCCGCCGGTGGCGATGGCGTAGCCCGGCCGGCAGCTCGGCGCGAAGCTCCTCCATGGCCGGCGCCAGCCGGGCGACGATGGTGTCGGGGAGGACGCCCGGTGCCATGTCGGCCTGGACGGTCAGCGTCGGCACCCGGTCGCGGCGCCAGACGAGCGGCGGCGTCTGGACGTAGTCGAGGCTCGCGAGCTGCGACAGCGGCACCGAGCGGCCGCCCGGCAGCGCGATCTGAAGGTTTCGGAGCGTCGCCGGCGAGAGCGCTTGCCCGCCCTCCTCGCGGACGACGACCGGGATCAGGTAGATGTCGTCGCGGATCTGGGTGACGGTCGTGCCGGCGACGTTGGAGTTGAGAATGCCCGCCACCTGGCTCGAGCTGAGGCCCAGGCGGCGGGCCTCGTCCTGGTCCAGGGTGACGCGGATCTCACGCGCCGGCTCCATCCACTCGAAATTGATGCGCCGCAGATCGCCGCCGGCCGCCATGGCGTCGGCGACCTCGCGCGCGAGCCGGCGGACCTCGTCGAGATCGGGCCCGCTGACCCGGTACTGCACCGGCCAGCCGACGGGCGGGCCGAGCTCGAGAGGATAGACCCGCCCGACCACCTCGGGAAACTCCTCGGCGAGCAGCGTCTCCAACAGCGGCTGCAGGCGCTCGCGCTCCTCGATGCTCGCGGTGACGATGACCGTCTGGGCCAAGAAGTCGTTGGGCAGCTGAACGTCCAGCGGCAGGTAGAAGCGGATCGCGCCGCGGCCGATGTAGCTCGACCAGTGCTCGATACCGCTCTGGTCCGCGAGCGCCGTCTCGAGGCGGTCCATGACACGCCGCGTCTGATGGATCGAGGCGTTCTGCGGCAGGCGCAGGTCGACCAGCAGCTCGACCCGGTCCGACGGCGGGAAGAACTGCCGCGGTACCAGCGGCAGCGCCAGGATCGCCGCGACGAGAGCGGCGAGGGTGATGGCGATGGTGAGCCACCGTGCGCGCATGGCGAGCGCGAGGAAGGCACGGTAGCCCCGCAGCACGGCGTTCGGCTCGTCCGCCGCGCCGGACTTCGGCGGCTTGAGGATGAGGGTGCCGATCAACGGCGCGAACAGGACGGCGACCAGCCACGAGGCGATCAGCGCGATGCCGACGACGGCGAAGATGGAGAAGGTGTACTCGCCGGCCGAACTCTGGGCGAAGCCGATCGGCACGAAGCCGGCGATGGTGACGAGCGTGCCCGTCAGCATGGCGAAGGCGAGAGTGGCGTAGGCGTAGCTGCCGGCGCTCGCCATGTCGTCGCCGGCGGCGAGCCGCCTCGACATGGCGTCGACCGTGGTCATCGCGTCGTCGACCAGGAGTGCGAGCGCGATGATGAGTGCTCCCAGCGAGATGCGCTGCAGGTCGATGTCGACCACGTCCATCGTCACCATGACCGCCGCCAGCGTCAGCGGGATGGCGATGGCGACGACGAGGCCCGCGCGCACGCCGAGCGCGATGAAGCTGACGACCAGGACGATGGCGACCGCCTGCCATAACGACTCGGTGAACTCGCCGATCGCTTGCGCCACCGTCGCCGGCTGATCGGCGACCAGCAACGGCTCGATGCCGATCGGCAGGCCGGCGGTGATCTCGGCCATGCGGGCGCGAACGTTGTCGCCTAGCTCGAGCACGTCGCCGCCCTCGCGCATGGCGACGGCGAGGCCGATCGCCGGCTCGCCGTCGACGTGAAAGAGCGGCTGCGGCGGGTCGGCGTAGCCGCGGCGGATCGTGGCGATGTCGTCGAGCCGCAGCCGACGGTCGCCGATCGTGAAGGTGACGTCGAGGAGGTCGCGCTCGGACTGGAACGCGCCCGAGACCTGCAGCGAGATGTTCTCCTCGCCGGTGCGCAGCATGCCGGCGGGCCGCACCAGGTTCTGCGCCTCGAGCGCCTGGATCAGTTGGCTCGGCTGGAAGCCGAAACCGGCGAGCGTCGCGGTATCGAACTCGATGAAGACGGTCTCGTCCTGGATGCCCAAGAGCTCGATCTGCTCCACGTCCGGCACCAAGAGCAGCTCCGAGCGGATCGCCTCGACATTGTCGCGCAGTTCGCGCATCGAAAAGCCGTCGGCGGTAAAGCCGTAGATGATGCCGAAGGTGTCGCCGAACTCGTCGTTGAAGCCCGGGCCGACGACGCCCTGCGGCAGCTCGTGGCGCATGTCGCCGACGCGCTTTCGCACCTGATACCAGGTGTCCTCCACGTCTCGACCGTAGGTGCTGCCGACGAGATGCACGAAGATCGTCGTCCGGCCGGCGAGGGTGTAGCTCTCGAGGTAGTCGAGGTTGGGGACTTCCTGCAGGGTCCGCTCGAGCCGCTCGGTCACCTGCAGCAGCGTCTCCTCGAGGGTGGCCCCAGGCCAGCAGGCGAACACCACCATCGTGCGGATCGTGAAGGGCGGGTCCTCGTCGCGACCGAGCTTGAAGAACGAGAGGGTGCCCGCGAGCAAGACCGCGAGCATCAGGTAGATGGTCAGCGAGCGGTGCTCGAGCGCCCAGGCGGAGAGGTTGAAGCCGGTCATGCGCCGGCCCCTGGTGGTCCGACCGAAACGCTCGGTTACCGAGCGTTTCGATCGGTCGGACCGCCAGATCAAACACTTAGTGGTGCGCAAGACGTTCAACGGAAGGAGTCTTCCGTTG
>CAYZSE010000024.1:0-28586 GCA_964481035.1 uncultured Geminicoccaceae bacterium | reverse complement strand
GTTGGCGGTGGGGGCGGGATTCGAACCCGCGGTGGGCATAACCCACGGTGGTTTTCAAGACCACTGCATTCAACCGCTCTGCCACCCCACCCGGCGGGCGATCGTCTAGACTTTCGCACGCACCGGCGCAAGCCGAGCGGTCAAGGGTTGAAATCGCTTTTGACGCTCGTCGTCCCGCCGGGCCCCGCCGCGATCTCGCCGACCCCCGCGCCGGGCTCGACGAGGCAGGCGGCAAGCGCGTCGAGGCCGTCGTCGCGGTTGTGCGCGCCCGGCACGAAGTCGCGCATCTCCTCGACCAGCCGGGTCGCCAGCGCCCGCTTGTGGACGTGGAGCGAGCGGGCGGCGAGGACCGGGTCGAACGCCTCGACGATACGCCGGTCCTTGTTGCGGGTGGCGGTGTGCTCGCGCACGGCGACGCCGCCTTTGGCGGCGTGGATCGTCTTGCGCAGCAGGTTCGGCAAAAACCGGCCGATGCCGTTGGTCTCGAGCGTGATCACCGGGCAATGATGGCGCCGCGCAATGGCGATGACCTGCCGGCAGAGTTGGGTCGCCTCGTCGACCTGCTCGGCGATGCTCGGATCGTGGCGCAGGTAGACGAGATCGGTGCACCAGAAGCTGCCGTAGGCATCGGTGAAGACGACGGCGACGACGCTGCCGTCGCCCTTGGCGGAGCCGAACGCCGGATCCCACCAGCAATGGACCGTCTTGAGCTGGTGGCCGAGGAGCGAGAGGATCCGGCGCCGGTTGGCGGTCGTGACCTCGACCTCGGCGTCGAAGGGTACGAGGCGGCCGGCGTCGAGGCGGACCTCGCGCAGCTCGACGGGCTCGAGCATCATCTGCGCCTTGAACCGCAAGGGTCCGACTTCGCGCTCCAGCGAGCGCACCTTATCGACGGGGAAGCGATCGGGCCACCGCGAGCGGCCGGCCGGGTCGACGATCGGCAGGACGAGGCGGCGGTAGTCGGCGAGGAACGGCCGGTTGTCGGGGTCGCGCCCCTCGGGGTCGGCATAGATGGTGTCATGGGCGTGCGGCGTGCCGATGCAGAGCTGGACGCCACCGGGGACGAGGATGAAGGAGAGCTCGGCCATGCGGCGGCGCAGCTCGTCTCGCTTGGTCGGCGTGCCGACGGTGTTGGGGACCTCGACGTCGTCGCAGATGACGACATCGGCGCGGGTGCCCGTGAGGTTGGCGGCGATACCGCGCGCCAGCATCGACGGGTCGCGCAGCTCGCGGGAGCGGCGGATGGTCAGCTGGTCGACGGCCCAAGCACCTGGCGCTGGCTCGAGCACGGCCTTGGTCACGGGGTGGCGCTCGATCACGCCGCGGACGTTGCGGACCATCTTGGTTGCCAGGTTTTGCTCGGCGGCGACGACGAGGATGCGAAGGTTCGCGTCCAGCGTGAGCAACCACGTGCAGAAGAGGCCCACCAGCGTCGACTTGCCGGCGTCGCGAAAGACCATGAGCAGGAGCCGCTCGTCGCCGGCGTGCCAAGCCTCCTCCAGCCAGCTCGCGATCTGCAGGTGCAAGTCGGGCGTCGTCAGCCCCTGGGTCTTGTTCCAGAGCCAGACGTACTGGCGAAAGGAGAGGAGGCCGGCTGCGGGAGCGCCGCTCACAAGGGCACCTTCGGGCATGGCGGGCCTAGCGATCGAGCAGCGAGCGGCCGACGCTGACGACGCCGCCGAACGCCTGACGGCTCGTCGTGTTGCGCGCCCCGAGGAGGTTGCGCTCGCGCTGCGCATCGGCGCGGGCGCGGACGTTGCGGATGGCGAGCTCGCGGTCCTGGACGCTCTGGGCGTCCTCGTCGAGCGCCTTGTCCTGGATGCCGCGGCGGACGGCCGCCGACGAGCCGCTCGCACCGCCAGTGCCGGCCGTCGCGGCCAAGGCGCGCGAGCGGGCGAGGCTCTCCTTGAGCTTGGCGGCGCGTTGCTTCCGCTCGGCGGCGTCCTTCGCCTTGATCTCGGCGACGTCGCGCTCCGCCTCGGCGGCGATCTCCTTGCTCTGGTCCCTCGCCGTCGACCGCGACAGCGCGGCGTTGAGACCCACATCGGCCAGTGTCGAGATTGCGCCCATCAGCGTGTCACCTTGACTTCGGAGGTTGCGGAAAGGAGGTGAAAGGTCGTCGGCCGGTCGCCTTCGATGCGCCAGAGCGGGCCGTCACCCCCGCCCCGCCAGCCCCGCGCCCGCAGCGTGCGGGTGCCGGTGAAGGGTTCGTCGCCGAGGCCGATCGGCCGCAGACCCTCGCCGAGATCGGCCGCGAGGACGGCCGTCTCGTGGAGGTGAAAGGCGACGGTGAGCGGCCGGTAGCGCTCGGCCCGGCGCCGCCCGTCGACGAGCAGCGGCAGCGGCTCGACGGCGTGCGTGTAGGCGAGGCCGACCGCCACCCGCTGGGCCGGTGCGGGCAGATGCAGCATGCCGGCCGTGACGGTCGCGGCGTCGAGTTCGACGCCGTCGGCGACGACCTGGACTGAGCGTCCTTCGAGGTGCTCGAGGCCGCCCCAGGTCGACTGCGGCGTCTCCGCCTCGCGCACGGCGGCGGCATCGAGCAGGAGCGTGTCGTCGATCCGCTCGAGCCGGCTGGTCCCGTCCCGGCGAACGAGCAGGTAGAGGGCGCCTGCCGCGGCGGTGACGGCGAGCACCTCGCCGTCGGTGATCTGGCGCGACCAGGCGACCATCTGCGCGTTGCGGTCGAGCGTGGCGGTCGCCAGGCGGCCCTCGCCGTCGACGAGGACGAGCAGGCGCCGGACCGGATCGAACGCCAAGTCCCGGGGATCGACCACGAGATGGCGCGCGCGCACCGCCACGTCCTGAGCCTGATAGGCGGTGTTGATGTCGGTGAACACATACTCGACGACGCTGTCGCCGCCGCGGCCGACGAAGATCGACGCGCCGTCGACCGGGACCGGCGGCACGAAGCGGCGGTCCATGATGCCGATGCCGGTCTGCTTCACCGCGGACGCGCTCGCCGGCGCGAGCGGTGCGCCGTCGACGGTCCATTCGCCGGCGGTGGTGAAGACCTCGAGCTCGCGGCCGGCGGAGAACGCGCGGATCGCGTGCGCAGGGTCGTCGCCGAGAGCGAAGCCGAGCGCCTCGTCGTCGAGGCCGGTGCCGGTGTCGAAGTCGAAGGGCCGGCCGATCTTCGACATCCATAGCCGGTTCGCCATCGCCGGCACGCCGCCGACCACGAGCCGGTCGCGGAAGACGACACAGGCGGCTGGATAGCCGGCGACCGGGCTGAGCGCCTGCTCTTCCCAATCGAAGGTCCGCGCGCCGTCGGCGATCGTGACCTGCGGGATCCCCTGCGCCTTCGTGCGGTCGGCGGAGACGGAGGTGATCGCCACCTCGGCGCCGCGAAAGCGCAGGCGCGTGCCGACGTGGCCGGGATCGAAGACGCGCTGGTTGCTCTTGAAGGTCCAGAGCTCGCCGTCCCCCGGAATGGCGTGCAGGCTCGCCTCGGGATCGGCGTACTTCGCGTAGGGCTGGAGGCGCACGAGCTTGCTCGCGTCGGCGCCGGGGCGGGTATCGAAGATCCAGCTCAAGACGCGCCAGCTGCCGTAGGGCTCGAGGATCACGTGCTGCGGCGGCAGCTGGCGATGGCAGACGAACAGGTTGCCCCGATGGCCGGCCCAGCTGAGCGCGCCGAGATGCGCCTCGGTCCAAGGTGCCGCGACCGTCGCCGTCAGCACCTCGTCCTCGAAAATGTGGACGGCACGGTCGACGAGGACGAAGAGCCGAATGCGGTCGCCTTCGAGCGGGATGGCGGCGAGCCGGCCGGCGCCGCCGATGCCGGCCACGTGACGCAGCCCGGCCCGGCGCTTGACGCCGCCGCCGGTGGTGACCCAGACGTTGGTGAGCTCAGCGGCGCCTTCGGCATACGCCTTGAGATCGGTTCGCCCGACGAGGCGCGGATCGATCTCGCCGCTCGTGAAGCTGCTCTGCAATGGCGCGAGATTGGGCATCAGCCTCGCACCCGGACGAGCGTATCGTCGCCGATCAAGGGCGGCGTCTCCTGGGATCGATCGATCGCCCAGGCGCGCTCCAGCTCCCGCTCGGCGAGGCGATCCAGGGTCTCGGCGCGGCTGGTGCTCTCGGTCAGCGGCAGGCACAGCTCGCCGGCCAGCCGGCCGATCAACGCGGCACGGAAGAACGGCGGAAAGGCCGCCTCCGGTGGCCGGTACTGGTAGGTGAGGACGACTGCCGCGCTCTCGCAATGCAACTCCGCGCCCATGATCGCGTAGCGCGGGCTCGAGCCGCGGTCGTCCACGTAGATCGCCCGCAGGAAGTCTGCCGGCAGGGCGAAGCGGCGGCTGAAGTCGGCGAGCGGGGCGCCGTCGAGAGCGGTCAGCGCCGCGCGCTTGAGCGTGAACGACCAGGGGTGGCTGGTGAGCGCGGCGTCGACCACCACGGGGTAGAGGGTTCGGCACACGGCCGCCGCCGCGTCGGCGTCGTCGAAGCCGGCGATGGGGAGAGCCCCGAGCTTGACGAGCGCGGTGTTACAGAGGTCGAGATCGGAGAGGGTGCGGACCATGGCGTGGCTTACCCCGAGAGGAAGGAGCGGCCGGCGGCGTTCGCCGCCGGCCTCGGATCGTCAGTCGCGCCAGGACCGCCCGATGTCGCCGGGAGCCATGACGGTCACGCGGGTGCCGTCGTTGCCGGTCACCACGCGCAGGGTGTGCTTCGCCTCGTCGGCGACGCCGACGTTGAGAAACACGAAGTCGCCGACGCGGAGAATGGGCGCCGCCGGATCGAAATACCCGCTGCCGTCCACGGCCTCGGTGCGGTCCGCGCTGCGGTAGTGCCACAGCGTGAAGCCGTTGGCGTAGGACAGGGCGTGGAGCGCGGTCGGGTCGTACGGCATCGGGCTCAGGCCTCGGTGCAGATCATCTTGACGCAGCCGGCGGCATCGATCAGGCCCGCGCCCTGCGACATCCAGTTGGCGACGAAATGCGCCGCACGCTCGCCGACCCAGCTGATGTCGGCGGTGACGTCCTGGCCGATGGCGTGGCCGACGGCGCTCTTGTGGTACCAAAAGCAGGTGCGCTGCTTGGTGGCCGCATCGTAGGGCAGCCCCGAGTGGGCGATCCACATGGTGCCGAGCCAGGACTTGGCCTGCGTTCCCTGCCAGGGGAGGTTCTCGTTGCCGACGTACTCGGCCGAGGCGAACTCCGGCAGGTCGAGCAGGTTGGCCCACTGCTTCCAGCCGATCACCGCGTAGCGCTCGCCGTCATCGGGCACGTCCTCGGTGCCGAGCGTCTCCAGGGCGGCGAGGACCTTGGCCTTGGTCAGGCTCTTCGCAGAGTCGCCGGCGACGGTCGAGGTCGCGTTCAGCGCATCGATGATGAGCTGGTCGGTCTGCCGGCCGAGCGCGTAGGCACCGGCGCGCGCCAGCGCCTGGCGCTCGTCGATGTTGACCTTGAGCTCGTCGAGCCGGTCGACGTAGTCGCCGGCGTAGTAGTCGCTCAAGGCGACCTCGACCGCGAAGTGCTCGGCATTCATCTGCGGCACGAAGTCGTGGCGGGTCTTGGTCTGTGCGATACCCTTGCCGATACGCTGGAAGACGCAGGTGCCGCCCTGGACGCCGTTGCGGACCCGAACGGTCGGGCGCAGCTTGCTGCCCTGGCGCTGGAAGGCGTCGTGGACCTCGCCCTCGAACTGCTTGACGAAGGCGTTGTCGATCGTGGTGCTCATGGGAAGTTCCTCGAACTAGGGTGGGTGGTGTCGAGCCGCTGGGCGGTTCTCCCCACAGGGGCCGGCGGCGGCCGGAGACGGCGACGACGGCCGCTGCCGGTTGTCGTCGTCGCGTTCGTCATTGGCGAAACAGGCGCTCGTAGCCGCGCGTGACCTCGGCGACGAACGCCGGGTCGCGGTCGCGCCAGTAGCGGGGGTCCTGCATCATCCGCCGTAGCGAAGACTCGTCGGCCGGACCCGCCGGGGCGTCGGCATGCACGACCTGTGGCTCGCGGGCCTGCATCATCGCGTGCATCGCCATGACGCCGTCGTAGCTCGACGCCAGGGTGGCGTAGACGCCGGGCTCCAGGTTGGCCTGGCCCCAGCTCTGCAACTGGTCGGCGGTGGCTTGCCAGCCCTCGTCGCCGCCGAAGGCGTCCCGCAGACGTCCGAGCTCCTGTTGGACGACGACCTCGCCGTAGGCATCGCTCACCGCGGGCAGCAGGTATTCCTCGGCGAGGCGATAGACGAGGCGCGCCTGATCCTGGGTGAAGCCGGCCTCGTGCAGGCGCTTGTTGACCTCCGGATCGGGCGCGACGAGATCACTCGCGCCATCGACCTCGTAGTCGTCCGGCGTGGCGGGCACGTCGAGCGGCGACATCGCCGCCTCGTCCCCCTCGTCCCCCGCGCCCTCTTCCTCGTCGAGGCCGCCGGCGCCGAGCCTGCGCTCCAGCTCGAGATACGACTTCAACAGCGCGTCCGTGCGCAGCGCGCCCGCTTCGGCGTCCCAGAACTTGTCGGGAACATCGGCCGGTCGATCGGCGCCGCGCGCCTCGTCGACGACGGCGGACGGCGTCTCGGTCGCGATCTCGGTGGCGGGTGTGTCGACGGCGTCCTCATGCGCGAGGTCGGCGGCCGTGGGGCCGGGGATCGAGAGGAGGGGGTCCGTCATCACGCGAGATCTCCCGATGGGTCGCGACGCACGGTCGCGAGCAGGTTGTGGAGGTAGAGAACGACGCTCCGCTGCCCTTCGCGGTGGCGCAGCTCCGTGTCGTCCGCGGAGGGCGGCAGGGAGTGGCGCGGGGACCGCTGGTCGAGATGCGCGAGCCGGCGGCGTTCGGGTCCGTTGTCCAGCACGCCAGCGAGACCTCCGGGCAGCGATGGCTCGGCCCCCGTGGCCGCCGCAGCGAGACGATCCGTGGTCACGGCCATCCGCTTCACCCCTCCGTCGCCGCGGCGACCAGCGCTTCGAGCGCGTCGCCGGCGGTCGGCTGGTCCTTGACGAGCTCCGCCGGCACGCCGAGCGTGCGGGCGAGCCAACGGGCGACGGCCGGGGCGTCAACCGTGGCCTTGCCGGCGTCGCCGAGGCGGTTGGCGTGCTCCAGCCAGGCGAGGACGTGCTTGACGTCGTCGCGGGCCTGACCGCGAGCGAGCGGTCCGAGATGGCGGATCTCGGCGATGCGCCGGTCCTGCAACGGCGCCGGCACCTCGCCCCGGCGGATCAGGATCGCCAGCGTTCGCCGAAACAGCGGCTCGACCAACTCGGCGTGAAGGCGGCCGTAGATGGCACCGAGCAGCCGGGCCGCCTCGGCCGAGCGCTCGAGCACCTCGGTCGCGGTCATGCGGGCGTCGTTGACCGGACCCAGCCGGTCGACCAGGAGCGTGTGCCGGATGCGGCTGCGAAGGTCGTCGAGGATGAGGTCGGAGACGTCGAACCGTCCCGGAGTCTGCAAGGGCGAGAGCCCGCTCGAGCCCGGCGCTTTGGGGATCACCGCGCCCGGTGCGAGCCGGATGTTGTGGGGGTTCAAGACGCCGTCGTCGTCCGCCTGCCACATGCCGGTGATGGCCATTGCGGCGTTCTTGAGGACCAGCTCGACGACCTTGTTGGCGGTCTTGATGTCGGGCAGCGCGGTCATCACCGGCGAGCGCCCATAGACGTCGCCCGCGCCCTTGCTCCAGCGGAAGGTGATGAAGGGCGAGGTCTGGAAATGCCCGCTGTCGAGGATGCGTACCCGGCCCCGCGCGCCGTCGTCGATGAAGGCCGTGTAGGCGAAGCCCTGGTTCTGCGCGAACACGGCCTCGACCACGTCGAAGCTGCGGTCCGGTTCCTTGTCGGCCAGCGCGAGCAGCTCCGGGCCTAGAGCGACCGGGTCGTAGCGCTGGGGAAGCTCCGCGCCGCGCAGTCGGTTGACCCGAAAATGACCACGCACCTGACCGCCCGGCCCGGCTTCGACATAGACGTCGCGTGCGGGAATGGCGGTGAAGCGAAACGCCGAGGGGCCGCCGGTCGGCGCCTCCTCGACGGCGAGTGTGGCGGTGCCGACGCAGGCGAGGTCGAGAAAGCACTGGTGGATCTCGACCGTGAAGTTCGAGCGGTGGAAGTGCGCCAGCAGCGTTCGGGTGGCTTGCTCGAACTCGGGAGCGAGGGTGCGCGCCTCGGCTTCTTGAACCCCCGCTGCAGCCTCGATGCCGAGCCACGCGGACCAGGGCGGCGTCAGCTCGGCGAGGAGGCTCGCGGCCAATTGCTCGACCGCATCGGCCGCCGTGCCGTCGTAGAGGCTCGCTTCCGTGCCGCGCTGTGCGTCGAGGCGTGGCAGCGCGTAGGCGTAGCAATCGCGCCACAGGGACTCCCAGGCGGCGCGACGTTCGCGCGCCTGGCGAAAGCGTGCCGTGAGTTCGACGGCGGCGGTCTCGGCCATGGCCAGTCCCTTGGATAAGAACAAAAACCTATTCCTACGTAGGGACGTGCGGTGAAGCGGTCAAGAGAAATATGAATATAGACCTAGGAGTGAAGAGATCGATGGCCGGCCGCGCGCAGTGCCCGATAGAGGCCCCATGGGGTGACGGGGCGCAGGCCGTGCCAGCCCAGCGCCTGCTTCACCACCTCGACGCAGGTCATCGGCCGCAGCCAGGGCCGCCGGCGGGAGGGCGCGCAACCGGTGACGATGACGACACGGTGGCCACGGGCGACGAAGAGGGCGGCGAGTTCGAGCGGTTCTTGAGGGCCGTAGGCGCGGAAGGTGAAGCGACCTAGCAGCCAATCGCAGGCGATCCACTCGCCCGCCGGATCCCGCGCCACGACGAAGCAATGACGAAACCCCGGCTTCAGCCACGCGAGCCAGGGGAGGTCGTGCTGGTCGGTGAAGACGACGAGGGCGCGTGGCCGCGGCATGGCTCGTTCTCATGGTCAGTAAAGAAACTTTACCTAGAAGACCGATGCCTCGGCAACACCGCATTCTTTCTTGCCTACGCCGGAGAAGCTTCCTATCAGATGGCAAAACCGAGGGGATCGCGCTCGATGTTGAGCCACGCGGATGTCTGGCGAGGGGTTGACCGCTTGGCGGAGGTGAACGGCCTCTCGCCTTCGGGCTTGGCGAAGCGCTCCGGCCTCGACCCGACGACCTTCAACAAGAGCAAGCGGTCGACACGCGACGGGCGCCCGCGGTGGCCGAGCACCGAAAGCCTTTCGAAGATCCTCGATGCGACCCACACGACGCTCGCGGATTTCGTGGCGTTGGTCGACCCGGGCGCGGCGCTGCAGCCGCGTTCGACGGTCGGCTGCGTGCGCCTGAGCGCCATGGCGCGCCGGCAATTCGATGCCGCCGGTTTCCCGAGCGCCAGCTTCGAACGGGTCGAGCTGCAGCATATGAGCGGACCGCACGTCTACGGCGTCGAGGTCGACAGCGAGGACTTTCATCCGGTCTACCGGCCGGGCGACACGCTGCTCGTCGCCCCCGACGCCGGCATTCGTCGCGGTGATCGCGTCGTGGTGATGCCGCAGGAGGGCCCGCCGCACCTCGGCGTCCTCGCCAGGCGGACGGCGGAGAAGCTGACCGTGGCCACCATTGTCGACGCCGCGGTCGTCGAGGAGATCGCGGTCGGCGACGTGGCCTGGCTCGGCCGCATCGTCTGGGCGTCGCAGTAGGGCCGGCGCGTTGCGGACCCCGGCCGTGGCGCTACATTGCCGCGGTCTCCAGTCGATAGCGCACGCGGAAAGGCAACGATGACTTCGCATCTCTCCCGCCGGGCCGCTGTCGCGGCGGCGCTCGCGACCACCCTTGGGCCGGGCGGCGCCCGCGCCCAGAGCTTTGCGGACTTCCTCGACGCCGTGCGCGCGGTGGCCCTCAGCCAAGGCGTAAGCGCCGCCTCCGTCGACGCCGCCTTCGCCGACCTCCAGCCGAACCCCAGGGTCGTGGCCCTCGATCGCCGGCAGCCCGAGGCGCGCATAAGCTTTGCCGATTATCGCCGCAGGGTCGTCGACGACGCCCGCATCCGCATCGGTCGGGAGCGCTACGCGAAGCATCGCGGCCTGCTCGATCCGATCGGCGGCGCGTTCGGCGTGCAGCCGCAAGTCCTCGTCGCGCTGTGGGGAATCGAGTCGAGCTTCGGCGAGGTCACCGGTGATTATCCGGTCGTCCGCTCGCTGGCGACGCTGGCCCACGACGGGCGTCGCCGCGATCTCTTCACCCGCGAGCTCATCGCGGCTCTGCTCGTGCTCGATCGCACGCCACTGACCGTGGCAAGCATGCAGGGTTCGTGGGCCGGCGCGATGGGACAGGCGCAGTTCATGCCCTCGACCTACCTGGACCATGCGGTCGATCGCGACGCCGACGGATGGGCGGACATCTGGACCAGCCAAGCCGACGTCTTCGCCTCGATGGCGAACTACCTGACGTCGATCGGCTGGCGGGCGGGCTGGCGGTGGGGGCGGGAGGTCCGCCGCGCCGGCGGCTTCGCCGATCTGCCGCAGGGACGCGACGACAAGCGACCGCTCGCCTTTTGGGCCGCGTCAGGGGTGCGCCGGACCGATGGCGGCCCGCTGCCCGAGGCCGACGTCGACGCCGGCCTCGTGGTCACCGACGACGGCGCCGGCCCGGCCTTTCTCGTCTACTCGAACTTCGACGTGCTGATGGAATGGAACCGTTCGACCTACTTTGCCTTGAGCGTCGGGCTTCTGAGCGATAGTTTCTGGGATGTGCAAAAGCTTGCTCGGAACAATTGACATGTGGCTTCAGCACAGGTGGCCCGTCGTCCTGGTGGTGTTGGCGCTCGGCACGGCTCTCAGCGGTTGCGGCAGCGGCCCGTCGCAGCCCTCGGGCGAGGGTGGGCACTACAAGCTCGGGCGGCCCTATCAGATCAACGGGCGCTGGTATGAGCCCTTCTACGATCCCTCCTACGAGGCGGAAGGGATCGCGTCCTGGTACGGCGATCCCTTCCACGGCCGCCTCACCGCCAACGGCGAGCGCTACGATAAGCGGCGGCTGTCCGCGGCCCATACGACCCTGCCGTTGCCGAGCCTCGTCGAGGTCACGAACCTGGAGAACGGCCGCACCCTCGAGGCCCGCGTCAACGACCGGGGCCCCTTTGCCGGCGATCGGATCATCGACCTGTCGGAGGCGGCAGCCGAGGCGCTGGGGTTCAAGGAGGACGGCCTCACGCGGGTCCGGGTGCGCTTTCTCGGTCTCGCCGATTCCAAGGGGACGCCGCCGCAGCCGACGGTCGTCGCCCGCGCCGAGCCCGCCTTGACGCGGCCGCCCGCGCGGGCGACGGCGGCCGTGCCGTGCGACACTTATTTTCTGCAGGTCGGGGCCTACGCCGATCGCGCCCAGGCGCAGGCGACGGCCGCCTTCCTGCAGGGACGGTTCGCCGCCCCGGTGCGTGGGCAGAGCGTGCGCGAAGGCGGCGTGACGCGCGTGCGTCTCGGACCCTTCAGCGATCTCGACGTCGCGCATCGAGCTCTCGCCCAGGTGGCGCGCGACGGCCACGGCAACGCCTTCATCATGCAGCTCAACGCGCCGGCCGACCAATGTGGCGTCGGGCGCGCATGAGCAGGAAACGCCGTGTGGAGGGATTGCCCATGCGCCGCCTGATCGTCGCCTCGCTCGCGCTCGTCGCCCTGTGGGCACCGAGCCGCGTCATCGCCGAGACCCCCTTCGAGACACTCGCCGAGGCCGCCATCCTAGTCGACTTCCCAAGCGGCCAAGTGCTCTACGAGAAGAACGCCGACGTGCCGCGCGAGCCGGCCTCGATGAGCAAGCTCATGACGGCGTTCATGCTCTTCGAGCGCATCGCCGAGGGCGAGCTTTCCCTCGACGACGAGTTCCTCGTCAGCGAGAAGGCGTGGCGCATGGGCGGCTCGAAGATGTTCGTCGAGGTCGGCGACCGGGTGCGGGTCGAAGACCTCCTGCGCGGCATCATCATCCAGTCCGGCAACGACGCCTGCATCGTCGTCGCCGAGGCCCTGGCCGGTACCGAGCAGGCGTTCGCCGTGCAGATGACTGCCCGCGGCCGCGAGCTCGGTCTCACCGGCAGCACCTTCAAGAACGCGAGCGGCTGGCCGGATGCCGAGCACCTGATGACGGTGCGCGATCTGGCAACCCTGGCAGCCGCGATCATCGAGCGGTTCCCCGAGCACTACCACTACTACGGCGAGAGGGGCTTCACCTACGCCGGCATCGAGCAGGGCTCGCGCAACCCGCTGCTGCGGGCTGGCGTCGAAGGGGTCGACGGGCTCAAGACGGGGCACACCGCCGCCGCGGGCTACGGCCTCGTCGCGTCCGCCGAGCGCGCCGGCCAGCGCCTCGTTCTGGTCGTCGCCGGGCTCGACACGCCGGGGGAGCGCCGGCGGGAAGCGGAGAGGCTATTGGAGTACGGCTTCCGTGCCTTCCGCAGCTATCGGCTGTTCGCTGCCGATGAGACCGTCGTCGAGGCGCCGGTGTGGCTCGGCGATCGGGCGGCGGTCCCGTTGGTCGCAGGTGACGATGTCCGGGTGACGCTATCCGCCGCCGCCCGCGATGCGCTCCAGGTGGCGGTCGCTTACGACGCGCCGATCCGCGCGCCGGTGGCGGCCGGCGCCCCCGTCGGCGAGATCGTCCTGCAAGCGCCCGGGATGAGTGCGCGCCGGCTGCCTCTCCTGGTCGGCGAGGACGTCGCCGAGGCGAGCCTCGTCGGCCGTGCCTGGACCGCGCTGCGCCTTCTCGCCACGGGCCGCGGCTCCTGAGGGGGCTCGCCCGCTTCGTCACGCTCGAAGGCGGTGAGGGGGTCGGCAAGTCGACGCAGCTCGCCGCGCTCGCGGACGCCTTGCGGGCGCGCGGCGGCGAGATCGTGACCACCCGCGAGCCGGGCGGCAGCGAGGGCGGCGAGGCGATCCGCCGCTTGCTCGTCGAAGGCGCGGCCGACCGCTGGAGCGCGGTCAGTGAGCTGTTCCTCTTCATGGCGGCTCGCAACGACCATCTCGAGCGCATCGTGCGCCCGGCGCTCGCGCGTGGCGCCTGGGTGCTCTGCGACCGCTTCTGGGACTCGACACGGGTCTACCAAGGCGTCGTCGGCGGCCTCGACGTCGCCGCCGTCGACCGCCTGCACGAGACCTGGCTGGGCGACTTTCGTCCGGCCTTGACCCTGCTCCTCGACCTGCCCGCCGAGGCGGGCCTCGCTCGCGCCGCCCGCGGTCGCTTCGAGGCCAAGGGCCGGGACTTTCACGCCATGGTCCGCCAGGCCTTCCTCGATCTCGCGGCGCGGGAGCCGGAGCGTGTGCGCATCGTCGACGCCGCGGCCGCGCCCGCGACCGTGACCGCCGCGGCGCTCGCTCGTCTCGACGACTACGCGCGGTGCCAGGCGCGAGCATGAACCTCGAGCTACCGGCGCCCGCGGCGAACCCGCGCCTCCTCGGCCAGGAGGCGGCCATCGCTGCACTCGAGCGGGCCTGGCGCAGCGGCCGGCTTCCGCACGGCTGGCTCTTCACCGGCCGCCATGGCGTGGGCAAGGCGACGCTCGCCTTCCGCTTCGCGCGCTCTCTCATCGCCGGCGAGGGGACGGCGCTGGAGCTGCCGGCCGGTCACCCGGTGATGGGGCCGGTCGCGGCCGGCGCGCACCCCGACCTGGTCCACGTCGTGCCCAAGGATCCCAAGGCCGCGGGCAAGCGGGTCCGGGTCGAGATCGAGGTCGACGCGGTACGCGACGCCATCGCCCGCATGCATCGGACCTCGGTCGGCCGCCGTCGCGTGCTGATCGTCGACCAGGCACACCTCTTGAACCCCAACGCCGCGAACGCGCTGTTGAAGACGCTCGAGGAGCCGGCACCGAGCATGGTCGTCATCCTGACGGCCGAGAGCGTCGATCGGTTTCCGGCGACGATCCGCTCGCGCGTCGCGCAGTTGCGCCTCCAGCCGGTGCCCGAGAACACGATCGCCGGGTGGCTGGAGGTCGAGCACGGCATCGCCGGCGAGCAGGCGGGGGCCGCGGCGATCCTCGCCGGCGGCAGCCCGGGGCTCGCGGCCTGGCTGCTCCAGTGCGAGGCCTTGGCGCACTACGAGCGGCTCGCCGGCGCCATGGTCTCCTCGGCGGGCGAGGCGCGGGTGGCGGCGCTCAACGCCGCGCTCGAGAAGACCTTCGCCGCCGGCGACGCGCCGCTCGTGCGCGAGCTCTTGGGCGGGCTCGTCCGCCGCGCCATGGCCACACGATTCGGTCGGCCGCAGCCGCCGTTGGTGGCGCCGGAACCGGCGGCGCTCGCCGCGCTGGGCCGCCGCCTTGATCGCCTCTGGGAGGTGTGGGACAAGCTCGCGGTCCTCGATGTCGTGGCCGAACGTCTCAGCCTCGACCGGCCGGCGCTGCTCGTCGACCTCGCGGCCACGCTGGCGGGCGACGCCGCCGGCCCGCGCTGAGCGCGGTCTTCGCCTCGGAGCCCCGCATGTCCGCCCGCTACTACGTCACGACGCCGATCTACTACGTCAACGACAGCCCGCACATCGGCCACGCCTACACCACGCTCGCCTGCGACGTTCTCGCGCGGTTCATGCGGCTCGACGGCCGCGAGGTGCGCTTTCTCACGGGTACCGACGAGCACGGCCAGAAGGTCGAGCAGGCGGCGCGTGCGCGCGGGCTCGAGCCGCAGGCCTTCACGGACGAGGTCTCCGAGCGCTTCCGCGATCTCGCCGATGCCATGAACTTCAGCCACGACGACTTCATCCGCACGACCGAGCCGCGTCACATCCGTGCCGTGCAGGCGCTCTGGTCGAAGCTGGTCGCGACCGGTGACATCTACCTCGGCAAGTACGCCGGCTGGTACTCGGTCCGCGACGAGGCCTTCTACGCCGAGAGCGAGATCACCGGCGGCAAGGCGCCCTCGGGCGCGCCCGTCGAGTGGGTCGAGGAGCCGTCCTACTTCTTCCGGCTGTCGGCCTGGCAGGACCGCCTGCTGGAGCACTACCGCCGGCACCCCGACTTCATCCTCCCGGAAAGCCGCCGCAACGAGGTCATGCGCTTCGTCGAGGGCGGCCTCCAGGACCTCTCGGTGTCGCGCACGAGCTTCCGCTGGGGCATCGAGGTCCCGGGCGATCCCGACCACGTCATCTACGTCTGGCTCGACGCGCTCACCAACTACCTCTCGGCCGTCGGTTATCCCGATACCGACCGCGAGGAATACCGGCGCTTCTGGCCGGCCGACCTGCACATGGTCGGCAAGGACATCCTGCGCTTCCACGCGGTCTACTGGCCCGCCTTCCTCATGGCCGCGGGCGTCGAGCCGCCGCGGCGCGTCTTCGCCCACGGCTGGTGGACCAACGAGGGCCAGAAGATCTCGAAGTCCCTCGGAAACGTCATCGACCCCCACGAGCTCGTGGCGACCTACGGCCTCGACCAGACCCGCTATTTCCTATTGCGCGAGGTGCCCTTCGGCCAGGACGGCGACTTCTCGCACCGGGCGATGGTGCATCGCATGAACAGCGACCTCGCCAACGACCTCGGCAACCTAGCCCAACGCTCGCTGTCGATGGTCCACAAGAACTGCGGCGGCGCGGTACCCGAGCCGGGCGTGCTCACCGCCGAGGACCGGACGCTGCTCCAGGCGGCCGCGGGCCTGGTCGCCGTCGTGCGTGGTCACATGGAGGTGCAGGCCTTCCACAAGGTCCTCGAGGCGATCTGGGCCGTGGTCGGCGCCGCCAACCGCTATGTCGACGGCCAAGCGCCCTGGGCCTTGCGCAAGACCGATCCGGCGCGCATGGCGACCGTCCTCTACGTGCTCGCCGAGACGGTCCGGCGCATCGCCATCCTGGTCCAGCCCGTGGTGCCCGGGTCCGCGGGCCGTCTCTTGGATCAGCTCGCCGTGCCGGCCGACGAGCGGCTGCTCGCGTACGTCGACGAGGCGCATGGCCTACGCTCCGGCACGCCGCTGCCGCGGCCCGAGGGTGTCTTCCCGCGCTACGTCGAGGACGCCGCCTAGTGCTCGTCGACAGCCACTGCCACCTCGACTTCCCGGGGCTCGTCGAGGACGAGACCGGCGTCGTCGCGCGCGCCGCGAACGCAGGCGTGGGATTCCTGCAGACGATCTGCACGAGCCTCGATCGCGCCGACGCCGTGCTCGCGCTCGCCTCGCGCCATCCGGGCGTCGCTGCCGCCGTCGGCGTGCACCCGCACAACGCCGGCACCGGCGGGCTGAGCATTCCCGACCCGCTGGTCGATCTCGCCGCGCACCCGCGGCTGACGGCCATCGGCGAGACGGGCCTCGACTACTTCTACGACAAGAGCCCGCGCGACGTGCAGGCATGCTCCTTTCGCGCCCATATCGCGGCCTGCCGGCAGACGGGCCTGCCGCTCGTCGTCCACACCCGTGACGCCGACGAGGACACCGCGACGATCCTCGAGGAGGAAATGGCAAAGGGCCCGTTCACCGGCGTCATCCACTGCTACAGCTCGTCGCGGGCACTCGGCGAGCGGGCGGTCGAGCTCGGCTTCTATCTCGGTGTCGGCGGCATCTTGACCTTCAACCGCTCGAACGAGCTGCGCGCGATCGTCCGCGACCTGCCGCTCGACCGGCTCGTGCTGGAGACCGACGCGCCCTACCTCGCGCCGCCGCCGTACCGCGGCAAGCGCAACGAGCCGGCCTATATCCCGCTCATCGCCGAGGTGCTGGCGAGGACCAGGGGCGAGACCGTCGCCGCGATCGAGGCGGCGACCACGGCGAACTTCTTCCGCCTGTTCCCCAAGGCCGCGACGGTCGCCGTATGAGGGTCACCATCCTCGGCTGCGGCACCTCGACCGGGGTTCCGCTGATCGGCTGCGCCTGCCCGATCTGCACCTCCGAAGAGCCGCGCAACAAGCGGCTGCGGTGCTCGGCGCTGGTCGAGGCGAACGGTGCGCGCGTGCTGATCGACACCGGGCCCGATCTCCGCCAGCAGGCGCTCACCGCCGGCATCAGAACCGTCGACGCCATCCTCTACACCCACAGCCACGCCGACCATGTGCACGGCATCGACGACACCCGCACCTTCAACATCCACAAGCGCGGGCCGATCCCCATCTTCGCCGACCGGACGACGCTCTGGCACCTCGAGACCCGCTTCGGCTACTGCCTGCACCGCCATGGCGAGCAGGACAGCTGGTTCCGCCCGGCGCTCGTCCCGCACCTGATCGACGGCCCCTTCGAGGCCGCGGGCGTGCCGGTGGTGCCCTTCGAGCAGCGGCACGGCCGCGGCCGCACGCTCGGCTTTCGCATCGGCGGCGTCGCCTACTCCTCCGATGTGGACGAGCTGCCGGCGGCGAGCCTGGCCCTCCTCGAGGACCTCGACTTGTGGGTCGTCGACACGCTGCGCGAGCGGCCGCACCCGAGCCACAGCCACCTCGCGCGTACGCTCGGCTGGATCGAGCGCCTGCGCCCCAGGCGCGCCGTCCTCACCCACATGAGCCATGAGGTCGACTACGCCGCCTGGGCCGCCGCGCTCCCGCCCGGCGTCGTGCCGGCCCACGACGGCCTCGTCCTGGAGGCGGCCGATCCGTGATGCGGTCGCAGCGACACGCCGCCTGGCCCGATCGCGCGGCGCGGGCGAGATCGCGTCCCGGCAGGCTCGGCCATCGCGCGACCCGCCCCGGCGGCCCACGAGGTTACGATGCCATGGACGGCCGGGGGGCGGCCGGGCGAGAGTGCTGGATCGGCGTAGATGATCCTGACCGGCAAGCGTTCTAGCCCTCGATGCCGTCGCGGCCGACGAGGATCTGGCGGCGGCCGACATGGTCGGCGGCGGACACGTAGCCATCCTCCTCCATGCGCTCGATCAGCCGCGCGGCGGTGTTGTAGCCGATGCGCATCTTGCGCTGCAGGAAGCTCGTGGTGGCGCGCTGCTCCTCGGCGACGATCTTGAGCGCCTCGTTGTACTGCGCATCCTCGGCGTCGCCGGTCTCGACGTTGGAGGCGAACAGATCGCCGTAGCCGTCGCTCGACGGGGCGCCCGTCGAGGACGGTTCCTCGCTGGTGACGTCGTGGAGGTACTCGGGCTCGCCCTGAGCCTTGAGGTGGCCCACCACCCGCTCGACCTCGGCATCGGAGACGAGCGGCCCGTGGACGCGGCGCGGCGGCTCGCCGGCGTTGACGAGCAGCATGTCACCCTGACCGAGGAGCTGCTCGGCGCCGGGCTCGCCGAGGATCGTCCGGCTGTCGATCTTGGAGCTCACCCGAAAGCTGATGCGGCACGGCATGTTGGCCTTGATGACGCCGGTGAGCACGTCGACCGACGGCCGCTGGGTGGCGACGATGAGATGGATGCCGGCGGCGCGGGCCTTCTGCGACAGCCGCTGGATCTGGGCCTCGACCTCCTTGCCGGCGGTGAGCATGAGGTCGGCGACCTCGTCGACGACCACCACGATCTGCGGCAGGACCGTCGTGTCGATCGCCTGCTCCTCGAACTGCGGCAGGCCGGTGGCGGCGTCGTAGCCGATCTGCACGCGGCGGGTCAGCGGTTCGCCGGACGAGCGCGCCTCCTGCAGGCGGCGGTTGTAGGCCTGGATGTCGCGCACGCCGAGATGCGACATCAGCCGGTAGCGGTGATCCATCTGGCGCACCGCCCACTTCAGCGCGACCACTGCCTTGGCCGGCTCGGTGACCACGGGCGACAAGAGGTGCGGAATGCCGTCGTAGACCGAGAGCTCGATGACCTTCGGGTCGATCATGATGAAGCGCACGCTCTCCGGGCTGAACTTGTAGAGCAGCGACAAGATCATCGCGTTGATCGCCACCGACTTGCCCGAGCCGGTGGTGCCGGCGATCAGGAGGTGCGGCATCCGCGCGAGGTCGGCGACGACGGGATCGCCCGAGATGTCGCGCCCCAGGGCGAGGCCGAGCCGGGTCTTCGGGTTGTCGGCCGCCTCCGAGCCTAGGATCTCGCGCAGATAGACGGTCTCGCGCACCGGGTTGGGCAGCTCGATGCCGATGACGTTGCGGCCGCGGACGATGGCGACGCGCACCGAGACGGCCGACAGCGAGCGGGCGATATCCTCGGCGAGGCTGACGACGCGCGCCGCGCGGGTGCCCGGTGCGGGCTCCAGCTCGAACAGGGTGACGACCGGTCCCGGCTTGGCGTCGACGATGGCCCCCTTGACGCCGAAGTCGTCGAGGACCTTCTCCAGCTCGCGGCTGATCTCCTCGAGCTGGCGCTCGTCGGGGGCGGCGCGCGCCCCCGCCTTGACCGCCGCCAGCAGGCCGAGTCCCGGCAGCTGGAAGCCGTCGCCGCTCACTGGTCCCGCCGCCGGACGACGCTCGAACCGGGGCTTGGGCTCGGCCGCCACCGGCAGCTCGGCGGCGAACGCGCCCGCGAGTGCCGAAGCCGCTTGCGCTCTTGCCGCATCGCCGCTCGGTGCTGCGTCCCAGGGCGGCATCGCCCCGTCGTCGGGTTGGGCCACGACGGATCCGGCCTGGCCCACCGGGCCGGGGTGCGGCCGGCGCCCGAATGCCGCGATGCCGGCCGCTCGCTCGGCGACCGCGCTCCGGGCGGGCAGACGCCCCAGCAGGCGGACGAACCGCTGCGGCAAAGACCCCGCGAGGGCGCGCACCCACGGGAGCCCCATGGCGACCGCGCGGGCCGCGGCGCTCGTGATCCGATCGAGACCCACGACCGCCTCGCGCGGGAGCACCGCGACGGCGGCCGCCGTCGCCGCGACCGCTGCCACGAAGCTCAGCCAACCGTAGAGCGTCGCTCCCAGCGGCAGGGCCAAGCGGCTCCACAGCTCGTAGCCGACGAGCCCGCCGGGCACGCCACCGGCGCCGGCGACGCTCGCCAGCCATGGGCTGTCGGCGATCGCGGCGGGGACCGCGAGCAGGGCCATCAGCAACGACGTCGCCGGCAGGAGCGGACGCGGATGTGGCGCCAGGAAGAGGAAGCGCGCGGACCAGGCGGCGAGAACGAGCGGAAGGAGCCAGGCGGCGAGCCCGAAGAGCTGCAGCAGCAGATCGCTCGTGACCGCGCCGAAGTGGCCGAGCGGGTGCCGGACGGCGGCGCCGGTCGCGTGGTTCCAGGTCGGATCGCCCGGATGGTGGGCGGCCAAGGTCAAGGCGAGCAGCGCGGCGACGGCGAGCAGGCCGCCGCCGACGGCGCGCACGGCGCCACGGCGAAGCCCTTCGCGCAGGCCCTCACTGACGAACGGGGTGTCGTAACGCGTAGCCATGGTCCGCTCAGGCTCCTTCGACGTGACAGGCCAGTTGGTCGGCGACGACCGCCACGGCGGTGCGGGATGTCGCCCGGTCGTGGACGAGCGCGAGGCGGATGTAGCGATCGCCGGGCGTGATGCCGTCCGGACCCGGCGCGCTGAGGTAGCGCCCGGGCACGACGCGAATTCCGGCGTGCGCCCACAGATGCCGTGCCGCCGCCTCGCCGTCGCCGACCTCGAGCCACAAGAAGAACCCGCCCGCCGGACGGTAGGCGCCGAACCGCCCGCCGAGGACCGCGAGCGCGTCGTCGATCTTGGCCGTGTACTCGGCGCGGATCGCGGCGACGTGAGCCTCGTCGTCGTAGAGGGCCAAGGCCGCGTGCTGCAGCGGGGTGGGGATGGTGGCACCACCGTAGCGGCGCACCTTCAAGGTTCGGGCGAGGAGATCGGCGTCGCCCGCCATGAAGCCGACGCGCAGCCCGGCCGCGTTGGACCGCTTGGAGAGAGAGTTGAAGACGACCAGCCCGCCGAGCCCCTCGCCGATCGCCCGCGCCGCCTCGAGGGCGCCCGGCGGCGGGGGCCCGTGGTAGATTTCCGAGTAGCACTCGTCGGCGGCGAGCACGAAGCCGTGGGCGCGGGCGAGCGCGAGGGCGCGGCGCCAGTAGGCGAGGCCGGCGGCGGTCCCTTGGGGATTGCTCGGCGAGCAGAGATAGCACAGCCGACAGCGCTCCAGCAGCTCGCTCGGCACGGCCTCGAGGTCGGGGAGAAAGCCGTTGGCGGCGACCGCCGGCAGCGGCACCGGCTCGGCGCCGGCCATCACCGCGGCCCCGTAATAGACCTGGTACAGCGGGTCGGGCATGAGCACCACCGGGGGTGGGCCCGCGGTCGGCGGCTCGATGACCACGCTCGCGAGCAGGTGGAGGCCCTCCTTGGTGCCCGCGACCGGCAGCACCTCCCGATCGGGATCGACGGTGACGCCGTAGCGGCGTTCCAGCCACCGGGCGATGCCGGCGCGGAGCGCGGGCTGCCCGGCAGGCGGCGGATAGCCGCGGAAGGCCGCCGCGTTCTCGGCGATCCGCTCGACGAGCCACGGCGGCGGGTCGCCCTTGGGGTCACCGATCGAAAGATCGGCTCCCGACGCCGCCGGCGCGATGCCGGCGAGCAGGCGGGCGAGCCGCGCGAACGCGAACTCGGGCAGCGTCTCGACGCGTACGGTCACCGGCGGTTAAGTCCCCAAGTTTGGCGAGGAACTTTAACCACTGATCGCAACAGCTTTCAATCGCGTTGCTTTTTGAGCATCCGACCGTAGCCCGGGCGAGCTCTCACCGAGCCGAGGCGAGCGGCAGCACGACGGTCGCTACGAGGCCGGTCGGCTGGCGGTTGGCGAGGGTGATCTCGCCGCCGTGCTCGCGCGCGATCGTCCTGGCGATGGCGAGGCCCAGCCCGGCCCCGCCGGTCTCGCGCGAGCGCGACGTCTCGAGACGCACGAACGGCTCGAACATCCGCTCGAGGTCGGGCTCGCGAACGCCTGGCCCGGCATCCTCCACCGCGATCACGACCGCATCGTCGCTGGTCTCCAGGCGGATCGTGCCGCCGCCGCCGTAGCGTACCGCGTTGGTCGCGAGGTTTGCGAACAGCCGCCGCAAGGCCACCGGACGGCCCCAAACGACGCAGCGATCCGGACCGGCGTAGTCCAGCGCGGCCTCGGGCACGACGGCATCGTCCGCGATCGTCTGCAACAGCGCTGCGAGGTCGACGGACTCGCTCGCGTCCGCCGCGGTCTGGCTCTTGGCGAAGGCGAGCGTGCCTTCGAGCATCGCCTGCATCTCGTCGAGATCGGCCTCGGCCTTGGCGCGCTGCGCGTCGTCGTCGATCAGCTCGACCCGCAGCCGCAGCCGCGTCAGCATCGTCCGCAGATCGTGGCTGATCGCGCCGAGCATCAGGGTCCGGTCGTCGACCATGCGGCGGATGCGCTCTTGCATGCGGTTGAAGGCGCGCACGGCTTGGCGCAGCTCGCCGCTGCCGGTCTCGGGCAGGAGCGGGGCGCGGAGGTCGGTGCCGAGCTGGTCCGCGGCTGCGGCGAAGCGTCGAAAGGGCTTGGCGACCCGCCCGCTCGCCCAGATCGCGGCGATCAGCACGACCGCCAAGATGAGTGCCCAATAGAGCGCCGAGCGGACGAGCCAGCCCACGGCCGTGGCCTCGGAGGCGACGATGAAGGTGAGCCAGCCGCCGTCCACCAGCGGCACGCTCACCGCCAGCCGCCGCCGCGACGGCTCGAACTCGCCCCGCCCGCGCCGCCAGCGGGGCGGTCCGGGCGGCTCCTCGCCTCGCCGCAGCCTGGGCGCGGTGTCGTCGGCGAAGGGGCGGCGCACGAAGACGCGCACGTCGCGCTCGGCCAGCGGCCGCAGCCGTTGCCGCACGCCGGCAGCGATCCAGAAGGGCGCCGGCTCGAAGCCCTGCGCGGCGAGAAAGCCGAGCTCCCCGCTGTGCCGCAGCCGGATCAGTGGGTTGCCGACCGCATCGAGGACGAGATCGCGCGCATCCTCCGGCACACGCTCGTAGAGCCGCGTGGTGGCTACGATCTGGCGTGAGGTCGCGCGCAGGAGCTCCCGCGCGCGGTCGCCTCGATCGACCACGAACAGCGCGAGGCCGATGGCCTGGACCACCACCACGACGAGCAGCACGACCCCGACGATCCGCCAGGCGAGCCCGCCGGGCCAGAGCCGGCTCAACGCGGGCGCTCGCGGTGGACCGCTGCGGTCAGCAGGTAGCCGCCGCCGCGCACCGTCTTCAATAGCTCCGGTGCCTTCGGATCGGCCTCGATCTTGCGCCGCAACCGGCCGAGCTGCATGTCGATGCTACGGTCGAACGGGCCTGCCTCGCGGCCGCGCGTCGCGTCGAGCAGCAGGTCGCGGCTCAGCACGCGCTGCGGGCGTTCGACGAAGGCCTGGAGCAGATCGAACTCGCCGGCGGTCAGCGGTACCAGCACGCCCTCGGGGTCGTGCAGCTCGCGGCGTGCCGGATCGAGCCGCCAGCCGGCGAAGGTGAGACTGTCGCGGCACGCATCGGCCCGGTGCGGGGCAACGGCCCGCACCTCCGGCCCGCCTGTGCGGCGCAGAACGGCGCGGATCCGGGCGAGCAACTCGCGCGGGCTGAAGGGCTTGACGACATAGTCGTCGGCACCGACTTCGAGACCGACGATTCGATCCGCCTCGTCGGCGAGCGCGGTCAGCATGATGACCGGCGTGTCGGAGCGCGAGCGCAGCCGTCGGCAGAGGCTCACCCCGCCCTCGCCCGGCAGCATGACGTCGAGGACGACGAGGGCGAAGACGCCGCGCCCGAGTGCCGCGAACATCTGCTCGCCGTCCCGCGCGACATCGACGCGAAAGCCGTGCCGCTCGAGAAACCTCTCGAGCAGATCACGGATCTCGCGGTCGTCGTCGACCACGAGCAGATGAGGCGAGCCGGCCATCGCTGCAGTCTAGCGCATTTGCCTGCCCAGTGGACGGAGGGCGCAGCCGGGGCGGTCACCCGAACAGCAGGTCCACCGCTGCACCGGATCGCCGAGCCCGCCGGTCGGTCCGGTGAGCGGCGGGGACGGGCCCGGCCGGACGGCCCTCACGACCCGTCCGCCTCGCGGCCGAGGAGCCGGGCCTTGCGCGCGGTGCCCCAGCGATAGCCCGCGAGGCCGCCGTCGCGGCGGACAACGCGGTGGCACGGCGTCAGCACCGCCACCGGGTTGGCGGCGCAGGCCCGCGCCACCGCGCGCTGCGCGCCGGGCCTGCCGATGGCCGCGGCGATCTCCGCGTAGCTGCGCGTCTCGCCCGGCGGGATCGCCCGCAACGCCTGCCATACCCGATGCTCGAAAGCCGTGCCGCAAATGTCGAGGGGCAGCTCCTCGGCGGTCGCCGGCCGCTCGATCCGGGCGAGCACCGCCGCGACGAGGGGGCCGAGGTCGACGTCGCCCCGCTCGTGGCGGGCAGCGGGAAAGCGTCTCGCCAATTCCGCCTCGAGGGCGTCGTCGTCGTCGCCCAGATGGACCGCGCAGACACCCCGCACGGTCGCCGCGACCAGCACGCGGCCGAGCCAGCTGTCGGCGATGGCAAAGCGGACGGTCTCCCCCTCGCCGCCGGCGGCGGCGGCGCGCGGTGCCATCCCCGACCTCGCTCCGGCCCCCTCGTAGAAACGGGCGGCGCTGCCGTAGCCGGCCGCGTGGACGGCGTGCGTGACCCGTGCTCCCGGCCGCGCCAACGCTCCCGCGACGCGGCGCTCGCGCAGGGCCTGGGCGTAGGCCTTGGGCGTGATGCCCGTCGCGCGCTTGAAGACGCGGTGAAAGTGATGCGGGCTCAAGCCGGCCGCAGCCGCCAACGCGGCGAGCGACGGCTCCTCCTCCGCCGTCTCGAGCCGTCGGCACGCCGTCTCGACGGCGGCCGCGTGGCGCTGCCGCAGCGAGACCTGGTCCGGCCGGCAGCGGCGGCAGGGGCGAAAGCCCGCCGCCTCGGCTTGGCGGGGCAGATCGAAGAAGCGGACGTGCTCCGGCCGCGGTCGCCGGCTCGGGCAGCTCGGGCGGCAATAGACCCCGGTCGTCGTCACCGCGAACACGAACGCGCCATCGCTCGCGGGATCGCGGTCGGCGATGGCGCGGCGCTTGGTCGCGTCCTCGGGATCGAGGCCTGAGTTCGTCATCTTCACGTCTCCCCATGTGGGCGTGCGTGGATGTGCACTCGTGACGCTCGCCCCGCATCCCGTTTCTTGCGCGCAAACCCTCACCCCTGGAGCTTTGGCCTCTGCGCTGTGCCGGAGGAGCAGAGGCGCGCGTCGCAGCCGCGGCGCACCCCACCCGATCCCACGCTTCGACTTTTCCCGAACCGTCGACGATGTGTCGGCGTTGCGCTACCTTCATCGACCAAGGGAGGGACGACGCAAGATTCACCTCCCGACCATCAATGCAGGGAGGATCAAGAATGAGCAGATGCAGGCAGCTCGTCGACGTCGGCCGACGTCGCTTCATGCAGGGCGGTGCCGCGACGGCCGCAAGCGCTGCGACGGTGGCGGTCGCCGGCGGGGGGGCGACGACGGCGCGAGCGCGGGCGCTCGTCGACTATCCCTCCAACCGGCTCGCCAATCTCGCCGACCTCGAGGTCGACGTGCCCGTGGACATCGACTACCCGGATGCATCGTCGCCGGGCGTGCTCTTGAAGCTCGGCCGGCCGGTCGAGGGCGGCGTCGGACCCGAAGGCGACGTCGTCGCCTTCTCGATCCTCTGCCCGCACAAGGGCTACGGCCTCTTCTACAGCGCCGACGACCGTTCATTGAACTGTCCGGGCCACTACTCCCGCTTCGATCCCGAGAAGGGCGGCCAGCAAATCTGGGGGCAGGCGACCCAGAACCTGCCGCAGTTCACGCTCAGGGTCGACGATCAGGGCGACATCTACGCCGAGGGCGTGGACGAGCTGATCTACGGCCGTCTTTCGAACGTGCTCTGAGGGAGGATCGGACATGGCCTTCAAGCGTCAGATCGGCCGCCTGCCGATCATTCCGGCGGATGCCACGAAGCACAACGTCGTCTGCCACTACTGCATCGTCGGCTGCGGCTACCACGCCTACACCTGGGACGCGAACCGCCAGGGCGGCACCGCGCCCGATCAGAACGCCTTCGGCGTGGACCTCTCCGAGCAGCAGGGTGCGGAGGCCGAGGCTTGGTACGCGCCCTCGATGTACAACATCGTCAAGCAGAACGCGCGTGACGTGCACCTCGTCGTCAAGCCCGACAAGCGCTGTGTGGTCAACGGCGGTCTCGGCTCGGTCCGCGGCGCGCGCATGGCCGAGATGAGCTACAGCCGGTCACGGTCGACCCAGCTCCAGCGGCTCACCGACCCGCTCGTCTGGCGCTACGGCCAGATGCAGCCGACGAGCTGGGACGACGCGCTCGACCTCGTGGCGCGCGTCACCGCCGCGGTGATCGACGAGGAGGGCGAGGACGGGCTCATCGTGTCCGCCTTCGACCACGGCGGCGCCGGCGGCGGCTACGAGAACACCTGGGGCACCGGCAAGCTCTATTTCGGCGCCATGAAGGTGAGGAACATCCGCATCCACAACCGGCCCGCCTACAACTCCGAGGTGCACGGCACCCGTGACATGGGCGTCGGCGAGCTCAACAACGCCTACGAAGACGCTGAGCTGGCGGACACGATCGTCGCCGTCGGCGCCAACGCGCTGGAGACCCAGAGCAACTACTTCTTGAACCATTGGATCCCCAACCTGCGCGGCGCGTCGCTGGCGACGAAGCGCGCGCTCATGCCCGACGAGGAGCATGCGAGCGCGCGTATCGTCATCGTCGACCCGCGCCGGACGGTGACGGTGAACGCCTGCGAGGCGGAGGCCGGCAAGGACAACGTCCTCCACCTCGCCGTCAATTCGGGCACGGACCTTGCGCTGTTCAACGCGTTGTTCACCTACATCGCCGACCAGGGCTGGGTGGACCGGGACTTCATCGAGGCCTCGACGTTGCGGGAGCCCCGTTCACGGCCGCCGCTCTACCCCGCGCGCGGGGTGTCGGAATCGAACCCCGGCCACCTCACGAGCTTCGAGCAGGCGGTCGAGGGCTGCCGCATGTCAATCGACGAGGCCGCGGCGATCACCGGGCTGGCACCCGAGGACATCGTCGAGGCGGCACGGTGGATCGCCGAGCCCAAGGCGGACGGCGCGCGCCGGCGGACGATGTTCGGCTACGAGAAAGGCCTGATCTGGGGCAACGACAACTATCGGACCAACGGCGCGCTCGTGAACATCGCCCTCGCCACCGGCAATGTCGGCCGGCTCGGCGGCGGCGTCGTACGGCTCGGCGGCCACCAGGAGGGCTATGTCCGGCCCAACGACAGCCACGTCGGCCGACCGGCGGCCTATGTCGATCAGCTGTTGATCGCCGGCGACGGCGGGGTCCACCACATCTGGGGCTGCGACCACTACAAGACGACGCTGAACGCGCACGAGTTCAAGCGCGCCTATAAACGGCGCACCGACCTCGTGAAGGACGCCATGAACGGCGTCCCGGCGGGCGACCGCGAGGCGCTCGTCGCGGCGATCGTCGACGCCATCCGCCAGGGTGGCCTCTTCGCCGTCGACGTCGACATCGTGCCGACCAAGATCGGCGAGGCCTGCCACGTCGTCCTGCCGGCGGCAACCTCCGGCGAGATGAATCTGACCTCGATGAACGGCGAGCGCCGCATGCGGCTCACCGAGCGCTACATGGACCCGCCCGGCCAGGCGTTGCCCGACTGCCTCATCGCCGCGCGGCTCGCCAACCACCTGGAGCGTGTGCTGCGCGAGGCCGGCGCCGACGCCTACGCCGAGCAGTTCCGAGGCTTCGACTGGCAAACCGAGGAGGACGCCTTCATGGACGGCTACCACGCCAACGCCCACGGCGGCGAGCACGTCACCTACGAGCGGCTGCGGGCGATGGGCACCAACGGCTTCCAGGAGCCGGCGACCGGCTTCGAGAACGGCCTGATCGCGGGCACGGCGCGGCTCTACACCGACGGCGTCTTCTCCACCGAGGACGGCAAGGCGCGCTTCATGGATGCGCCCTGGCGCGGCCTTCAGGCACCGGGCAAGCAGGAGCAGAAAAACGCCTACCGCTTCCTCATCAACAACGGGCGCGCCAACCAGGTCTGGCAATCGGCCTATCTCGACGTCGAGAACGAGTTCGTGATGGACCGGTGGCCGTTTCCCTTCATCGAGATGCACCCCGACGACATGGCCGAGCTCGAGGTCGGCGAGGGCGACCTCGTCGAGGTCTACAACGACGCCGGCTCGACCCAGGCGATGGTCTATCCGACACCGACCGCGCGGCGCGGCGAGACCTTCATGCTGTTCGCCTACCCCACCGGCGTGCAGGGCAACGTCGTCAATGCCGGCACCAACGAGCTGGTCATTCCCAACTACAAGCAGACCTGGGCCGACATTCGCCGGATCGCGGCCGCACCCAAGGCCGTCGCGCACCTGACCTTCAAGTCGAAGGAATATCGCCACGGCTGAGCGGGGTCACACCGGCGCAAAAACCCTGCGCCGGTGCTCCTCGCATCGGTCGCCTTCGCGCTCAGCCGTGGGCTGGCTGCGCGCCCCTCGGTGTGGATGACGGCGATACGGCCGATGCGCGCGCGCGATAGCCCACGCGCGCGCCGTCGGTGCGGCGGGCATCTGGATCCCGCAGGCCGTCATCTTCCGTCGGCAAGGAGCGAGCCGGCGGCGGCGCTCGCGGTCGGGTTTGGGTCTCGTTGGCCGGCGCGAGTGGCTCGAGCTCACGACCCGCGGCCCGCGAGCCGCCCGCTGGGGCGACGTGCTGCCGTCGCAGCGTCGCAGCGATCCGGTCGGCGTCGCGACTGTGCAGCGTCGATCGCCGCGGCGACATACGTTGGTCGCGTTGCACGAGCATCGTGGTCATCGCATATTCGGCGTCATGCATGATCTGACTCCTCGCCGACTGGCCCTGGCGCTCGCCGACGACAGCCGGC